>CAZXRD010000018.1:0-23830 GCA_964642465.1 uncultured Oscillospiraceae bacterium | reverse complement strand
CTATCAGGGCGACCCCCACCACGTGGGCCGGCAGCTCTATGGCCGTCTATTGGACTTTGCCAAGGAAAAGCGGGTGCGGACGATTCTGTTGGATACGCCTCGCAATACCCAACGGGCCCACAAGTTTTATGAGAAGGCGGGTTTTTATCCAGTCCAGGAGGCCGAGCTGCCGGTGCATTTCAGCCACCCCTATGCAGACAGCGACTTTTTTCGGCTAGACCTGTAAGTATAGAAAAAGCACAACGCCTAAGTCATGGGCGCTGTGCTTTTTGTTGTCAATGCTGGCTGGCCAGATAACCCTCCAAAATCAAGGTGGCGGCCACGGCGTCCACTGTGCTTTTCCGCTTTTTGCCCCGGTAACCGCTCTTAGAGAGGATCCGGTGGGCGTCCACCGTGGTGCGCCGCTCGTCCCACAGGGCGACAGGGGGCGCACCCGCCGCTTCCAGTCGGGTCTTTAGTGCTAGGCTCTTTTCCGCCCGAAGGCCGGCGGAGCCGTCCATATTCAAGGGATAGCCCAAAACCAACTGGCCTACGCCCCGGGTCTTTGCGGCCTCCAAAATCGCCTGGACCAGCCGGTCCGGGTCCGCTTCTTTTATGGTCCAAGCCTCGCCCGCCAGGATGCCCAAGGGGTCAGAAACCGCCAGGCCGGTGCGGGCGTCGCCGTAGTCAATCGCCATAATCCGCAAAATACATCACCACCGGGGAACATTATGGCATCCATCCGGGAAATAATCAAGAAAAACGGGGAAAATAAATGAAAAAAATATTGACCTTTTTTCCCCGAATGTGCTATAGTATATCTTACCTGTCGGCGGACAGGTGATTTTGCTGTGCAAAAATGCCGGCAGAGACCGAAGCCGCCAGTATAACAGGGAGGCAAACGGCGGCCGGGACCGCCCCGGCCTGCAAATCAACAAGGAGGTGCCGATCAATGCGCGTGAAGATTACGCTCAGATGCAACGAATGCAAGCAGAGGAATTACAACACGGTGAAGAACAAGAAGAACACACCGGACCGTCTGGAACTCAGCAAATACTGTCCCTTCTGCCGTAAGCACACCATGCACAGTGAGACGAAGTAACGCAGTCGAATCGCTGAAGAAAGGATGTGTATGAATGGCAAGCGATGAAAAAAAGGTAGTGGACACCGCCGACAAAAAGCCTGCCAAAAAGCGTAGGAACATTTTTGTACGGATGGGTTCCCGCATCGCCCGCTGGTTCCGGGAAATGCGTAGCGAATTAAAAAAGGTCGTATGGCCGACCCCCAAGCAGACGCTGAACAACTGCCTGGTGGTTCTGGTCGTCATGGTGGTGGCCGCAGTCGTGATCTGGGGCTTTGATGAGCTGGCCCAGTTCGTGGTTCGTGCGCTGATCTCCATTGGCGGTTAGGAGAGAATATGGCTGAAAGCGCAAAATGGTATGTGGTACACACATATTCCGGATACGAAAACACCGTAGCTGCGACGATTGAAAAATCGGCGGAGAACCGGCATATGGACGACCTGATCTTAGAGGTCAATATCCCGGTGGAAACGGTGACCGAGGTCACGGAAAACCAGACCAAAACCGTGGAGCGGAAAGTGTTCCCCGGCTACGTGCTGGTAAAGATGATTTTGACGGATGAGAGCTGGCATTTGGTCCGCAATGTCCGGGGCGTCACAGGTTTTGTAGGTTCCGGCGGCAAGGCTGTCCCCCTCACGGATGAGGAGATTGCAGCCCTAGGCGTGGAAAAACACGAGATCGTGGTGGCCTATGGCGTGGGCGACACTGTAAAAGTGGTGGACGGCCCCCTGGACGGCTTTTTGGGCACGGTGGAAGAGCTGGAACCGGAGAAAAACCGGGTGAAGGTGACGGTGTCCATGTTTGGCCGGGAGACCCCGGTGGAGCTGGAACTGGATCAAGTGGAAGCTGTCTCAAATTAATTAGGAGGTGCACAATCAGGTGGCACAGAAAGTAGTAGGTTTAATCAAATTGCAGATCCCTGCCGGCAAGGCGACCCCGGCGCCCCCCGTGGGCCCGGCCCTTGGCCAGCATGGCGTAAATATTGCCGCATTTACCAAGGAATTCAACGAGCGCACCAAAAACGACATGGGCATGACCATCCCCGTGGTCATCACCGTGTATGCCGACCGGAGCTTTACCTTTATCACCAAGTCTCCTCCGGCTCCGGTGCTCATCAAAAAGGCCTGCAACATTGAAAAGGGCTCCGGCGTGCCCCAGCGGGACAAGGTTGCTACCATCAGCAAAGAAGATGTTCGCAAGATCGCCGAGACCAAGATGAAGGATCTCAACGCCTCCAGCATTGAGGCCGCTATGAGCATGATAGCCGGCACAGCCCGCAGCATGGGCGTTGTCGTAGGCGACTAACCCGTCGCATCTGCGACTCGTGGGAGGATCATTCCGACGAACCACATTACAAGGAGGATTCACAATTGTTTAGAGGGAAAAATTATAAAGAGAGCGCAAAGCTCGTAGACCGTAGTGTCCTATATGACCCCCAGGAGGCCTTTGGCCTGGTCATTAATGCTTCGAAAGCAAAGTTTGATGAGACCGTAGAGCTCCACGTGAAGCTGGGCGTTGACTCCCGTCACGCCGACCAGCAGGTCCGCGGTGCCATCGTCCTGCCCCATGGCACCGGCAAGACCCGCCGGGTGCTGGTGTTCTGCAAGGACGAGCGCATCCAGGAAGCTCTGGATGCCGGCGCAGATTTCGCCGGCGGCGCCGAGCTGATCCAGCGGATCCAGACGGAAAACTTCTTTGATTACGACGTGGTGGTCGCCACCCCGGACATGATGGGCCAGGTTGGCCGTCTGGGTAAAGTTTTGGGCCCCAAGGGCCTGATGCCCACCCCCAAGGCAGGCACCGTCACCCCCAACATTGCCCAGGCCGTGCAGGAGATCAAAGCCGGTAAGATCGAGTACCGGTTGGATAAGTCCAACATCATCCACTGCCCCATCGGCAAGGTGAGCTTTGGTGTAGAGAAGCTGTGCGAGAACTACAACACCCTGATCGACGCCATTATCCGGGCCAAGCCCGCTGCGGCGAAGGGCCAGTACATCCGCAGCTGCGTCACCGCCTCTACCATGGGCCCCGGCGTGAAGATCAACGCCAACAAACAGCTGTAAACGAGACAGAAAAAAGCAGCCGCCAACAGGCGGCTGCTTTTTTATTTGCAAATTGTAAAGCCCCCGCCCATTGCCGGCGGGGGCTTTGCTGTGCATATTTACGGGCGCTGGTCTAGGGGTACATATTCCTGTACCTGGCCCACATTCATATAGGCGGGGCGGATGATCTTGTCCATGTTGATCAATTCCTCCAGCCGGTGGGCGCTCCAGCCCACAATGCGGGCTACGGCGAACATGGGGGTAAACAGCTCTTTGGGCAGCCCCAGCATGCCATAGACAAAGCCGCTGTAGAAGTCCACATTGGCGGAGACGCCCTTGTAGATCTTCCGTTCCCGGGCGATGACCTTGGGCGCCAGTTCCTCAATGGTGGCGTAGAGGTCGAACTCCCGGTGCAGGCCCTTCTCTTTGGCCAGTTTTTCCACATAACTGCGGAAGATCAGAGCCCGGGGGTCGGACAGGGAATAGACCGCATGGCCCATGCCGTAGATCAGGCCCTTCTTGTCAAAGGCCTCGCCCCGCACCAGCTGGGTGAGATAGTTTTCCACAGCCTCCCGGTCCCGGGTGTCGTGGACGTGGGCCTTCAGATCCTGGATCATCTCCACCACCTTGATGTTGGCGCCGCCGTGTTTGGGCCCCTTTAAGGAGGCCAGGGAAGCGGCCACGGCGGAATACGTATCCGTTCCGGAAGAGGTGACTACATGCATGGTGAATGTGGAGTTGTTGCCGCCACCGTGCTCCATGTGCAGCACCAGGGCCAGGTCCAGGACCTGGGCCTCCAGGGCGGTGTACTGCTTGTCCGGGCGCAGCATCCGCAGGATGTTCTCCGCTGTGGACAGCTCCGGCTTGGGCCGGTGGATATAAAAACTCTTGTTGCGCTGGTAGTGGTTAAAGGCGTGGAAGCCGTAGACCGCCAGCATGGGGAAGATGCCGATGAGCCGCACGCACTGCCGGATCACATTGGAGATGGAGATGTCATCGGCGTATTTGTCGTAGTTGGCCAGGGTGAGCACGCTGCGGGCCAGGGTGTTCATCATATCCGCCCGGGGTGCCTTCATCACCACGTCCCGGACGAAGTTTTTGGGCAGGGTCCGGGAGGCCACGATCAGCCGTTTAAAGTGATCCAGCTCCTGAGCGTCCGGCAGGACGCCGAAGAGCAGGAGGTAGGCCGCCTCTTCAAAACCCAGGCGCCCCTCGCTGACAAAGCCCCGCACCAGGTCCCGCACATCCACGCCCCGGTAGCGAAGCAGGCCGTCACAGGGGACTTCTTTTCCATCCACCTTTTTATAAGCCTGGACCAGGGAGATGGTGGTCAGGCCGGCCAAAACGCCCTTGCCGTTGATGTCCCGCAGGCCCCGTTTGACGTCGTATTGGCTATATAAAGCTTTGTCAATCTGATTGTCCCGCAGGCAGATCTCCGTAAGCCGGTCAATCTCTTGGTTAGGGTTCCAAGCTGTTTGGCTGTTCATATGCATGCTCCTTTCTTTCCGTGGATAGGCGGTGTAAAAACATCCCCGCCTGCCAGGCGGGGATGTCTGACAACCATATGTTTGATTTTCATGAATTTATCATAGCACGATCGCCGTATAAAAATGTGAATAAATTGTAAATAATCCATCTAGCCCTTGCTATTCCTCAGCTTTTACCAGATGGTTTTTAAATAAAATGAAAAAAGGGGCCGGATGTATACCCGGCCCCCAGAAGGAGGGTTACGCCACATAGGCGGCAACTCGTTCAAAAATACATTTGTGTCCTTTGGCATTGGGGTGCATCCCGTCTGCACAAAACAGGTCCCCATACTTCCCAGCCTCCAGGAAGGCGCTGCGGATGTCAATGAGTGGGGTATCTGTTTCCGCTGCCACCTGGCACACGGCGTCGTTGTAGGAGCTGTGCCAACGGAAGATGGCGTCCACATCCCCCAGCCAATGGAGAATGTTATCGGCGTTGAGGCCCCGGGAGATCCAGTTGAAAAAGCGCTGGGCATCTAAGGGGAGGAGGTTTAACATAACCGGCCGGCCGCCCTGGGCCCGGACCGTGTCGATCATCTGGTGATACTCCTCTTTAAATAAAGGGAGGGGTGTTTGAGGCTGGTGTTCTGCGTCCGGGTCGGCGGAGATGGCTGCCCAGTCAAAATTGGAGTCGTTGCCCCCAAATTCCAGCACTGTATAATCGTACTTAGGCAGGCTGTCCAGGTGCCGGTTTAAGATGGTAAGCCCCTTGGTAATGGTACAGCCAAATTTGGAGTAGTTGGTGACCAATGTCCCGGTGGCCCGGGAGAATAGATTGACAAAACAGTCTTTTAAAAACGTGTATTTATTGATGGCGGTATCCAGGACAACGCCCTTGCCCACAGAGTCGCCGAACATACAGAGCGATGACAGGCGCACCACAGCAGCCCTCCTTTGCAATCTTGTTTTCAAAATTATATTACACAATTTTTTAGATTTTAACAAGGGGGAAAATGAAAAACATATATAGTTTACAAAATATTAATATATGTGGTACACTAAAGACGTAAAATCAGAAAAAACCTGTGGCAAACAGGAGGCGGTATATATATGGAAGAACTGCGGGAACTTAAGAGCAAATGGGCGGAAAAGCGACCGGTGCTTTGGGACCAGATTCCGGACATCCCCCTGTATATGGACCAAGTGATCTCCTATATGTCCCGGCAGCTCATGGACTATGAGGGCGGGGAGAAGCTGACCCCCGCCATGGTGAACAACTATATTAAAGACGGGCTGCTGCCCCGGGCGGAGGGGAAGCGGTATTCCCGGCGCCATGTGGCCTATCTCACTGTGATCTGCATGCTCAAACAGGTGCTTTCGGTGAAGGAGACCAAGGAGCTACTCCAGCGGATGCTACAGGAAGATGCGGATGTAGAGGATCTGTATGACAGCCTGCAGACGGGGCTGGACGGGAATATGCCGGCGGCCTTTTCCCAAATTCCGGACCAGGTGGACACAGAACAGCTGACCAAGGCGGCCTTTCAGCTGGCCTTGTCGGCCTACTGCCAGCAGCTGGCCTGTAAGCGGGTTTTGGCGGTGCTGGCGGAACAGGCGGAGCCGGTAGAGGAGGCAAAACGGGAGGAGAAAACGCCTAAGAAACAGGCCTGAGCCTGAACAATCTATAGAGACGGAGGAAAAACCATGGCCGACTACACAATTGTAACCGATTCTACCATCGACCTACCCCAGCAAATGGCGGACGACTTGGACCTGGTGGTCCTGCCCCTCAGCTATACCATGGAGGGGAAGACCTATGCCGGTACCCTGACAGGGGGCGAGCTGGGCTTTGCCGCCTTTTATGAGAAGATGCGTTCCGGCGTCATGGCCACCACCAACGCTGTGAACATGGGGCAGTATATAGACGCTTTGACCCCCATTTTGGCGGCGGGCCAGGATGTGCTGGGCGTGGCCTTTTCCTCTGCCCTCAGCGCCACCTACAACGCTTTTGTGATGGCGGCCCAGGAACTGCAGACCCGGTTTCCCCAGCGGAAGATCTATGTGGTGGACTCCCTGTGCGCCTCCATGGGCCACGGGCTGCTCCTGTGGCACGCCGTGCAGCACAAGCGGGCCGGGATGGAGATAGACGCCTTGCGGGACTGGCTGGAGCAGAACAAGCTGCACCTCTGCCACCGGTTTACCGTGGATGACCTGGATACCCTGCGCCGGGGCGGTCGGGTGTCCCCGGCTGTGGCCATCATCGGCAAGATGCTGGGCATCAAGCCCCTGCTCCACGTGGACGATGCCGGCCGCCTGATCCCCGTTGGCAAAGTGCGGGGGCGGAAGGCCTCTCTTTTGGCCCTGGTGAAGGCCATGGAGGAGACAGTGGTGGATCCCGCTTCCCAGGTGGTGTTTATCAGCCATGGGGACTGCGAGGAAGAGGCCCGGTGGATGGCGGACGTTATCCGGGAGCGGATGCATGTGCAAGATGTGGTCATCAACTACGTAGGGCCAGTGATCGGCGCCCACTCCGGACCAGGCACCATGGCCCTGTTTTTCCTGGGCAGCCACCGGTAGATAAAAAAGAAGCGGGGGACTGGAATCCAGTCCCCCGCCTTTTGCAGCAGTGGTGTTTAGAAAATATGGATGCGGCCGATCAGGGGCAGCTCTTTGGCTTTGCCCATGGCGGCATTCACAATGCCCAGGATGGCCAGGGCGGCTACGCAGATGCCCAAGATCACGATGATGGCGACGACCACGCCGGACGTCTCCCGGATGGGGATGCCCCAGACATACCGGGTGACCTTAATCAAGCTGAGCAGAACCGATACGATTGCATAAATCACCCACAGGCAAAACACATTCATACCCTGCTTGGCGTGATACTGGGCAAATTTCGAGGTTTTTGCCGCAAAATAGGGGACAAAAACCAGGGGCCCTAAGTAGGAAAGGATCGCCATCGCCTTGTTGTTGGCGATATCTGTAGGGTCAAATTCCCCAGAGGTGTCCGCTGTATTTACAAAAACACGTTTAAACGTTTCTCCCGCCTGGGAGGCAGTGTTGTGTGTAGCCTGGGGGCCGCCTTTTAACGCATTGCCGCAATTGGTGCAAAAAGCGGCATCGTCCGGCACCTGGGCGCCACACCTAGAACAAAATGCCATGGTGTCTCCTCCTTAATTCTCCCGCTGTACAAAGCGGCTTGTACCTTGTCTTATACTATACGCATTTTACGGGGAAAAATCAACCGGTAAACTGGCAGAAATTTGTCAGATCTTTTGCAAGGGGTGAAAAAAGCCCCTCTTGCACGGCTGCCGACGGCCAGGGTATAATAGGGGCAGAAAACCAGCTGGAGGAGGCAATCAAATGGACAAGCGGTATGCGCAGCTGCTGGGCTATCGGGACAGCATCCGGCAGATCACAGATTTTAAACCGGCGGTGGCCCTAGTACTGGGTTCCGGCCTGGGGGACTATGCCGACAGCATCCGGCAGGTGGCGGCAGTGGACTACCGGCAGCTGCCGGGCTTTCCCACCTCCACCGTAGCGGGACACCGGGGCCGGTTTGTTTTCGGCTATGCCGGTGCGGTGCCCGTGGTGGTGATGCAGGGCCGGGTCCATTATTATGAGGGGTATTCTATGGAGGATGTGGTGCTGCCCATCCGGCTCATGGGGCTTTTGGGGGCCAAAGCCCTGCTCCTCACCAATGCCGCCGGGGGCATTAACCCCAATTTCCGTCCCGGGGACTTTATGTTGATCCGGGACCATATCAGCTTTCTCGTGCCCTCGCCCCTGGTGGGGCCCAATATCCCGGAGCTGGGGGAGCGCTTTTTTGATATGACCCAGGCCTATGACCCGGACCTAGCCCAGGCGGTGCGGGAGGCCGCCCAGGAGCAGGGCATCCCTCTGCAGGAGGGGGTCTATGTCCAGACCACCGGCCCCGCCTATGAGACACCGGCGGAGGTGCGCTTGCTGGCCGCCCTGGGGGCGGACGCCGTGGGCATGAGCACGGTATGTGAGGTACTGGCCGCCCGGCATATGGGCCTGCGGGTCTGCGGCATCTCCTGTATCTCCAATGCGGCGGCGGGGCTCTCCGCTGCGCCTTTGAGCCATCAGGAGGTCCAGGAGACGGCGGACCGGGCCGCCAGCCAGTTCAAGGCCCTGGTCACCGGCGCTTTGGCGCATTTTAACCTATAAAAATCCCGGAAAACCGGGGCAAAACCGGCGGAATATGTATTGACAGGCCGCCGGACGGGATACTATAATGAGAGCATACTTTTCATAGGGAAAAGCGATGATGGAGAACGCAGCCAGGCAAAGCAGCAGAGAGGCGGGGTCACGGGCTGAAAGCCCTGCCGGCAGAGCAGGCATTGCGGAACGCTCCGGAGCTGGATGTGTGAGCCTGTATTGTGGGGGTAGCCCATCCCGCCGCCGTGCGTTAAACGGATGGAGCGGCCGCTCTGCGGCAAGGCGGGTGGTACCGCGGAAAGCAAATTTTCGTCCCGGACTGGAAAACCAGTCCGGGATTTTTTATGCGATGAGGAGGAGAAAAGATGGAGTATATCACCGGTGTACAGGACTCCGTGCGCAAGGAGATCCGGGACATTTTAGACGGGGCCCTCTACGGCCAGGAGATCCAGGTTTCCGGCGCCGTCCACGCCAAGCGCCCCATGGGGGGTATTACCTTTTTGACCCTGCGGAAAAAAGACGGGGTCATCCAGTGCGTCTGCGACAAGGACATCGACCTGACAGACGTGCCGGAAGAGGCCACCGTGGTGGTGACGGGGACCGCCAAGCAAGAGGACCGGGCCCCCAATGGCTTTGACTTCCAGGTAAAGGGCATCCAGGTCCTGACCCGGCCGGCGGCGCCTATGCCGGTGCCCATCAACAAGTGGAAGCTGAACCTGAACGTGGATACGGAGCTGAGCCTGCGGCCAGTGGTGCTGCGGAACCTGCGGGAACGGTCCATTTTCAAGATCCAGGAGGGCATCGTCCGGGGCTTCCGGGACTACCTGTTTACCCAGGGCTTTACCGAGATCCACACCCCCAAGATCGTCCACGCCGGGGCCGAGGGCGGCAGCAACATCTTCCGCCTGGACTATTTCGGCCGGAAGGCCTTTTTGGCCCAAAGCCCCCAGTTTTACAAGCAGACCCTGGTGGGGGTCTATGAGCGGGTCTTTGAGGCGGCGCCGGTGTTCCGGGCGGAGAAGCACTCCACCTCCCGGCACTTAAACGAGTACACCAGCCTAGATTTTGAAATGGGTTATATCGACTCCTTTGCCGATATTATGGCCATGGAGACCGGCTTTTTGCAGTACACCATGGACCTGCTGCGCCGGGAGTACGGGGCGGACCTGCAGCGGCTGAAGGTAGAGCTGCCGGACGTGAGCCGCATCCCCCAGGTCCGCTTTGACGAGGCCAAGCGCCTGGCCGCCGAAAAATACGGCCGGCCCATCCGGGACCCCTACGACTTGGAGCCGGAGGAGGAGACCAATATCGGCCGGTACTTCCAGGAGGAGTGTGGCAGCGACTTTGTATTTGTTACCCACTACCCCTCTAAAAAGCGGCCCTTCTACGCCATGGACGACCCGGCGGACCCCAAATACACCCTCAGCTTTGACCTGCTGTTCCGGGGCATGGAGATCACCACCGGCGGCCAGCGCATCCACGATTACCAGGAGCAGGTGGACAAAATGCTGGCCCGGGGCATGCATCCGGAGGAGTTTGAGAGCTATCTCATGATCCACAAGCACGGCATGCCGCCCCACGGGGGCCTGGGCATCGGCCTGGAGCGGCTGACCATGAAGCTGCTGGGCCTGAACAACGTGCGGTATTCCACCATGTTCCCCCGGGACCTGCACCGGCTGGAGCCGTAAGCCGATACGGCAAGGGACGTTGGCGGCCCGGCCGCCGGAAAGGAGTTTTGTATGAAAATCACCACGGAAATGGTAGACTATATCTCCGTGCTCTCCCGGCTGAACCTGCCGGAGGCGGAGAAGGAGAAGATGACCGGGGAGCTAGAGCAGATCCTGGCCTATATGGATTCGCTCAACGGACTGGACACGACGGATGTGGAGCCCATGAGCCATGTGTTTGCCGTGCGGAACGTGTTCCGCCCGGACGAGGTGGCCCCCTCCTATCCCCGGGAGGCCCTTTTGGAAAATGCGCCGAAACGGGACGAAGAGGCCTTCCTGGTGCCTAAGACTGTGGAATAGGAGGCGTGACTGTGTTAGAGATGACTGCATTGGAGCTGGGCCGGAAGATCCGGTCCGGGGAAATCGGTGTCCGGGAGGCCACCCAGGCCGCCCTGGACAACATTGAAAAATACCAGGCGGAGAACAACGCCTATATCACCGTCCAGCGGGAGGAGGCCCTCCAGCGGGCGGATGCGGTGCAGAAGCAGATCCAGGCGGGGGAGCTAGAGGGCCCCTTGGCCGGCGTCCCCATGGCCTTAAAAGACAACATCTGCACCCAGGGGGTCAAGACCAGCTGCGCCTCCAAAATCCTGGGGGATTTTAAGCCCCCCTACGACGCCACCCTGGTCCAGCGGCTAAACGGCCTGGGGGCGGTCTGCCTGGGCAAGCTGAATATGGACGAGTTTGCCATGGGCTCCACCTCGGAGACCTCCTACTACGGCCCGGTGAAAAACCCCTGGGATCTGGGCCATGTGCCCGGCGGCTCCTCTGGTGGCGCTGCCGCCGCTGTGACAGCGGGGGAGGCCTTTTACACCATTGGGTCGGACACCGGCGGCTCCATCCGCCAGCCGGCCAGCTACTGCGGCGTTACCGGCATGAAGCCCACCTACGGCACGGTCAGCCGGTATGGCCTCATCGCCTACGCCTCGTCCCTGGACCAGATGGGCCCTGTGGCTAAGACGGCGGAGGACTGCGCCGCCATCTTAGACGCCATTATGGGCCGAGACCTGCGGGACGGTACCTCTTTGGATGTGCCCACAGGCGGCCTGCTCCAGGGCCTTACCGGGGAGGTGAAGGGCATGCGCATCGGCCTGCCCACCGACTGCTTCGGCGCCGGCCTGGAGCCGGAAGTGAAGGACGCTGTTTTGGCTGTGGCCAAGACCCTGGAGCAACAGGGGGCCATTGTGGAGGAGTTCCCCCTGCCCATTATCCAGTACGTGGTGCCCACCTATTACATCATCGCCTCGGCGGAGGCCAGCTCCAACCTGTCCCGGTTTGACGGGGTAAAGTACGGCTGGCGTGCCGAGGAATATGAGGACCTCACCGACCTGTATAACCGTACCCGCAGCGAGGGCTTTGGTATGGAGGTCAAGCGCCGGATCCTGCTGGGAACCTTCGTGCTCTCCACCGGGTATTACGACGCATACTATAAAAAGGCCCTGCAGGTAAAGGCCCTGATCAAGGGGGCCTTTGACAAGGCCTTTGAGACCTATGATCTGATCCTCTGCCCCACGGCGCCCACCACAGCGCCGGCCCTGGGGGAGAGCTTAAGCGACCCGCTGAAAATGTACCTCAGCGATATTTATACCGTGTCTGTAAACCTGGCCGGCCTGCCGGGGCTGTCTATGCCCTGCGGCTTTGACGCCGCCGGTCTGCCCATCGGCGCCCAGCTCATTGGGCCCGCCCTGGGCGAGCAAAAAGTGCTCCAGGCGGCCCACGCCTATCAGCAGGTGACGGAATTCCACAAGCAAATGGCGAAAGGGGGCGCAGAATAATGGCCTGGGAAACGGTAATCGGTCTGGAGGTCCACGTGGAGCTGGCCACCAAGACCAAGATCTTCTGCTCCTGCACCACCGCCTTCGGCGGGGATCCCAATACCCACTGCTGCCCGGTGTGCACCGGCATGCCCGGCACCCTGCCGGTCTTGAACCAGAAGGTGGTGGAGTATGCGGCCAAAGTGGGCCTGGCCCTGGACTGCAACGTCACCCGGTACTGCAAGTTTGACCGGAAGAACTATTTCTACCCCGACCTGCCTAAGGCGTATCAGATCTCCCAGCTGTATCTGCCCATCTGTACCGGCGGCCATGTGGACATTGAGACCCCCGCCGGGCCCAAGTCCATCCGCATCCATGAGATCCACATGGAAGAGGACGCCGGCAAGCTGGTCCACGACCCCTGGGTGGACGCCACCAAGGCGGACTACAACCGCTGCGGCGTGCCCCTGATCGAGATCGTGTCCGAGGCGGACTTCCGCAGCGGGGACGAGGTTATCGCCTATCTGGAAAAGCTGAAATCCACCCTGGAATACCTGGGGGTTTCCGACTGCAAGATGCAGGAGGGCTCCATGCGGGCGGACATCAACCTGTCTGTCCGGAAGGTGGGGGAGGAGAAGTTCGGCACCCGTACCGAAATGAAGAATATGAACTCCTTCAAGGCCATCAGCCGGGCCATCGCCTATGAGTCCCGCCGGCAGATCGAAGTGCTGGAGGAGGGCAAGCAGGTAGTCCAGGAGACCCGCCGCTGGGACGATAATAAGGACGCCTCCTTTGCCATGCGTTCGAAGGAGAATGCCCAGGACTACCGCTATTTCCCGGAGCCGGATATCCCGCCTCTGGAGCTGTCGGAGGCCTTTTTAGAGAACCTGCGGCAAAGTCTGCCGGAGATGGCGGCGGCCAAGCGGGAGAGGTATATCCGGGACTATGGGCTGCCGGAATACGATGCGGCCATGGTCACCGGGCAAAAGGCCCTGGCGGACTTCTTTGAGGCCGCCGTGGCCGAAGGGGCCCCGCCCAAGGAAGTGAGCAACTGGATTATGGGCCAGACCATGCGCCTGCTGAAAGAGCGGGGGATGGAGGCGTCCCAGGTGGGCATCTCTCCCCATAGCCTGACCCGGCTGATCGACCTGATTGAAAAGGGCACCATCAACCGGAAAAAGGCGGTGGAGGTGTTTGAGGCCCTGTTTGAAAAAGATGAGGACGTGGACGCCTATGTAAAGGCCCACGGCTTGGAGCAGGTCAGCGATACCGGCCTGGTGCAGGATGCCGTGGCCCAGGTTCTGGCCGCCAACCCCCAGTCTGTGGCGGACTACAAGGCCGGCAAGACCAAAGCCATGGGCTTTGTGGTGGGCCAGACCATGCGCCTTTTGAAGGGCAAGGCGGATCCGGCCGTGGTAAACCAAGTGGTGAAGGAACAGCTGGACAAGGCCTGATTTGCAATATTTTCTTTTGTGCCTGCAAATTTTGCATAAAATACAGGGGAGCTCAGGGCCTGCCTTTGATGTTTTGCAATAAAAATTAAAAAGTGGTTCAAAATTTGCAAAAATTCGGTTGACAGAGACCGAGGAAGGCCGTATAATGGGCACAGATTCAAGAGCAATGGCGCTCCGCTGTAGGATTACTGTGGGTTCCGTTGCTCTTTTTCTGTTTGATCTCGTGCTTTTCATCTGTGTATGTTTGATAGAAATTGAAAGGGGAAATTCAAAATGGCGAAGTACACCAAGGAAGATGTGATCCGCATTGTCCAGGATGAGGACATAAAATTTATCCGCCTGCAGTTTACGGATATTTTTGGGCAGTTAAAGAACGTGGCCATCACCGCCTCCCAGATTGAGAAGGCTGTGAACAATCAGATCATGTTTGATGGTTCCTCCATTGAGGGGTTTGTCCGCATCAACGAGTCCGACCAGTACCTGTACCCGGATCTGAACAGCTTTCGTGTTTTTCCCTGGCGGCCTAGCCATGGCAAGGTAGCCCGGCTGATCTGCGACGTATACAACCCCGACGGGACCCCCTTTGTGGGCGATCCCCGGTATGTTTTGAAGCGGGTAATCCAGAAGGCCAATGCCATGGGGTTTGACCGGTTTAATGTGGGTCCGGAGTGCGAGTTCTTCCTGTTCCAGACAGATGAGGACGGCAACCCCACCACCAAGACCAACGACGAGGCCGGGTATTTTGACCTGGGACCGTTGGACCACGGGGAGGCCACCCGCCGGGAGATCTGCCTGGCTTTGGAGCAGATGGACTTTGAGATTGAAGCTTCTCACCACGAAGTGGCCCGGGGCCAGCACGAGATTGACTTTAAATATGCCGAGGCCCTCCATGCCGCCGATAACATCATGACCTTTAAACTGGCGGTAAAAACCCTGGCCCAGAAAAACGGCCTCCACGCCACGTTTATGCCCAAGCCCATCTTTGGCATCAACGGCTCCGGCATGCACACCAATATGTCCCTGTTCCGGGATGGCAAGAATGTGTTCTATGATCCCAACGGAGAAAAGGGTCTGTCCAAAGAGGCCTATGCGTTTATCGCCGGCATCCTGGCCCATATGAAGGGCATGGTTGCCATTACCAATCCTCTGGTGAACTCCTACAAGCGGCTGGTGCCCGGCTATGAGGCGCCCTGCTACATGGCCTGGTCTGCGTCCAACCGTTCGGCCCTGATTCGGATCCCGGCGGCCCGTGGCCAGTCCACCCGTGTGGAGCTGCGCTGCCCCGACCCGTCCTGCAACCCCTACCTGGCTCTGGCTGTTTGCCTGGCCGCTGGTCTGGACGGCATTGAAAAGGGCATGGAGCCCCCTGCAGAGATTACGGATAACATCTTTGCCATGGATAAGGCTGCCAGAGAGGCCCGGGGTATTGAGAGCCTGCCCGGTTCCCTGGAGGGCGCCATTGAGAGCTTGAAGGCCGACCAGCTGATCCTGGATACCCTGGGCGAGCATGTGGCCAGCCAGTACATCGCCGGGAAAGAGGCCGAGTGGGATGAGTACCGCACCCGTGTCTCCAGCTGGGAGCGGGAGAAATACATCATTGCCTATTAAGCATTGCAGATAGGGAGGACATACGCACCCGCCGGGCAGCATGCTCGCTGCCCGGCGGGCTCTAAAAAAGGGGGGAGACCAATGAGCCGGATTCTTGTTGCCTTTGAGGGGGAAAACAGCCGCCAGCGGATCAAGTCAATGCTGGAGTCCGGCGGCATCAGCGTCCGCAGCACCTGCAGCTCCGGTTCAGAGGTTTTGCGCATGGTGGAGCTGATGGAGGACAGCATTGTGATTTGCGGCTTTAAACTGGGGGATATGACGGCAGAACATATGGCCCATATCCTGCGGGACAAAGCGATGTTCCTGGTGATTGCCTCCAGTGCCCAGCTGGACCTCTGTGACAGCGAAGATCTCTTTAAGCTTGCATCCCCTGTGACCAAAGGTGACCTATTGGCGTCTGTTCGGATCCTGATGCAGATTGGCAACCGGCTGCTGCACCGGCCGCCGTCGCCGCCCAGGCGCAGCGCCGAAGAGGAGCGGATTATTGAGGAGGCCAAGCGCCTTCTGATTAACCGGCACATGATGACGGAGGAAGAGGCCCATCGCTTTTTGCAGAAAAAAAGCATGGATACAGGCGCCAAGATGGCCGATACGGCCAGGATCATCTTGAATATATAGGGACAAAGAAGTCGAATGCTTTGCGGCAGTCAAAATCGGCTGCCGCTTTTTATACCCTGGACACATGCCCCGCTATTGCATAGGTGGGGCCGGCGGGAAAGGATGATAGGAAAATGGGACAGCAAACAAAAGGCCTGTACAGCCCGGCATTTGAACACGACGCCTGCGGCATTGGCGCCGTGGTGAGCATCAAGGGCGTAAAGACCCACAAAACGGTGGACGACGCTTTAAAGATCGTGGAAAAGCTGGAACACCGGGCCGGCAAAGACGCAGAGGGCAAGACGGGAGACGGCGTGGGCATTATGCTCCAGATCTCCCACAGCTTCTTTGGGCCGGTGGCCAAGCAGCTGGGCATCTCCTTGGGCGAGGAACGGGACTACGGGGTAGGCATGTTCTTCTTCCCCCAGGATACCCTAAAGCGCAACCAGGCCAAAAAGATGTTTGAGATCATTGTGGAAAAAGAGGGGATGGCTTTTCTCGGCTGGCGGGAAGTGCCCACAGACCCCTCTGTCCTAGGCGCCCGTGCCCTGGCGTCCATGCCCTGCATCCTCCAGGGATTTGTGGGCCGACCGGAGGGCGTGCCCCGGGGCCTGGACTTTGACCGGAAGCTCTATGTGGCCCGCCGGGAGTTTGAGCAGAGCAATGACAACACCTATGTGGTGTCCCTGTCCAGCCGGACCGTGGTCTACAAGGGCATGTTCCTGGTGGGGCAGCTGCGGAAGTTCTATTTGGATCTGGACGACCCCCGGTATAAGACGGCCCTGGCCCTGGTCCACTCCCGCTTTTCCACCAATACCAACCCCAGCTGGGAGCGGGCCCACCCCAACCGGGTGATCCTCCACAACGGGGAGATCAATACCATCCGGGGCAATGTGGACCGTATGCTGGCCCGGGAGGAGACCATGCACGCCAAGCGCATTGAGGCGGATATCGACAAAATCTTCCCGGTGATCAACTCCGAGGGCTCTGACTCTGCCATGCTGGACAATACCCTGGAATTTTTGATGATGAGCGGCATGGAGTTGCCCCTGGCGGTGATGATCACCATCCCCGAGCCCTGGAGCAACGACCGGAATATGGACCGGAAAAAGCGGGACATGTACCAGTACTATGCTACCATGATGGAGCCCTGGGATGGGCCGGCGGCCATTTTGTTCTCTGATGGGGACACCGTGGGCGCCGTGCTGGACCGCAACGGTCTGCGCCCCTCCCGGTACTATATCACAGAGGACGGCTACCTGATCCTGTCCTCGGAGGTGGGGGTCCTGGATATCCCCGCCAATAAAATCGTGCAAAAGTCCCGGCTGCAGCCGGGCAAGATGCTCCTGGTGGATACCGTGGTCGGCAAGCTGGTGGACGACAACGACCTGAAAAGCGCCTATGCCGCCCGGCAGCCCTATGGGGAGTGGCTGGACCACAACCTGGTCCATCTGTCCGACCTGCATATCCCCAACCACAAGGTGGAGCACAGCAGCAAGGAACAGCTGGCCCGCCTGCACAAGGCCTTTGGCTATACCTATGAGGACATCAAAAACACCATTTTGCCCATGGCCCGCACCGGGGAGGAGCCCATCGCCTCCATGGGCATCGATATCCCCATCGCCGTCTTATCCAAGGGGCACCAGCCGCTGTTTAACTACTTTAAGCAGCTGTTTGCCCAGGTGACCAACCCGCCTCTGGACGCCATTCGGGAGGAAGTGGTTACCTCCACCACGGTGTACATCGGTGATGACGGCAACCTGCTGGAGGAAAAGGCGGAAAACTGCGCCGTGCTGCGGGTGGAAAACCCCATCCTCACCAGCACAGACCTGATGAAGATCAAGACCATGGACCGGCCTGGATTCCGGGTAGAAGTGATCTCCATCCTGTACTATAAAAACACGCCTTTGAAGCGGGCCCTGGACCACCTGTTTGTGGCTGTGGACCGGGCGTACCGCAACGGGGCCAATATCGTCATTTTGTCCGACCGGGGCGTGGATGAAAACCACGTGGCCATGCCCTCCCTCCTGGCGGTCTCCGCCCTGGAGCAGTACCTGGTCCGCACCAAAAAGCGGACGGCTATCTCCGTGGTTTTGGAGAGCGCCGAGCCCCGGGAGGTGCACCACTTTGCCACCCTGCTGGGCTATGGCGCCCGGGCCATCAACCCCTATCTGGCCCAGGAGACGGTGGAGGACTTGGTGAGAGACGGGCTCTTGGACAAGGACCCCTACGCCGCCATCAACGACTACAACAACGCCGTGCTCCACGGCATTTTGAAGATCGCCTCCAAAATGGGCATCTCCACCCTCCAGTCCTACCAAAGCGCCCAGATCTTTGAGATCATCGGCATTAAAAAGGACGTGGTGGACACCTACTTCACCAATACGGTGAGCCGGGTGGGGGGCATTGGCCTGGAAGAGATCGCCGCCGACGTGGACGAGCGCCACACCCAGGCCTTCGATCCCCTGGGGCTGGCCACGGATCTGTCCCTGGACAGCGCCGGCACCCACCGCTTCCGCAGCGGGAAAGAGGAGCACCTATATAACCCACAGACCATCCACCTGCTGCAAGAGGCCACCCGCCGGGGAGATTACGGGCTGTTTAAGCAGTATACGGAGCTGATTAACGACGAGCACCGCACCATGAACCTGCGGGGGCTTTTGGGCATCCGCTTCCCGGAAAAGGGGATTCCCCTGGAGGAAGTGGAGAGCGCCGAGTCCATCATGAAGCGGTTTAAGACCGGGGCCATGTCCTACGGCTCTATCTCCCAGGAGGCCCATGAGACCCTGGCCATCGCCATGAACCAGATCGGCGGTAAGTCCAACAGTGGCGAGGGCGGTGAGGCCAAGGAGCGGCTCACCATTGGGCCGGACGGGCTCAACCGCTGCTCCGCCATCAAACAGGTGGCCTCCGGCCGGTTTGGCGTCACCTCGGAATACCTGATGAGCGCCCAGGACATCCAGATCAAGATGGCCCAGGGGGCCAAGCCCGGCGAGGGCGGCCACCTGCCCGGCACCAAGGTCTATCCCTGGGTGGCCAAGACCCGCCACTCCACCCCCGGTGTGGCCCTGATCTCGCCCCCGCCGCACCATGACATTTACTCCATCGAGGACTTGGCCCAGCTGATTTACGATTTGAAAAACGCCAACCGGAAAGCCAGAATTTCTGTAAAATTGGTATCTGAAGCCGGCGTAGGCACGGTGGCGGCCGGCGTGGCCAAGGCCGGCGCCCAGGTGATTTTGATCTCCGGCTATGACGGCGGCACCGGCGCTGCGCCCCGGACCTCCATTTTCCATGCGGGCTTGCCCTGGGAGCTGGGCCTGGCGGAGACCCACCAGGCCCTGATCCAAAACGGCCTTAGGGCCAAGGTGGTCCTGGAGACCGACGGCAAGCTGATGACCGGCCGGGACGTGATCATCGCCGCCATGCTGGGTGCCGAGGAATACGGCTTTGCCACGGCGCCCCTGGTCACCATGGGCTGCGTGATGATGCGGGTCTGCAACCTGGATACCTGCCCGGTGGGCATCGCCACTCAAAACCCGGAACTGAGGAAACGCTTCCGTGGCAAGCCGGAATACGTGGTGAACTTCATGCGGTTCATCGCCGAGGACATGCGGGAGCTGATGGCACGCCTGGGCGTCCGGACTCTGGACGAACTGGTGGGCCGGTCCGACTTCCTGTACCAGCGGGAGGATATGCCCAGCGGCGGCGTGGACCTGTCCCTGATTCTCCACAACCCCTATGCCGGCCAGCGGGCCCACTTTGAGCCGGAGCAGGTTTTCGACTTCCAGCTGGAAAAGACCCTGGACGAGCGGGTGCTGCTGAAGAAGCTGAAATCCGCCCTGGTCAGCGGCGAGAAGAAGCGGGTGGAGCTTTCCATCAGCAGCACGGACCGGGCCTTTGGCACCATCCTGGGCTCGGAGATCACCCGGCTCCACGGGGAGGGTCTGCCGGAGGACACCTTTACGGTGAAATGTACCGGCGGCGGCGGCCAGTCCTTGGGCGCCTTCATCCCCAAAGGGCTCACCATTGAGCTGGAAGGGGACAGCAACGATTACTTCGGCAAGGGCCTATCCGGCGGCAAGCTGATTGTCTATCCGCCCAAGGGCAGCAAGTTTAGGCCGGGGGACAATGTGATCATCGGCAACGTGGCCCTGTACGGCGCCACCAGCGGCAAGGCCTTTGTATCCGGCCGGGCCGGCGAGCGGTTCTGCGTGCGCAACTCCGGCGCCTATGCCGTGGTGGAGGGCGTGGGGGACCACGGCTGCGAGTACATGACCGGCGGCCGGGTGGTTGTCCTGGGCCCCACGGGCAAGAACTTTGCAGCGGGCATGTCCGGCGGCATCGCCTATGTGCTGGATAAGGACCGGGACCTCTATATGCGGGTGAACAAGGAGATGGTCTCCGAGGACGAGGTGACAGAGAAGCACGACATCGCCGAGCTAAAGGCCATGATCGAAGAGCATGTGGCCGCCACCGGGTCCCCTCTAGGCAAAGAGGTCCTGGCGAACTTCACCGGCTGCTTACCCTACTTTAAGAAGATCATGCCCCACGACTACAGCCGCATGCTCCAGAGCATCGCCCAGTTTGAGGAGCGGGGTATGGACCACGAGCAGGCCACCATCGAGGCCTTTTACGCAAATTGTAAGGAATAGGAGGGAGCGCAGATGGGTAAGCCTACAGGCTTTTTAGAATATGAGCGGGAGGGCAATCCGGCCATCTCCCCATTGGAACGCATCCAAAACTTCCAGGAGTTCCACCCCATGCTCCCTGAGTCGGAACGGCGGCAGCAGGCGGCCCGGTGTATGGACTGCGGCGTGCCCTTCTGCCAGTCCGGCATGGTCCTGCTGGGGGGCGCCGTCTCCGGCTGTCCCCTGCACAACCTGGTGCCGGAGTGGAACGACATGGTCTACACCGGCAACTGGAGCAAGGCCTTAGAGCGGCTGCTGCGCACCAACAATTTCCCGGAGTTTACCGGCCGGGTCTGCCCCGCCCTGTGCGAGGCGGCCTGTACCTGCGGCCTCAACGGCCAGCCGGTGACAGTGAAGGAAAATGAGCTGGGCATCATTGAAAAGGCCTATGCCAACGGCTGGATCCAGCCCCGGCCCCCCAAGCAGCGCACCGGCAAACGGGTGGCCGTGGTGGGCTCTGGCCCATCGGGCCTGGCTGCGGCGGATCAGCTCAACCGCCGGGGCCATGAGGTCACCGTCTATGAGCGGGAGGACCGGATCGGGGGCCTTTTGATGTACGGCATCCCCAATATGAAGCTGGAAAAGACTGTGGTACAGCGGAAAGTACAGCTGATGGAGGCGGAGGGTGTGCTTTTCCGCACCTCGGTGGACGTGGGCCGGGACATCACCGCCCAGGAGCTGGCGGCGGATTACGACTGCGTCATCCTGTGCTGCGGGGCCTCCAACCCCCGGGACCTGCAGGTAAAGGGCCGGGAAGTGCAGGGCGTGCACTTTGCCGTGGACTTTTTGAAATCCACCACCAAGAGCCTGCTGAACTCCAACCTGACCGACGGCAAGTTTATCTCCGCCAAAGGGAAGGATGTCATTGTGGTAGGCGGCGGGGATACCGGCAACGACTGCGTGGGCACCGCCATCCGCCACGGCTGCAAGTCTGTGATCCAGCTGGAGATGATGCCCAAGTCCCCGGATACCCGGCGGGACACCAACCCCTGGCCGGAGTGGCCCTTTGTTTGCAAGACGGATTACGGCCAGGAGGAGGCCATCGCCCTTTACGGCCATGATCCCCGGATCTATCAGACCACGGTGAAAGAGCTCATCGCCGACGAGGCGGGGAACCTGTGCCAAGTGCGCACCGTAAAGCTCAGCCCCAAAAAATTGCCGGACGGCCGCACCGCCATGGAGGAGGTCCCCGGCAGCGAGGAGACTTTAGATGCCCAGCTGCTGCTCATTGCCGCAGGCTTTTTGGGCTGCGAGAGCTATGTGACAGACGCCTTTGGTGTGGAGCGCAACCAGCGCACCAATGTGCAGACGGAGGCGGGCAGCTATCAGACCAGCCGGCCCAATGTCTTTACCGCCGGCGACATGCACCGGGGCCAGTCCCTGGTGGTCTGGGCCATTACAGAGGGCCGGGCCGCCGCCAAAGAGGTGGACGCCTATCTCATGGGCTACTCCAACTTGGCGTAAAATGAACAAAAAAAGAAACCGGCAAGGCAGCGCCTTGCCGGTTTCTTTCTTATTTTCGATCCCAGCGCCCGGCCAGGTCGTCGATCTGGCTTGCAAATTTCCCCAGATCTTTGTTGGTGCCGCCCCGGTTCCGCTGGATGACCGCCATGAGCCGGGCCCCGGCATCCAACAGCTTCTGGAAGGCGGGGGTCTCCTTAGACGTCTTTTTTCGTTCCGGGGTCTTGCCCGGGGTCTCCACCAGGTTCAGGGCCAGGTCGTAGACCTCCAGATACTCCGGTGCATGGGCGGGGATGCCCATGTCCCGCAGGTCCTGGGCAAAGGCCGGGGCCACATCCGGGTCCCCGTGGACGACGAATACATGGGCGGGCACCGGGTCAAAGGCACGGATCCAGCGCAGCAGGCCCTCCCGGTCGGCGTGGGAGGACAGGCCCTTGAAGTTTACAATCTGAGCCTTGACGGCGATCTCCTCGCCAAAGAGGCGGACGGTCTTGGCCCCATCTAAGAGCATGCGGCCAAAACTGCCCTGGGCCTGGTAGCCCACAAAGACCACGGTACACTCCGGCCGCCACAGATTGTGTTTCAAGTGGTGGCGGATGCGGCCGGCGTCGCACATGCCGCTGGCAGAGATGATGACCTTGGATTCCGGATCGGTGTTCAGCGCTTTGGAATCCTCTGTGGTCTCACAGATGTGGAGGTTGGAAAATTCCAGCATGCTGACCCCGTTTTCCACCAGGGCGATGGCGTCCTTGTCCATATAGCCGGTGAGGTCCCCGGAGAAAATCTCCGTGGCGCTGCGGGCCAGGGGGCTGTCCACATAGACAGCGAAGTCCGGGGCGCTTTTTACTAGGTGCATGGCCTTGATCTGGCGCATGTTGTACAGGAGCTCCTGGGTGCGGCCCACGGCAAAGGAGGGGATGACCACATTCCCGCCCCTGGCAAAGGTCTGGTCGATGATTTTGGCCAGGTCGTACATATAGTCCGGATTGTCCTCCCGGATCCTGTCCCCATAGGTGCTCTCCATTACCACATAGTCCGCTTCATGGATATAGGTGGGGTCGCAAATGATGGGCTGGTCGTCATTGCCGATGTCC
Organism: uncultured Oscillospiraceae bacterium; assembly: GCA_964642465.1. Classification (GTDB taxonomy): domain Bacteria; phylum Bacillota; class Clostridia; order Oscillospirales; family Oscillospiraceae; genus CAZXRD01. Next base: position 696 of record CAZXRD010000018.1, on the reverse strand, counting down.
CCGGAAAAGACCAGCTTCTTTGTCACGCCCTCTTCGGTGACCCAGACTTCAATGCTGGCCGAACCCAAAAGGTGCCCGGCGTCCTGGAAACAGACCCGGACTTGGGGGGAGAGGTCCATCACCTGCCGGTATTCGCAGGTTTCTATATAGGTTAGGGCTTTTTCGGCGTCCTCCGTGGTATATAGGGGCTCCTTGGCCGCACGGCCGGCCCGTTTGCCTTTCCGATTGGCATATTCCGCATCGCTCTCCTGGATATGGGCGCTGTCACGGAGCATAATAGAGAGGAGCTTTGCCGTCATAGACGTGGTATAGATTTTGCCTTGGAAACCCTGTTTCACCAATAGGGGTAGGCGGCCGGAGTGGTCAATATGAGCGTGGGTCACCAGCACATAGTCCACACCATTGGGGGCAAAAGGCAGTTCCTCGTTATTGATCTCTCCGGCGCCCTGCTGCAGGCCGCAGTCCATCAAAATCCGCAGGCCGGCGGCGTCCAGACAGTGGCAGCTGCCGGTAACGGTGCGGTCAGCGCCGAAAAAAGAGAGTTTCATACAGGCATACCTCCTATGCTTGAAACCGGGGACCCAATGGCCGAAGCGCTGGGGGCATTGGGCCGCCTTCTGATTTACATCTATAATATTTTTATTATACTACAGCTCCATGCATATGGGAAAGAAAATCTTCAATATGTGTGAAAAA
>CAZXRD010000017.1:14060-24489 GCA_964642465.1 uncultured Oscillospiraceae bacterium | reverse complement strand
TAATATGTTACGCCTAAAACAATTAAGAGAAGAGATGCGGATTAGCCAAGAGCAGTTGGCGCTTACGTTACATTTGTCGCAGTCGACGATCAGCGCCTATGAACTGGGGGATCGGACGCCGGACTTGAAAACCTTGATTACAATTGCCGAGTGGTTTCAGGTTTCCCTGGATTATCTTGCGGGCATATCGGACTGCAGGCAGCCACTGACAGAGAGCGACCTGACCGCTGCGGAGATCAAGATTTTATATGCGTATCGGCAGCTGGGCGATATAGAAAAGGGTAGGCTTTCGGCCTATGTAGACGGGTTGAGCAGCCGCCTATCCTGATAAAGGGGACAGGGGAGACGGATTCCCACGGGCCGCAGAGCGACCCTCGGAATGACAAAGTGTGGGGGATTACCAGGGCAGGGTAGGCCGCACGCACTTCTCCCCACGTGTCATTGCGAGCACAAGCCCCGGGCCCCTGCCCGGGGCTTGTGCGTGGCAATCCGCAACCTCGTCCTTATCAAGACCTGGCAGAAGGGGACGGAGGTTACGGATTCCCACAACGTCGGCGCAAAGTCCGCTCAGCTCCGTTCGCCTGGGCGGCGGACATGCGCCCACTCCCTTGCGCCTCCTTCTCCCCACCCGGCCCACTCTGTTGGGCCCGGGCGGGGGCCCCAATTTTAGCGGCCCGCCTCGGAATGACAGGAAGTGGCGATCAAAAAAGGCCCTGCAGCGTAGGCTGCAGGGCCGGTTCATTTTGGTGTTTAGGCGGCTTTTTTCTTGGCCGGTTTGGTGGCGATGAGCTTTTGGAGCTCCTCCCCGTGGAAGTACTTCTTCAGCGGGGCATAGAGGATGCCCGCCACCACGGCGGAGATCACCAGCTCCGGAAGCATATAGGAGCCGTTGTAGAAGATCGAGTAGACCACAGAGGTCATGCCCAGCTCGTTGGGCCACAGGGCATCCCAGATCCACCAGCCGGAGAAGAAGTGGCAAACAAAGCGCAGGAAGAAGGTGACCACCATGCCCACGATCAGGGACACGGCCCGGTTTTTGATCACCTTATTGAACATGGCGGACAGGCCGATGACGGAGAAGGCGATGATGTAGTCCAAGAAGATGATGCCCACGGCCATGATAAAGCTGGTGGCGTACTGGACGTTGGAGATGCCCAGGATCAGCTGCAAAATGCTGTACACCAGGCCGCAGAAAAAGCCCCACTTGCAGCCGTACCGGTGGGAGAGGATCACAAGGGGCAGGGTGCTGCAGAAGGTGATGCCGCCGCCGTAGGCCCAGATGCTGATGGGCAGCGGGAACAGGCTGAGCACTGTGCCGATGGCGATGAGGATGGCGCTTTCCGCCAGGCGCAGCACCAGGGCGTGAGACCGGTTCATTGTGATAGCCATGAAAAATTCCTCCTTCAAATTAGGCGGTGCGGCAGGCTATAAAAAATCCGCACTGCCTGTTGGAGTAATGCAGTACGGAAAATAAAAAGTACGGTATATTTTCCTACGCCGGCATTACCCGGATCAGGTTCCGCACCCTTTTTGTCGGGTGCCAGGGTACTGCGGCCGCCATTAGCCGCATCTCAGCCGGATACGCATCCAGCGCCCCTGTTCCGAAAAACTATAGCAGAGATTATGCCCCTTGTCAAGATCCGGCTACCCCGGGATCGAGGAAAATGGTATAATAGGCCCAGCTTATGCATAGATAGGAGGCGGGTGCGCTGATCCGGGCGCTTGCAGACCAGGACTTGCCGGCTGTGATGCAGATCTGGCACAAGACCAATATCCAGGCCCACAATTTCCTGCCGGCGGCCTATTGGACCGGCCATTATGGGGCGGTGCAGGCGGCGCTGCCCCAGGCGGAGGTCTATGTGGCGGAAGACCCGGAGACGGGGGAGATCCGGGGGTTTATCGGCCTGATCGGCGACTATGTGGCCGGGCTCTTTGTGGCGGCGGGGGCCCAGTCGAAGGGGCTTGGAAAGGGCCTGCTGGACGAAGCGAAGGCCCGGCATCCGGCGCTGCTGCTCAGCGTGTATGCGAAAAACCGGCGTGCCATACGGTTTTACCGCCGGGAGGGCTTTGCGGTGCAGGCGGAGGGCCGGGAGCCGGAGACGGGGGAGCTGGTGCTGACCATGGCCTGGCGCAGGTAGAGGGCGCCCCTGCGGTTACAGTTGACTTACGCCCGGGGGGCGGCATATACTTAAAAGGTACGAAACCGGTAGGCCGCAGCCCAAGATGGGCGCCGGCCATGCGGATATTGACAATTTCTGCGCAGCGTTTCCGATTGCCCCCCAGGGGCGGGGAAATGGCGCAGCTTGCAGGTTTGCTATGCGGCTATATAGCAAAGAATTTGGAAAGGGGGCGCACCATGGAGCGGGACGCCAACTACAAAAACGCCATCCGGGTCTCCCTGGTGACCATTTTACTCAATGCGGCCCTGTCGATTTTGAAATTGGTGGCCGGCCTCATCGGCCACTCCGTGGCCCTGGTGTCCGACGCTGTGGACTCCGCCTCGGATGTGCTCATCACCGGCATTGTGATTGTGGGCCTTCGGGCGGCCAGCAAGGCCTCGGATGAGGAGCACCGCTACGGCCACGAGCGCATGGAGTGCATCGCCGCCATTGTCTTGGCGGCCATCCTCTTTGTGGTGGGGGGCAATATCGGCTACACGGGCATAGGCCATATCATCAGCGGCGACTATCTGAACAGCCCGGCGCCCACCTGGCTGCCGCTGGCGGCGGCCCTAGTTTCCGCAGCGGTGAAGGAGGGCATGTACCATTATAAAAAGGCGGCGGCCAAACGGGAGCGGTCCAGCGCCCTGATGGCGGACGCCAAAAACCACCGGGCGGACGCCCTGCTGTCTCTGGGCGCCTTTGCCGGCGCCCTGGGGGCCCGGCTGGGGGTGCCGGTGCTGGACCCCATTGCCAGCCTGGTGATCTGTATCTTTATCTTGAAGGCGGCGGTGGAGGTGCTTTTGGACGCCATCTCCAAGCTCACTGACCGCTCCTGCCCGGAGGAGACCATCCAGGCCATGCGCCAGCTGGTTTTGTCAGAGCCGGCGGTCCAGGGCCTGGACGATATCAAGACTCGGATGTTCGGCAGCCGGGTCTATGTGGACGTGGAGATCGCCGTGGACGGGGACCTGCCCCTGCGGGACGCCCATGCCATTGCCGAGCGGGTCCACGGGGATATTGAGCAAAATTTCCCCGATGTAAAGCACTGTATGGTCCATGTAAACCCCTACCAGGAGCCGGCAGGGGACGGGCCGGAAGAATAAACCAAGATGGAAACGGGCCGGGAGTGCCCCGGCGGAAAGGAGAGCGGAAATATGCAGGTACTCTTGATCAACGGCAGCCCCCACAAGGCGGGCTGCACCTATACGGCGCTGAAAGAGGTGGCGGACACCTTGGAGCAAAATGGGGTGGGGACGGAGATCTTCCACATCGGTACCAAGCCCATCTCCGGCTGTTTGGCCTGCCGCCGTTGCCATACCACCGGCCGCTGCGTCATAGACGACGTGGTAAATCCCCTGGCGGAGCGGCTGGACAGCTTTGACGGCATCGTGGTGGGCTCCCCGGTGTATTATGCCGCTGCCAGCGGCCAGATCACCGCATTTTTAAACCGCCTGTTTTATTCTGCCGGCGGGGAGCTGACCGGCAAGCCGGGTGCGGCGGTGGTGAGCTGCCGCCGGGGCGGCGCCTCTGCGGCTTTTGACCAACTGAACAAGTATTTTACCATCAACAACATGCCCATTGTCGCTTCCCAGTACTGGAACCAGGTCCATGGCAACACCCCGGAGGAGGTGCGCCAGGATCTAGAGGGGCTGCAGACCATGCGTACCCTGGGCCGGAACATGGCCTGGCTCGTCAAGTGCATTGCCCTGGGCCGGGAAAACGGCGTCCCCTTCCCCACGCCGGAGCCCTTTGTGCGCACCAATTTTATCCGGTGAACCCTTCTGGGTGTGCAAGCGCAACAGTATAAAAATAAAAAGTCCCTCGGTCATAGTCCGAGGGGCTTTTTGTATCTGGAAAACGCTAAGCGGGATTTTCTTCCGCATTTTGCCCTTGATCCGGAGACAAAGGGAGCCAGTCCGGCGTCTGCTCTTGGAAAAACTCCAGCAAATGTCCGGTGGAAAAGGAGATGAATTGCTGGGCCGCCGTAGAGAGGTAGGCGCCCTTCCGGGTGATCAGGGCCACATCGAAGTGAATGTTGCCGTCTGCCAGATCCACACAGGCAAGCCGGGGGTTGAGTTGATGAATAGGGCGGCTGTCAGACAAAATGGCAATGCCCCGGTTAGAAGCCACCAGATCCGGGATGAAGTCGGACCGGTTTACCGTATACCGCACCTTGGGGGTAAACCCCGCCGCCTGGCAATTTTCAATGGTGGCCTGGGAGATGAGAAATTCATCGCTGAACATAATGAAATCCTCGTCCTTCAGCTGGGAAAAAGAGACACTTTTTTCTTTGGCCAAAGGGTGTTGGGCGCTGACCAGCAGATAGTAGTTGGATTTGCTCACCGGGGTCACATCCAGATCCGGGGAAACCTCAGGGGGCACTGTGGTGACGCCGATGTCCACGTCCCCGTCTAAAACCGATTGGCGCACAGAGGTGGATCCATGACCGGAGACGATCAGCTTCACATTGGGAAAGCTGTCGGAAAACTCTGAGGTGAGCTGGTAAAACAGCTGGCTGCTCAGCCCGTAGGGGATGCCCAGGTGCAGCTGGGTTTGGCTAGAATCTGCCAGCTGCTGGATGGTATCCACCACGGCGTTGTACTCGTCAATCAGATGTAGGGCTTTGGGATACAGGGCCTTGCCCACGTCGGTCAGCGTGAGCTGCTTGTCCGACCGGTGAAAGAGCTGGACGCCAAACTCATCCTCCAGGTTGCGGATGGCCTTGCTCAGGGCGGGTTGGGAGATATATAGGTTTTTTGCAGCGGAAGAGAAGGTGCCGTCTTTGACAATCTGTAAAAAATAAACCAGCTGACGTATATCCATGCAAAACTCCTTCTCCAGGTTTCCCTCTGTCTATTCAACTAAATACATTATATAAAAAAGAGAAGAAATTGCAAGTTATAGCGATTCATGCAGGAAATGGCAGGGAAAAAGGCCGCCGCACAAACGTGCAGCGGCTTTTTGGGATTTGGCGGAGAATTTATAGGCAGCGTCCGCCGTCGGTGACGATGGCTTCGCCATTGATGGTCACGGCCAAATCCGAAGCTAAGAAAGTGATGACATAGGCCTGCTCCTCCGCTGTGGAGGCGGGAACGGAGCAGTCGGCGTGCCGGTCGGTGATGGCCATAAATTCTTTGTCAAATTTGTCGTCGTTGCGCCCGTCCATAATGGGCGTGGCCACAGGACCGGGGCAGACGGCGTTGCAGCGGATGCCCCGCCCGGCATACTGCATGGCGATGTTCTTGGTCAGGGCGATGATGGCCGCCTTGGCCGAGGAGTACCCGGCGCCGGCGTTGCCATAGACCCCGGCAATGGCGGAGATATTGATGATGGAACCATTGCCCTGCTTTTCCATGTGGGGCAAAACCTCCCGGCAGAACTTGAACACGGAGGTCTGGTTTAGGGCGATGATGAAGTCCCAGAACTCGTCTGTGTACTTGGCCGTGGTGGTGTGGAAATCCCCGGTGCCGGCGTTGTTTACCAGGATATCCACCCGGCCAAAGGTCTCCACCACCTGGTTGACCGCCCGGCGGCAGTCTTCTGTGCTGGTCACGTCCCCGGAGATGGGCAGGCAGACCCCGCCGGCCTGGCGGATCTTTTCCGCCTCCGCCTCCAGGGGCTCCATCCGCCGGGCCAGGATGGCCACCTTGGCCCCCGCTTTGGCAAACATCTCCGCAACAGCGGCCCCAATGCCGGAGCTGCCCCCGGTGATTAGGGCGACTTTGTCTTTTAGCAAATCCATTATTACACCTCCGATATATTTCTGTTTTAAGGATACCATGGGGAGAGGCCGGGGCAAAATAACAATTTTCATATAACCGTATAACCACAGGGGAGAGGAGACAAATTTTACATCCGAAAAAGAATAGCCGGGCAAAAATTGCAAAGATATAATTTATACAGTATAATCATATACGAAAAAAGAATTTTCTTATAGGCGGTTTAGCGATTATACTTATGTCATGAACTTTATTTTGGGAGGTAAATTGCGATGCAGAAAAACCTGTACCCGCATGTATTCAGCCCTTTGACCATTCGAGGGATGACGCTGAAAAACCGGCTGCAGTATGCGCCTACTGTGGTGCTGAAGTGCTCTCCTGACGGGGAAGTGACTCAGGAGATGATCGACTACATGGAGTGGCAGGCCAAAACCGGCGTTGCCTTTATAACCGTGGGGGACACCCCGGTGCTCCGGGACAACTCCTCCGCCTGGCTGTGCGAAATGAACGTGTGCGAGGATAAGTATATCCACGGCATGCGGCAGCTGGTGGAGGCAGCTCGGTACAACGGGGCGGAGATCTCTGTGGAGCTGGCCCACGCCGGCCGGGGTTCCCACACTACCCCTGGCGGCCCTCCGGCCCTGGCGCCCTCCAACCGCCCCTATTTAAATGATGCGGTGGGCATCGGCGCCGGCACCAACATCAAGGAGATGGACCGGGCGGACATGGACTTTATCCGGGACTGCTTTGTGGATTGCGCCGTTCGCTGCAAAAAGGCGGGATTCCGCATGATCATGCTCCACTGCGCCCACAACAATCTGCTGGCCCAGTTTGTCTCCCCGGACAGCAACGTCCGCACCGACGAATACGGCGGCAGCATCGAAAACCGGCTGCGCTACCCCATTGAGGTCATCCGTGCCGTGCGGGAGGCCGTGGGGGAGGACATGGTGATTGAGGCCCGGTTCTCCGCCCAGGAGGACACCCCCGGCGGCCTGGAACTGCCGGAGGCCATCCAGTTTATGCAGGCGGCGGAGCCCTACATAGATATTATCCACGTGTCCCGGGGCAATGTGTTTAACCTGGGCGGTACCTTTACCATCCCCACCTACTTCAAGGGCCGGCAGCTGAACGTGGCCTTTGCTGCAGAGGTAAAGAAACATGTGAAAAAGCCGGTGGCCGTGGTGGGCAACATCACCAGCCTGGCAGAGGCGGAGGAGATCATCGCTTCCGGCAAGGCGGACATTGTGGCCATGGCCAAGGCCTACATGGCGGACGGGGACATCATCCACAAATCCCTGGCGGGCAAGGCGGACGAGGTCCGGCCCTGCACCCGCTGCGACCACTGCGGCAACGCCAACCTGTATGGCACGTCCATGCACTGCGCCATCAACCCCCGCCTGGGTATGACGGAGCCCATAGCGCCTGTGGCTCCGGAGAACCGGAAGCGGGTCATGGTCATCGGCGGCGGCCCTGCCGGCATGATGGCGGCCCAGACCCTTACACAGCGTGGCCACAGCGTGAAGCTCTATGAGAAGAGCGGCAAGCTGGGCGGCCTGTTGGACGACGCTACCATCGCCCCCTTTAAAGAGTACATGCGCCTGTACCTGGCTTGGCACAAGAAGGCCACGGAGAAGTGCGGCGCAGAGATCCATTTGAACACCCAGGTGGATATGGACTTAGTGGAGAAGGAAAATCCCGACGCCATCATCGTCTGCACCGGCTCCGTGTACCTGAAACCCCGTATCCCCGGCATCGACGCAGACAATGTGAAAATGGTCCGGGATGTGGAGCAGCACACCGTGCCCGTAGGGGACAAGGTGGTGGTCTGCGGCGGCGGCATCACCGGCGCCGAGTGCGGCCTGATGCTGGCCATGGAGGGCAAACAGGTCACGGTGATCGATATGATCCCCCGGGAGAAGTTCTGCGACGGTATGCCCGGCTTCAATAAGGCGGACCTGTTTGACCATCTGCGGCAGTACAATGTGGAGCTCATCGGCAATGCCAAAATCAAAGCCTTTACCCCGGAGGGGGTCCAGGTGGAGACCCCGGATGGGGAGCAGGTCTTGCCCTGCGACACCGCTGTGGTGGCCCTGGGCGTGCGGCCGGACCGGACCCTGGCGGACCAGCTGCTGGCCAAATACCCCTCCGACGTGTACGTGGTGGGCGACTGCGTCACCACCGGCCGGAACCTGTACCACGCCAACCAAGAGGCCTATCATGCGGCTATGAACGTTTAACTTACAAGAAGCGTGCCGGACAGACTGCGGGGAGGGAGAACCATGGAACTGACACAACTGAAATATTTCCAGGCAGTGGCCCGGCTGGGGAACGTGTCCAAGGCGGCCCAAGAGCTGTTTGTCACCCAGCCAAACCTGAGCAAGAGCATCGCCCGGCTGGAAAATGAGCTGGGCGTGCCCCTGTTTGACCACCGGCGGGGGAAAATCGTCTTAAACGAGTATGGGCGAATTTTCTTGTCCAGCGTCAAGCTGTGTCTGTCGGAGCTAAACACCGGTATCCAGACGGTGCAGCGCCTGTACAGCTCCAGCCAGAACATCCTCTCCTTGGGCAGTCCCATTGACGACATCCTGCCCGATGTCCTCCGGGACTTTTCCTTGGCCCACCCGGAGATCGGCATCCGCCAGTTCGACGGCTCCCTGGAGGAGCTAATCGGCCGGCTGCACAATCGGACCCTGGACCTGGCCGTCTCCCCCCACAAGGTGGAGGACGGGCTGCTGCGGTTTGAATTGCTGGGAGAAAAAGAGTTTGGCATCCTGGTCTCCGGGCAGCACCCATTGGCGGGGCGGAAGACCATCGACCTGCGGGAGCTGGCCCATGAGCGGTTTATCTGCGACCGTACCCGGATGGACGAGGAGACCCTGCGCCAGGTCTGCCTGAAAAGCGGATTCGAGCCGGATGTGGCCTTCAATGTGGAGAGCAGCAACCTGGTGTACAATCTGGTGGCGGGAAACAGCGGCATTGCCTTCATGCCCACCTCCCAAGTGAGCAAGCTGGAGCGGGATTTCCCGAACAGCAGCATTCGCATGCTGCGGGTGCAAAACCAGGTACCAAACGCCCAGATCGGCCTTTTGTACCACAAAGACTATGTGTTTACCACAGCAGCCACCCTCTTTGCCGACTTTTTGCGGGACTGGCTGGAAAAGGAGAGCCGGCGGGTGGAGGAACTCTGGGGCGACTAATGACCAGAGGTCTGTATCACAAAGGGTTCCCGCCTGTTGGCGGGGAAGATATAGGAAATATGAGAAAGGAGCACCATCATGCCCAAAGACATTCAAGGAAAAATTGTTCTTATCACTGGCGGCGCCACCGGTATCGGCCGGGCGGCTGCCCTGGAGTACGCCTCCCTGGGGGCTAAAGTCGTGGTCACCACCGGCCACAATGTGGCCGGCGGCCAGAAAGTGGTGGAGGAGATCCGGGCCCAAGGGGGCGAGGCCATGTTCATCCAGTGCGATGTCTCCAGCGAAGAGAGCGTAGAGCGCTGCATCAGCCAGATTGTGGAGACCTATGGCCGCCTGGACATCGCTTTCAACAATGCCGGCGTGGGACCTGACGGGGTGCGTATGGAATACCGGCCCCTCACCGAGTTCCCGGAATCGGACTGGGACAAGATTGTGGATACCAACCTGAAAGGCACCTTCTTCTGCCTGAAATACGAGCTGCGCCAGATGCAGAAGCAGGGAAAGGGCTCCATTGTGAATACCTCTTCCATCGCCGGCCTAAAGCCCGCCCCCAATTTTGGCGGCTATTGCCCCAGCAAGGCGGGCGTTGTCTCCCTGACCCAGGTGGCCGCATTGGAAAACTGCAAAAACAATATCCGGATCAATGTGGTTTGCCCTGGCCCCACTGTGGGTACGGAGCTGATGAAAAACAGCATGGCCACCGGCAATTCCGGCCAGGAGGACGAGGTGCCCCCCATGATTCCTCTGGGCAAATATGGGAAAGCTGAGGATGTGGCCGCAGCGGCGGTATGGCTCAGTTCGGATTTGGCCGGGCACATCACCGGCCAGGTGGTCTCCGTAGACGGCGGTATGCACATGGCATAGGTCGTCAAATTGCACAAAGAACATTTTTAATGTAAAAACACCTGCGTTTTTAAGCGCAGGTGTTTTTCTTGCGGCTTTGCCATAACAATTTCGTAACAAATTGGCGAACAGCATAAAAAAGCAAGCAAAGTAATTATATATATTCACAATAACGCCAGGAACCGAACGGCTGTTTCGCCATGAAATAGAGTTATATGCCTATAACCAAAGGCAATAACCAAATGCCGGTTAAACGTTTGACAAAGGGTTGTAGGTCTGATATTTTAAAAAACAACAGATAGTTAATAGTTATGTGTTTTTTGGCAAGAATTTTATACAAAATACGGCAAAAACCCATATATACAACTTTTAGCCAAAATTATATATTTTGCCAATAAAAGAGGCCGAAAAATGGATGGAATTGGAAGAAGGTTTACGTGCATGTTTCTAATCGGCGTGTATATTTAGAAAGGCGCAGGGGGAAGAGCTATGCAAATCGACTATGGTA
>CAZXRD010000017.1:0-13960 GCA_964642465.1 uncultured Oscillospiraceae bacterium | reverse complement strand
GGCGTGTATATTTAGAAAGGCGCAGGGGGAAGAGCTATGCAAATCGACTATGGTATGCGGACAGACGAGCCGGGGATGGAAGAGGTTTATACCATCATTCCGGACGATATGCGCATGAATCCTAAATGCCCCTGCCAGGCGAAGACTTGTCCCAATCACGGGTTCTGCCAATACTGCGTCCCGCACCACCGGCGTCTGGATATCAAGCTGGTTGAGTTGGGCCTGGGGGCCCACCCGCAGGCTTGCAAGCGGGATCACTAGGGGGTGGCGAGGATGCGATTGGGAGACCTGCCCATCAACGCCATGGTGAAAGAATCGGTGAGCGGCACCATGTTCCTGGTGGCGGCCAAAGACCACTTGGGGTACGAAGGAGCTGTAACCTTAATCACCGAACGGCTGGTTGGCGTTGGCTGCTTCGATGCGGCAGAGAAGGCAAAGCCACAGAAAAAGATCTACATATGGGACGACGTACAGGAATACGGCAGTTCCAATTACGGACAGAGCAACATTCACCAATGGCTCAATGCCGACCGGGTGAATTGGTTTGGGAAGACCCACCAATATGACGAGCCGCCGGCGGCGGAGGGGACCCGGTATGGGGACTACCCCTACGACCAGAAGCCCGGATTTTTGACCCGGTTTCCGGAATCCTTTAAAAACCGCCTGATCGAGATGAACATCCCGACTTTGGAGCGGGTGGGCAAGCTGAAAGGCGAGCTGCGCTATGTGGCGGGCAAGGTATTCCTGCCAAGCCGGACAGAGATCGGCAAAGGGGACGAGATCGGTATCCCGGAGGGGAAGATGCTCCCTATCTTCTACAACCTGCGGATGTACCGGGCCCGGCCCACAGATGAGGACCGGGAGCGCTACGGCCGGTCCTGGAACCCCTCCTCCCCGGGCAACCCGGAGGGGGCCCCCATATCTATGACCCCGCATGGGGCTGGTGGTTTTTTACCCGGACTAGCAGCATGATATATGCCTATATGGTGCGGACGCTGAGCCCCTATGGGGCGCTCACCTATACATACGCCAATAACGACAGCGTGGGGATCCGGCCCGCCCTGCACCTGGATCCGGAGGTCCTGGTGGAAGGGGACGGCGCTTTTGATGAAGTTTTCACGATCTGTGAATAACCAGAAAAGGAGTTAGAAGGTGCGGCATGGCAAAAGAGACGATTTTAAAGATCACACAGCTGAGCAAGTTCTTCGGCCCCACACGAGCAGTCTATCGTGTGGACATGGAGCTGAAGCGGGGCGAGATCCGGGGCCTGATCGGTGAAAATGGTTCCGGCAAGTCCACGGTTTCCTCGGTAATTGCCGGCATGCGGCCCCCAGATGAGGGCAGTATGGAGTACATGGGCAAGCCCTATGCGCCCCATAGCATGATTGACGCCACGGAAAAGGGCGTCAGCATGATCGTCCAGGAGGTTGGTACGATCCCGGGTATCACGGTGGCGGAAAACATTTTTGTGGGGAAGGAACGGCAGTTCCTCACCTGCGGCATGGTCTCCTCTGCCAAGATGAACGCCGCAGCGAAAGAAGCGCTGGAAAAAGTGGGCATCACCCATATTAATCCGGCGGACAGTATTGACAAGTACAACTTTGAAGATCGGAAATTGGTAGAGCTGGCCAGATCCCAGCTGGTGACACCGGAGATCTTCATTGTAGACGAGACCACCACCGCCTTGGCTACCCGGGGACGTGAGATCCTATACAATCTGATCAAGCGTTTGGTGGCAGAGGATAAGTCCGTCCTCTTTATATCCCATGACCTGGATGAACTGGTGGAGGTTTGTGACGACCTCACCGTCATGCGGGACGGCGAGGTCGTAGCCATTATCGGCAAGGATGAGATGAACACCAACTATATCAAAGAAAAGATGGTCGGCCGTGTGATTGAAGGCGACTATTACCGCTCGGACTACGACGATACGCCCGCCTCGCCGGAGGTGGTGCTCTCCGCCAAGGAGCTGGTTTTGGGGGATCTGGTGCGGAATGTGTCCTTGGAGCTCCATGCCGGCGAGATTCTGGGCATCGGGGGCCTCTCCGGCAGCGGCATGCACGAGCTGGGCCAGCTGCTGTACGGCGCAGTGAAGCCAGATATCGGCACAGTCGAGTATCAGGGCCTTACCGGAAAGACCATGGTTCCCTGGCGGGCTGTACGCAAGGGCATGGGGTATGTCTCCAAAAACCGGGATACGGAAGGGCTTATTATGTTGGCCAGCATCCGGGAGAACATTGCGCTTCCCTCCTACCGCCGGATTGTGCGGGGCGGGTACCTCTCCAAGATCCGGGAGAGGCGCTTTGTCAAGCGGCAGATTGATGCCCTCAGCATCAAGTGCGCTACCCAGGAACAATATGTGCGGGCCCTGTCCGGCGGCAATAAGCAGAAGGTTGTTTTTGCAAAATGGCTGGGCAACGAGACAGATGTTTACATCCTGGACTGCCCCACCCGCGGCATTGACGTTGGCGTCAAAACCTATATGTATCAGCTGATGAGTCAGATGAAGAAGGATGGAAAGAGCGTTTTGCTGATTTCGGAAGAGCTTCCGGAACTCATGGGTATGAGCGACCGGATTCTCATTATGAAAGACGGAAAGATCAACGGTGAGTTCCATCGCAGCAGAGACCTGACTGAGGCGGACTTGGTTAAGGCACTCATCTGATTAAAACTACGAAGGTTGAGGCGGTTGTTGCTATGAATAAAGAAAAAATGAGAGACGCAGCCGGCGCTGCCGAGGGCAAGGTCGAAACCAGGGAAGGGGTCAGTCTGAAAGACAGAGGCTTGCTCAGCTTGTTTGGCCCCTATGTGGGCATGGTCCTGGTCTTTATCTTCTTTGTCATCATCACCGGGGGAACTATGGCAAGCTCTGCATCCATGCGGACGCTTTTGAACCAGAACTTTGCCCCTTTGATGTTGGCGGTTGGTGCCGTGTTTATCTACGCACAGGGCTATCTGGACTTCGCCATCGGCGGTGTGTCCAGCTTGAGCATGCTGCTGGCGGTTATTGTGGGGAATGCCACCCAGAACATTTTCCTGTCCTTCCTGGTGTGCATGATTCTCCCCCTGGTGTGCTACCTGATCGTCTGCTGGCTGTCTGACTCCCTGGGCGTCGTGCCCATGATGGCCTCCCTGTGTATGATGTTCATCACCCAGGGCATCCTGCAGTATGTGACGGCCACCGGCGTGTTCACCCTGGACCAGGATCTGCGAATTATCGGCAGCGAGTGGTATTGGTACCTGGGCGCTACTGCCATTGCCGTTTTTGTGGGCTATATGCTCTTGGAGCACACCCGGTTTGGTCGGGAGATCAAAGCCATAGGAGGCAACCAGTTGGCAGCCTCCCGCACCGGCGTCAACGTGGTGCGGGCCAAATATAAATCTTACATCACCTGCGCCCTGTTTGTAGGCGTTACCTCTTTTATCTACTTGATGCGGGCCAGTTCCGTTTCCCAGTCCACCTTTAGCAGCATGCATATGGATATTATCATCATTGTCATGCTTGGCGGCATGCCCACCCGGGGCGGCGCCAAGGCCCGTGTGGGCAATGCTATTGCCGGCGCCATTACCATGGGCCTTTTGAGCATCGGCTTTGTAATTTGGGAATTGAACGTCTACTATGTCCAGCTGATCAAGGGTCTGCTGTTCTTAGTGGTTATCTTCTTCGGTTCGCGCACCCCCAAGGGTATGCCCCGCGCCAAATAGGGCACCCTGGGTATAAATAGGGTACATTGCAATTATCGAAAATTTACAAAAATTTAGGAGGAAAGAACATGAAAAAAATACTTGCAATGCTCTTAGCACTTTGCTTGGTATTCGCTTTCTTCGCCGGCTGCTCTAGCAATGGCGATAGTAGCGACGATGCCACCAGCCCCAGCGCCGATGCGTCGGACGACACCACCCCGGATGGCGGCGATGAGGAAACCCCCACTGTAGAAGTGAAGGACGTGAAGATTGGCGTCATCATGTACAACCTAGAGGACCAGATCAACATCCGTCGTATGGCTTCCTGGGAGTACTTTGCTGAGCAGAACGGCCATGTGGAAGTAACCTTCCAGGTCGCTGCTAGTGATATCGAGGAACAGATCTCCGCTGTAGAGAACCTGATCCTGCAGGGCTGCGATGGTATTGTCCTAATGTCCTACGATGCTATTGACCAGGTTTCCCAGCTGTGCGACGATGCCGGTATCTACTACATGCTGATCACCACCGACATCTATGATGACGACATCTGGGCCCAGACCTGCGAGAGCGAGTACTTCCTGGGCTCCTGTAACTATGCCCCCTATGACGAGGCTGTTGCCCAAGCCGAGTGGGCCCTGGAGCAGGGCTACCGGGAGGGCATCCTGATTGGTGCTACTGAGGGCAAGATCGCATTTGAAGGCGCCATTTGCGACGGCATCACCGACACCATCGAAGCTTGGAACGAGGCCAATCCTGACGATCAGTTTACGCTCCACGACTATCGCACCCAGCACGCCATGATGGCAGATACCACTGCGGCTGCTATTACGGCACATCCCAATGCAGAAGTCATCTTTTCTACCCAGTCCGGCACCAAGTACTGTTATCCCCAGATCGCTGCCGCTAACAAGCTGGGCCAGATCAAGCTGGTCACCTGGACCCTGAACGGCAATGAGGCCGACGCCTTTGCCGACGGCACCCTGGCCTACATCCTGCCCAACGCTGACGACACCGCTTTCGCTTTCATGCTCATGTACAATGCCCTCCAGGGCGTACCTATGGCCGATGAAGCTGTGAAGCTGGCGCCTCGCTTGGTTCGCCTGATGTCCAACGAAGACCTGGATGTCTACAACGAAAAGTATGGCGACAACGAGTACCAGGTTATCACCTATGAATACATGGAGCAGTTTGACAAGACCATTAACCCCGATGTGACTGCGGAAGACATGCAGGCTGCTATGGATACCTATTCCATGGAGACGATTCTGGACGGCACCTTTGGCGGTTAGTCCCCAATAGCAAGAAGTCGAGCAACAATCCTTTCCGTTTACGGCGTGCCGCACCCTGCGGTGCGGCACGCCGTACCACTTCAACGACGAGATGAGATGGTGATATATCGTGAACAATAAAGTGGGAAAATTCTTTGTGAACCTGGGGAAGATGCTGATCCTGCCTGTTGGAATGTATCTGTTTTTCCTAATCATTACCTTGATCATGGGAATTAATACTTTCTACAGCAGCGATACGATCATGATGATCCTCCGGCGTACAGTGTTTTATGCCATTGTCGCCTGGGCCTTCTCCATCACAATGCAGGCGGGCCGGTGGGACTTCTCCATTGGCGCACAGATCCTGCTCAGTGCCATCATTGGCACAAACTTAGCCCAGATGTGGGGCTTGGGCCTTGTTGGCATCTTGGGGCTTTGCATCATCTGCGGCATGGTTCTTGGCGCCATCTACGGCGTAGCCTATGTGTTTATGCGGGTGCCTGCCCGGGTGCTGTCCCTGGGTATTCTGCTGGTGTACGAAGCATTGACGGCTATTCTCTTTAATAGCCAGGGCGCCAAGCTCAGCGGTGAAGGTGCCACCACCTTTGGTACAGAACCGTGGTTGTTTGTCATTGGCGCTGTGGTCATGGTGATCTATCACTTTGCTATGTACAAAACCAAGTTCGGTTTTGATTTGCGCTCCACTGGTAATGGCCAGGAAGTGGCTTTGAATATCGGTGTTAGCGAAGATAAAAACGCCTTTAAGGGTTATCTCTTTGCCGGCTTTATTTTGGGCGTGGGTGCGGCCGTGTATATGTCCCAGCAGGGCATTATCCTGGTCACCTCCAACTTGACATCTACATCCATTTTCTTCTCTTCCATCATGCCGGTGAACATGGGCCTGTATTTGGCTCGGTTTGGCAAGTCGTCTTACTCCATCCTGTTCTCTTCCTTTGCTATGTCCACCTTGGTTTACGGCCTGATTACTGTGGGTATCAGCATCCAGCTTCAGAACGTGTTTACCGGCGTCTTTATCATCCTGTTCATGACCTTTACGGCAAACCAGGAGCGGTTCAGCGCCTACCTGGCCCGCCGCAGATTGCGGAAGGCTGTGGCCTCTGGAGAGATGGTTATCTAACGTATGAAGATTGCAGTTTTGGATAAGGCCAGCAGCCTGGCATCAGACCAGGCCTGGCAAGCCTTTGAGAGCCTGGGCGAGGTGGCGTATTACGACGCCACTTCCCCGGAGGAGCTATCCGGCCATATGGCCGGCGCAGATGCGGTGATCACCGTGGCCACGCCGATTCCCAAGACGGCTATGGCCGCCTGCCCCAGCCTGCGCTACATCGGCGTGGTGGGGGACGATTGCAGCTTCGTAGATTACGAAGGTGCCCAGTCCCTGCGGATCGGCATTAAAAATTTCCCGGAAGCCCGGTCTGAGCTCTTTGCCCAGGCGGCTTTGGGCGCCCTGTGCGACATCTGTCCGGAGGGATTTCTGGGCAAGACCCTTGGTCTCATTGGCAACGACAAAAGCGCCCGCCTGGTGGCGGATGCGGTGACCGCCCTGGGGGGCAAGGTCATCGTCTATGAAGGCGCATTCAACATGGGCTACCACCGGAACCATACGGAGTATGTGTTCGACCTGCCGACATTTTTAAGCCGGGTGGACGCCCTATCCATCCACCCGCCCCTGCTTTTTATGCCCCAGGGCATGGAGATTATGCGGGGGTTCACGGGGTCCACTCCCTGGTCGGGTTCTTAGACGGGGAGAAGATCGCCCAGCTGCGTCCCCATGTGGCCGTGGTGAACGCTTTTCGGGCGGATATCGTGAACCAGAACGACATGGACGCTGCAGTTGCAAGCGGCCGCATTCGCAGCTACACCCAGCGCAGTATTTCCCCTGTGGTGCAATTTGATGAGCGAGCGGTTGCCACGGCTGTCCGCAATTTAAAAGACCACATAAACGGGATCTGCGTTTATACGTGGTAAAAGAAAGAGGGAGAAAATATGGTACCATACGAGATTCGCAGTCTGCCACGGCACATGCGGAACAGTCCGCTGGCCAAATATTACTTCAACCCCCATATTGCGCCCCAGGAGTACTGGGATGACATCGGGGACAACAGCCCCAAGGATGCCTCTCTGCTCCTGAAGATTGAGGACCGCAATGACATCTTTAACCCCGGGTATCTGCCCTGCGAGCGGGGCTGGGCCATCTTCCCCGACGGCACCGGCACCTGCGCCGGCTACATGAAATTCCCCAACGCCACGCCGGAGATGATGTACTGGTGGTTCGCTTGGATGCCTGTGGACCCCATGCGGGGCAAGATCTGGGAGCCCAAGAACCATGAGGAAGTTTTGATCACCCGGGACCAGATTGAAAAACTGGTGGATTACTCTGTGCCGCTGAGCCAGCGGACCTGGGGTGTGCACTTCTACCCTGTGGATCTGGGCGTCCGTGCAGATCCCAATGCGGAAAAAGCGCCGGTGCGCATCCAGTTCTACTCTCCCGCCGATTTCGGCCTGGATGAGGAGCGGATGAAAGCCGCCGGGGACATCGCTGTGATCTGCGCCCAGGTGGGCCCCATTGGCGGCAAGCCCATCACCTCCTTTATGCACACCTGCCGCAAGACGGACGACGGCATGGAGCTGCGCAGCCACTTCTGGTACGGCTGGCGCTTTGAGGATGGCAAGCCGGTCCACGCCGACTTCATCCTGCCCACCATCCCCATGATGAACATGTGCAAGAGCCAGAATATCCATCTGATCGAGGAATATTATCAGCTGTCTTGCATCCTGCCGGAACTCTACGAGACCTATTCCAAAGTAGAGGACAAGGCGGACGACTACGTATAAACCCTATATCACCATCTACATCTCAAAACCAGGCCTGGCGGTCGCCAGGCCTGGTTTTTTTGTGCTTTGTGTTTACAAAGTTTCGGTTGACATATACTAAGTCTGCGCCGTATAATCCATAAATATAATGGTAAATCTCTGCCTTGGCGGCGCAAACGGTGAAAAGTAAGAGAAACCTTGGGGGGTGAGGACATAAAACGCCTATTTCAATACTTGGGAAAATACAGCTTTTGGATTGTCTTGATCTTTGCCTTGCTGGTGCTCCAAGCCAACTGCGACCTGTCCCTGCCCCAGTACATCTCCGATATTGTCAACGTGGGCATCCAGCAGAGCGGCATTGAAAGCCCTATCCCCACAGAGATCCGGGAGACCTCTTTGGAGAAGCTGGAGCTCTTTATGTCAGATGCCGACCGGGCCCTGGTGGAAGCGAGCTTTGCCCCGGGGGCAGACGGCGTCTATACCTATGCGGGGGCAGACGATCCGGCCGCCCTGGAGCAGGCCATGACGGTGCCTATGGTTATCAATTTGTACCTGGGTACGACGGCTACCGGGTCGGAGAGCGCCCAGATGCAGGCGGGATTGCTCCAGAGCCTGGGCCTGCCGGCCCTGCCGGCGGGGACCAGCTTGGTGGACGCCATTGCGGCCATGCCGCCGGAGGAGCAGCAGGCGGCGGTGGCCGCCGTGCTGGAGGTGTTCCAGGAGTACGCCGACTTGGGGGACAGCCTCCTGCGCCAGGGGGCGGTGGCCTATGTGCAGGCGGAGTACCAGGCCCTGGGCATAGACCTGGGGGCCATCCAGTCGGACTACATTTGGATCACCGGCCTGAAGATGCTGGGCCTGGCGGCGGTGATCGCCCTGGCCTCCATCCTGGTGTCTTTTCTGGCGGCCCACATCTCCGCCGGCTATTCCAAAGATATCCGCAGCGCCCTGGTGCGGAAGGCGCTCACCTTCAGCACCGCCGAATTTGACCAGGTGCCCATTGCATCCCTGATCACCCGCTGCACCAACGACATCCAGCAGATTCAAATGCTGGTGGTGATGGTGCTGCGCATGGTGCTCTATGCCCCTGTGCTGGGCATCGGCGCCATTTTCAAGGTCATGGGCACGGCCAGCTCCCTCACCTGGATCATTGGCGCCGCCATTGGGGTCATTTTGTGCATTGTTATCGTATTGCTGATTGTGGCCCTGCCCCGGTTCAACCGGCTGCAGAGCCTGGTGGACCGGCTGAACCTGGTGACCCGGGAGATTTTAAACGGCCTGCCGGTGATCCGTGCCTTCGGCCGGGAGGACTATGAGAAAAAGCGCTTTGACAAGGCCAGCCGGGAGCTGATGGGCACCCAGCTGTTTGTAAACCGGGTCATGGCGGTGCTGATGCCCGCCCTGATGCTGATTATGAACGGGATCAGCGTGCTGATCATCTGGGTGGGCGCCGACGCCATTGGCCAGGGCCAGATGCAGGTGGGCGACCTGATGGCCTTTATTCAGTATACCATCCAGATTATCGTGGCCTTTGTGATGCTGTCGGCCATGAGTGTCCTGCTGCCCCGGGCTATGATCTCCATGTCCCGGGTGGGCCAGATTTTGGACCAGAAGCAGACCATTGTGGACCCGCACCAGCCCAAAGCCTTTCCGGAAGGGACAAAGGGCGTAGTGGAATTCCGGGATGTGTCCTACCGCTATCCCGGCGCCAAGGAGGACGCCCTGCGCCACATCAGCTTCACCGCCCAACCGGGCACCACAACGGCGATCATCGGCAGCACCGGCTGCGGCAAAACCACGTTGCTGAATTTGATCCTCCGCTTTGCCGACGTCACCGGCGGCGCCGTCCTGGTGGACGGCATGGATGTGCGGGAAGTGGCCTTGGCGGATTTGCGCAGCCGTCTGGGCTATGTGCCCCAGCGGGGGATGCTGTTTTCCGGGACCATTGGGGAGAATATCGCCTACGGCGGCGGCGCCGACCAGGTCCAGGTGGAAAAGGCGGCGGCCATTGCCCAGGCGGCGGACTTTATTGGGGAAAAGCCGGAGGGCTATGAAAGCCCCATTGCCCAGGGGGGCTCCAACGTCAGCGGCGGCCAGCGGCAGCGGCTGTCCATCGCCCGGGCCCTGGCCCGGCAGCCGGAGATCCTGCTCTTTGACGACAGTTTCTCTGCCCTGGACTTTAAGACGGACGCCGCCCTGCGCCGGGCCATCGCCCGGGAAGTGACGGAGGCCACCATCTTCATCGTGGCCCAGCGGATCAGCACCGTGCTAAACGCCCAGCAGATCCTGGTCTTGGACGAGGGGCAGCTGGTGGGCGTGGGCACCCACAAGGAGCTGATGCAAAGCTGTGCGGTGTACCAGCAGATTGCCTCCTCCCAGCTTTCCAGAGAGGAGTTGGGCGCATGAGCAGACAAAAGAAAGAGACAAAGAAGTTTGGCCCCGGCCGTACCGGGGAGCGGGCCAAGGATTTTAAGGGGTCGACCAGCAAGCTGCTGGCCTATATGGGCCGGTACAAGATCGCCCTCCTCCTGGTGATCCTCTTTGCCGCCGCCAGCACGGCCTTTACCATCATCGGGCCTAAAATTTTGGGCAACGCCACCCAGGAGATCTATACCGGCCTGGTGAGCCAGATCTCCGGCGGGGCCGGTGTGGACACCCTGGCCCTGGGGCGGATTTTGCTGTTCCTCATCGCCATCTACCTGGTGAGCGCCGCCTTTTCCTTTGCCCAGGGGCTGATTATGGCCCTGGTGACCCAGCGGGTCACCTACCGGATGCGCAGCGAGCTCTCAGACAAGCTCCACCGGCTGCCCATGTCCTTTTTCGACCAGCACCAGCACGGGGAAGTGCTGTCCGTGGTCACCAACGACATCGACACCGTATCCAACGGGTTAAACCAGAGCGCCTATCAGATGGTGACCTCCGTGGCCACCATCCTGGGGATTCTGATTATGATGTTCTCCATCGACTGGGTGATGACCCTCATCGCCCTGGTGATCCTGCCCATCTCTACGGTGGTAGTGTCTTTCGTGGTGCGCAAGTCCCAAAAATACTTCACCGCCCAGCAGGCCTATCTGGGCCATGTAAACGGCCAGGTGGAGGAGAATTTCAGCGGCGTCCAGATTATCCAGGCCTTTAACAACCAGCAGGCGGTGCTGGACCGCTTTGAAAAGGACAACCAGACCCTGTGCGACGCCGGGCGCAAGTCCCAGTTCCTCTCCGGCCTGATGATGCCCCTAATGCAGCTCATCGGCAACATCGGCTATGTGGCCATCGCCATCATCGGCGGCAGCTTTGCCGCCGGCGGCCGCATTACCGTGGGCAACATCCAGTCCTTTATCCAGTACATGCGGAACTTCACCCAGCCCATCGCCCAGACGGCCCAGGTCTCCAATATGCTCCAGTCCATGGCGGCGGCGGCAGAGCGGATTTTCGCCTTTTTAGACCTGCCGGAGGAGGAGCAGACCGCCCAGCACCACGCCCAAAAGGCGGACGGGACGCCGGTGACGGCCCAGGATATCCAGGGGAACGTGACCTTCGACCATGTGCGCTTTGGCTATCACCCGGAGCAGGTGATCATCCACGACTTCTCCGCCCGCATCCAACAGGGGCAGAAAGTGGCCATTGTGGGGCCCACCGGCGCCGGCAAGACCACCATTGTCAAGCTGCTGATGCACTTTTACGACCTGGACGCCGGGGGTATCTACGTAGACGGGTACAACATCAACGACTTTGACCGCCAGGAGCTGCGGCAGATGTTCGGCATGGTGCTCCAGGACACCTGGCTGTTTTCCGGCACCATTATGGAAAACCTCCGCTATGGCCGCTTAGACGCCACAGATGACGAGGTGATCGCCGCCGCCAAGGCGGCCCACGCCCACAGCTTTATCCAGATCCTCCCCGGGGGCTATGATATGGTCCTGTCGGAGGACGCCGACAACGTGTCCCAGGGGCAAAAGCAGCTGCTCACCATCGCCCGGGCCATCTTGGCCGACCCCAAGATTTTGATTTTGGACGAGGCCACCAGCTCCGTAGACACCCGGACGGAGATCCGCATCCAAAAGGCCATGGATTACCTGACCCAGGGGCGGACCAGCTTTATCATCGCCCACCGCCTCTCCACCATCAAAAACGCAGACCTGATTCTGGTGATGCGGGACGGGGACATCGTGGAGCAGGGCACCCACGAGGAACTTTTGGCCGCCGGCGGCTTTTATACCACCCTCTACAACAGCCAGTTTGAAGACGGGGGCGCAGCATAAAAAACGGGGGACAGCTTTTTGCTGTCCCCCGTATTTTTATGCAAATTAAATCTCCTCTTGCACTTCCGGCTGGATATCCGCCAGAGGCTCTTCCGCCTGGGCCGCCTGGGCAGCGGCCGCTGCCTCCTTGGCCGCCTGGCGGTCCGCCTCCTCCCGTTCCAGCACGGTGTAGGCCACCTTGCCCACCAGGGTCCGGGGCAGGTCGTCCCGGAACTCAAACTCCTTGGGCATGGCGTACCGGGCGATGCGCTTTTTGCAGTGCTCTAAGATGGAGCGCTTTACCTCCGGGGTCAGCTCCACCCCGGGCTTTAACACCACAAAGGCCTTGGCCCGCTGCATCCGGTACTTGTCCTTCACGCCGATGACCGTGGACATGAGCACGTCCGGATGGGCGTCAATGACGTTTTCCAGCTGGGAGGGGTAGATGTTGTAGCCGCTGGAGATGATCACCCGCTTCAACCGCTGTTTGAAGTAGACAAAGCCGTCCTCGTCCATGCTGCCCAGGTCCCCGGTGTGGAGCCAAAGCAGCCCGTCGGCATGGCGCTGGAGCACAGCGGCGGTCTCTTTGGGGTTGTCCATATAGCCCAGCATCACCGTGGGGCCGGAGAGGCAGATCTCCCCCAGTTCCCCGGGGGCCACGGTGTCATGGGTGGTGGGGTTGACAATTTTATAATAGGTGTCCGGGAAGGGGATGCCGATGCTGCCCTCCCGGTAGTATTCCGGCGGGGTGAGGCAGCTGGCGGTGACGCACTCGGTGGTGCCGTAGCCCTCCCGCACCTGGACCTTGGCCCCGTGGCTCTGGAGATAGGCGTCTACTTTCCGCTTCAGCTCCACGGACAGGGAGTCCCCGCCAGAAAAGACCCCTTCCAGGCAGGACAGGTCCAGATCCTCCATTTCCGGCAGGCGCAGCAGGGCCTCAAACAGGGTGGGCACGCCGGCGATGTAGTTGGGCCGGTGCTTTTTCAAAAGTTGGGCGTAGCTCTGGGCGGTGAACTGAGGGACCAGGATGCAGGTGGCCCCGTTGGTGAGCACGGTGTGGATGCAGATGCCCAGGCCGAACCCGTGGAAGATGGGCATGATGGCCAGCATTTTATGCCCCGGGTGCAGGCAGCAGCAGGCCGCCGCCGTCTGCATGGACAGGGCGTTAAAATTCAAGTTGGTGAGGAGAATACCCTTGGTGGTGCCGGTGGTGCCGCCGCTGTAGAGGATGGAGGCCACATCGCCGCCCCGGACAGGGGCCTGGTAGTCCCCGGTCCAGCTGTTGGCCCCGTCTAAAAAGTGGTTCCAGAGCTGGACGGTCTCCGTCTCCTGGATTTGGGGCAGCTTCCGCCCGGTGGTGAGGCCGTAGCCAATGCCCATCAGGGTGGGCAGAGCGTCTTTAATCCGGGCGATGATCAGCTTTTTCAGGTGCAGCCGGGGCCAAACTGCCTGGAACTTGGGGTAAAACTGGTCCAAGGTCAAGGCGGCCACAGCGCCGCAGCCATTGATATAGCCAGCGATCTCCTCCTCGGCGGAGAGGGGGTGAATCATGTTCGATACGGCGCCGATGCAGTTTACCGCATAGAACATCACTAGGGCCTGGGGACAGTTGGGCATGCAGATGGAGACACGGTCCCCCGGCTGCACCCCTGCGGCCCGCAGGGCCCGGGCGCATTGGCGGATCTCGGAGACAAAGTTGCGGTAGCTGGTGGCCTTGCCGTAAAAGGTCATGGCCGGAATATCCGGGGACTTGTCCGCCGTCTGGCAGACCATATCGAACATAGAGATATCCGGATAATCTAGGTGGGCCGGGATCTCCCCGTAGTAGTTTAGCCAAGGGGCAGCAATTTCCATAGAAAAACCTCCTTGCAATTGCACTGGGTCAAAGGGCATTGTATCATCTTTTGCGGTATTTTGCAATTCTATAAAAAATAT
>CAZXRD010000016.1:3485-24904 GCA_964642465.1 uncultured Oscillospiraceae bacterium | reverse complement strand
GCAGGGCCAGGCAGGCGGCGTCTGGGGCGCCGCAGTCCACCTGGATGCAGGGCACCTTTTCCAGGCCCGCCATTTTGGCCGCCCGCAGCCGCCGCTCCCCGGCAACCAGCTCATAGCCGTTCTCCAGCCGCCGCACGGACAGGGGCTGGAGCAGGCCGTAGCAGCGGATGCTGTCCGCCAGTTCCCCCAGGGCGGCCTTGTCGAAGTGCCGCCGGGGCTGGGCGGGGTTGGGCCGGATCTCCTCCGGCGCCAGATAGAGGATGCGTTTGTTTTTGATCATTCCCTGTTTCGTCCGGGCTCCCACAGGCCGCCCCCCTTTCTTTTGTCCTAGCCCTACTATATCCCAAATTCCGGGCAAAGCCAGGGGAAATCTGTCGGGTAAAAAACTTCTGGGGAAAAGCGACTGCCTTTCCCCAGAAAATGACCCGGATGGGAGAAAAAAACGGGGAACGGCACCGCCGTTCCCCGTAAACATTATTCCCGTATGGCCGATTTTTTCTTCCAGCCGCCCTGCAGGTAGCGGATTCCCGCCACCAGGGCGCCCAAAAACCAGCCGATGGGCGCCGACCACCAGATCAAGTGCACCTCTCCCAGGGAGGCCAGGAAAAAGGCCGCCGCCACCCGGACCACAAAGTTTGCCATAATGGAGGCCAGCTGGAAGGGCACGTCCCCGGCGCCCCGGAGCACACCGGTATACAGGCTCTGGATCGCCATCACCACATAGAACAGCGAGACCGTGTGGATATAGCCCATGCCCACATCGATCACTTCTAGGGCGTTCTCCTCGCCCATGTCCACAAACCAGCCCACCATGGTATCCCCAAACAGGTACAGTGCCCCGGTGAGGACCAGGGCGATGACCACCACGGTGATGGTGGCGGCCAAAACGCCTTTGGGCACCCGCTCCGGCTTATTGGCGCCGATATTTTGGGCGGTATAGGTGGAGGCGGCGTTGGCCATGGAGATAAAGGGGATGGCCGCCAGGTTGTCGATCTTGCCGGCGGCGGTATAGCCGGCGGCGGCAATGGCCCCGAACCCGTTGACGGCCGCCTGGATCAGCAAAAAGCCCACCGAGACGACGCTCTGCTGGATCACCGCCGGGATGCCCACCCGCAGGGTGATTTTTAGGATCTTCCAATCAAACCGCCGGGCCTCTTCCTGGATGTTCAGCTTTTTCAACCGGAAAAAGAGCACCACGCCGGACAGGGCCATAGCCACGCCCTGGGAGATGGTGGTGGCAATGGCGGCGCCAGCCACGCCCATGCCCAAGGGGCCCACAAACCAGATGTCCAGCCCCACATTCAGCAGGGAGGAGAAAATCAGGAAATACAGGGGGAGCTTGGACTCGCCCAGGGCGTTGAACACCGAGTTGATGGCGTTGTATAAGAAGACGAATATGGTGCCGTAAAAGTAGATCTTCAGGTAATCGTTGGCGTCCGTAAAGGCGGTGCCCGGCGTGTCCATGGCCTCCAGCACATAGGGGGAGAGCACCACGCCCACCACCGTCAAAATGGCGGAGATGACAAAGGCGAAGATCAGGGAGGTGCTGATGGCGGCCTTCATCTTTCCCATCTCCCGGGCGCCAAAATACTGGGAGATGATGACGGATGCGCCAATGGAAAGCCCCGTGGCCAGGGCCACATAGAGGAAGGTCACCGAACCGGCGATGCCCACGGCGCTTAAAGCCGCCGTCCCCTCATAATTGCCCACCACCAAAGAGTCCGCCATGTTATAAAGCTGCTGGACCACATTGCCCAGGATCATGGGGATGGCAAACCGGATCATAGATTTTGCCGGGCTGCCCACAGTCAAATCATTGACCACTGTTTTCTCTCTTTGGGCCATAGTTTTACTCCTTTACCGCCTGCGCATGTCCTTGTGTCAGGGATTTATTTTTCCATTTTCCACTCCGGTACCGCAAAACACCCAGCATAAAGTGCAGGAAGAAGGAAATGGGTATCGCCCACCAGATCAGGGATGCCTGGTGGAACAGGTTGGCCAAAACAATCGCCGCCACAACCCGCAGGCCCATATTGGCGACAATGGCAAACATCTGGAAGCCCACGTCCCCGGCGCCCCGGAGCGCACCCAGGACCACTTCCTCTATGCCTAAAAACAGATAAAAGATGGTGGCGCAGCGGATAAACGCACACCCCTCCGCCGCCGCTCCGTGGTATAGCTCCGCATCAATAAACAGGCCCACCAGCTGGTCGTCAAACACAAACCCCACCAGGGTGACCAAAAGGCCATAGATGGCGCCAAACCACACGGCTGGCTTCAAGCCCCTGGGGCACCCGGTCCAACCGGCCTGCCCCCACGTTTTGGGCCGTATAGGTGGCGGTGGCGTTGCCGATGGCGATGAGGGGGATCACCGTCAAGCCGTCCAGCCGGCTGCCGGCGGCATAGCCGGAGACGGCGTCGTCCCCAAAGCCGTTGACAATGGCCTGGAGAAACAAAAAGCCGATGGAAATGGCGCACTGCTGCATAATGGCCGGGACGGCCATGCGGCACAACGTCCCCAGCGTCCCCAGGTCAAAGGCCCGGCTGGGCTCTGTGATATGCAGCTTTTTCATCCGCCGGTATAAGACCGCCCCGGAGAGCACCACGGAAACCCCCTGGGCAATCACCGTGGCCACGGCGGCGCCGGCCACGCCCATGGGGGTGTAGCCCACAAACCAGATGTCCAGCCCCACGTTCAAGGCGGAAGAGATAATCAGGAAAACCAGGGGCCAGCGGGAGTCCCCCAGGGCATTGAACACCGCATTGATCCCATTGTATAGGAACACAAAGAGCATGCCATAAAAATAGATGGAGAGGTACCGCTGGGCAAAGGGCCTGGCCCCCGGCGTGGCACCGATCCAATCCAAAAAGTCAGTGGCAAACAGGACCCCCACCAATAAAAGCAGGGCGCCGATGATGGCGGAAAAAATCAGGGTGGTGTGGATGGCCGTCTTCATATCCCCCATCCGCCGGGCTCCAAAAAACTGGGAGATCACAATACCGGCCCCCACGGAAAAGCCCATGGCAATGCCGGTAAACAAAAAGACGATGGTCCCGGCAACACCCACGCCCCCCAGGGCGTCTGCGCCCAGGTACTGGCCCACGATCACCGAGTCGGCCATATTGTAGAGCTGTTGGAACAGGTTGCCCACAATCAGGGGGATGGCAAAGCGGAACAGTTGCTTTGTAGGATTTCCTACAGTCATGTCATAACTTTGGGAAATAACAATCTTCCTCTCTTCTGCCTTAGGCCTCCGGCGGCCCCAGCTTTTGTAGTATCTCTATAAAATAGGCCGGCAGCTCGGTGTGCAGCGTCATCTCCGCCCCCGTCCTGGGGTGGCGGAAGCGCAGGGTCCGGGCGTGGAGGCACTGGCCGGAGATGCCTTTTTCCGGCCTGCGGTGGCCGTACACCAGGTCCCCCAGCAGGGGGTGGCCGATGTAGGCCATGTGCACCCGGATCTGGTGGGTGCGCCCAGTCTCCAGCCGGCAGCGCACATGGGCATGCTCCCGGTATTGGGTAATCACCTCGTAATGGGTCACGGCCGCCCGGCCGTTTTTCTCCGTCACCGTCTGCCGCTTCCGGTCCGTGGGATGGCGGCCGATGGGGGCGGATATGGTGCCGCTCGCCTGGCCAAACCGGCCCCAGACCACCGCTTCATAGATGCGGCTGAGGCTGTGGTCCTTCAACTGGGCGGCCAGGGCCTGGTGGGCAAAGTCATTTTTTGCGGCGATGAGCAGGCCCGAGGTGTCCTTGTCAATGCGGTGGACGATCCCCGGCCGCAGTTCGCCCCCGATGCCGGAGAGGCTGTCCCCGCAGTGGTAGAGCAGGGCGTTGACCAGGGTGCCGTCCGGATGGCCGGCGGCGGGGTGCACCACCATGCCCCGGGGTTTGTTTACCACAATCAGGTCCCCGTCCTCATAGACAACGTCTAGGTCTATGGCCTGGGGCTTTGCCTCCACAGGCGCCGGCTCTGGAAGCTGGAGGGCGATCACCGTCCCCGCCGAGGTGGTCTGGTTTTTCCGTACCGGCACGCCGTCTATGGTGACCAGGCCCTCCTGGATCAGCCGCTGGACGGCGCTGCGGCTCAGCTCCGGCAGGGCGTCGGCCAGAAACTGGTCGATGCGCCGGCCGCTCTCCCCGCAGGGCACCTGCTTACTGGCCATGGCCGTCCTCCGGCTGGGACGGGTCCGCCGCCTCCGCCGGGGCCTCCGGCGCTGCATCCGGCTCCGGTGTGTCGTCCGGGACATCTGCCAACTCCGGCTCTGCCGCCACATCTGCCGGGTCGCCGTCCGTCTCCGGCTCCGGCGTATCCGCCGGCGCCGCATCTGCCCCATCCGCCGCCGTTTCTGAAATCTGGGTCAGGCGCTTTTTATACTTGTCGTGCAAAAACAGGTAGTAGATGCAAAACAGGATGCCGCCCACCACCACGAAACAGTCTGCAATGTTGAAAATGGCATAGTTTGTGAACTGGACCTCAAACATGTCCACCACATAGCCCAAAAACAGCCGGTCGATCAGGTTGCCCAAGGCGCCGCCCAGGATCATGGCCAAAGACACCAGGCCAAAGGTGGCAAAGCGCCGCTGGAACAGCAGCACGATGATCAGCACCGAGGCCGCCGCCGTGACCACCAGCAGCAGCCAGCGCATGCCGGAAAACAGGCTGAAGGCCGCCCCGGTGTTCTGTACATAGGTGAGGCCGATGACCCCGGGGATCAGATCCATATGGCCTCCCAGGGGGATGTTGGCGGTGATCCAGTATTTAAACAGCTGGTCTGCAACTGTGATCACCAGGGCCAGTGCCAAATACAGCATAGCCGGCTCCTTTCTGCCCGGAAACCGGGCCTAGACAGTGTAAAAGAGGGTGGGGGGCCACCCTCTTTTCTCTATACCTAATGGTCGCTTATTGCCCCTGGAGCACATGGGCGCAGCGGGGGCAGAGCTCCGTCTGGGCGTCCACACCCTCGTCATGGTTCCAGCAGCGGGCGCATTTGGGCGCCTGGGAGGCGGTGACCGTCACATAGGCGCCAGGGAAAGCCTCCCCGGTGTAACCCGCCGTCTCCCCGTCTGCCGTCACCGTCACCTTGGAAACGATGAGCAGGGTCTTTAAATCAAAATCCTGGATGGAGGCAAAGGCCGCCTGGCCCTCCGCCGTCAGGGAGATGGTCACCTGGGCGTCTAGGGACTTGCCCACGGTCTTCTCCTCCCGGGCCAGCTCCAGGGCCTTGTTCACCACGTCCCGCAGGGCCAGGAGCCGGTCCCAAGCCGCAGCGTCTGCCGCCGGCAGCTCCAGGGCGGGGTCGTAGTCCGGCATCTGGTTGAAGAGCACGTTCTCCTTATCCGCCGCCTTGTGGTGGGGCATGGCGTTCCAGATCTCGTCCGCCGTAAAGGCCAGGATGGGGGCCAGCATGCGGGTGAGCCCGTCTAAGATCTGGTACATGGCCGTCTGGGCAGAGCGGCGGAGCTGGGAATCCCGCCCCTCGCAGTACAGCCGGTCTTTGATGATGTCCAAATAGAAGTTGGACAGGTCGATGACGCAGAAGTTGTACACCTGGCGGTAGACGGCGTGGAACTCATAGCGGTCATAGGCCGCCCGCAGCTCCCGCACCAGCTGGTTGAACCGGGCCAGGGCCCACTTGTCCAGGGCCTCCAGCTCTCCGTAGGCCACGGCCTGGCTGTCCGGGTCGAAGCCGTTTAGGTTGCCCAGCATGTACCGGGCGGTGTTCCGGATCTTCAGATAGGCCTGGCTCAGCTGCTTCATAATGCCGCCGGAGATGCGCATATCCTGGGTGTAATCGGCGCTGGCCACCCACAGGCGGAGCATGTCGGCGCCGTAGTCTTTGATCACTTCCTCCGGGCCCACAGCGTTGCCCAGGGACTTGTGCATGGCCTTGCCCTCCCCATCCACGGTCCAGCCGTGGGTGACGATCTGCTTATAGGGGGCAATGCCATTGGTGGCGATGGAGGTGAGCATCGAGGACTGGAACCAGCCCCGGTACTGGTCGCCCCCCTCCAGGTACATATCCGCCGGATAGCGGAGATAGGGCCGCTGGGCCAAAACGGCGGCGTGGGTGGAGCCGGAGTCGAACCACACGTCCATGATGTCCGTCTCCTTGGAGAAGTGGGCCTTGCCGCACTTGGGGCAGACAAAGCCCGCCGGCAGCAGGTCCTTTGCCTCCCGGTCAAACCACACGTTGCTGCCGTGCTCCCGGAACAGGGCGGCCACATGGGCGATGGTCTCCGGGGTCACGATGTCGGCCCCGCAGTCGTCACAGTAGAAAATGGGGATGGGCACGCCCCAGACCCGCTGCCGGGAGATGCACCAGTCGCTGCGCTCGGTGATCATGCTCACCATCCGCTCCTTGCCCCAGTCGGGCTTCCACCAGATACCGTCACAGGAGGCCACGGCGGCGTCCTTGATGGCGTCCACCGAGCAGAACCACTGCTCGGTAGCCCGGTAGATGATGGGGTGCTTGCAGCGCCAGCAGTGGGGATAGGCGTGGGTGATCTGTTCCTTGGCCAGGACAAAGCCGGCGGCCTCCAGATCTGCCACCACCATGTCGTTGCCCTTGGCATAGTACTGGCCGTTATAGCGCTCGTCGGTCATGACGCCCTTGGCGTTTACCGGCACAGGGGTGCCGATGTTGGTGAGGCCGGCGTCGTCGTATTGTTTGCAAATATTGAAGTCGTCTGCACCGAAGCCGGGGGCCGTATGGACGCAGCCGGTACCGGCGTCCAGGGTCACGTGGTCCCCGCAGAGGAGCACGCTGTCCCGGTCAAAGAGGGGGTGCCGTGCCCGCATCAGCTCAAAGGCGCTGCCGGGCAGGGTGGCCAGGACCTGGCAGGCGCCGTAGTCGATGCCGGCGGCCTTGCACACGCCCTCCGCCAGCTCCTTGGCAAGGACATAGACCTCGCCGCCGGGGGCCTGGAGCAGCACGTAGTCCAAATTGGCGTTGACGCAGATGGCCATGTTCCCCGGGATGGTCCAGGGGGTGGTGGTCCAGATGACAAAGAAGATCTTGTCCAGGGGGGCATACTGGCTGAGCTTGCCCAAGTCGTCCCGGACAGGGAATTTGACAAAGATGGTGGTACAGGGGTCGTCGGCGTATTCAATCTCCGCCTCCGCCAGGGCTGTCTGGTCGTGGGGACACCAGTACACCGGCTTGAGCCCCTTATAGATCAGGCCCTTTTCCGCCATGCGGCCAAAGACCTCCACCTGGACGGCCTCAAACGCCGGCTTTAAGGTGATATAGGGGTTGTCCCATTCTCCCAGGACCCCCAGGCGCTTGAACTGCTCGGTCATCTTCTCGATGTAGGTGAGGGCGTACTCCCGGCACTTGTCCCGGAACTCGGCGGTGGTCATCTCCTCCCGCTTCACCTTTTTGTCCTTCAGCACCGCCGACTCGATGGGCAGGCCGTGGGTGTCCCAGCCGGGGACATAGGGGGCGCAGAAGCCGGACATGTTCTTGGATTTTACAATGATGTCCTTGAGGATCTTATTCAGCGCCGTGCCGATGTGGATATTCCCGTTGGCATAGGGGGGCCCGTCATGGAGGACAAACAGAGGCTTGCCCTGGTTTTTCTCCATGAGCTTCTCATAGACCTTCTGGCCGTACAGGCGCTCTAAAAATTCCGGCTCCCGCCGGGGCAGGCCGGCCCGCATGGGGAACTCGGTCTGGGGCAGGTTGATGGTGGCGTTGTAGTCCTGGGACATGTTGTCGCTTCTCCCCTTTATCCTTGGATTGAAATTTCCGGCCCTAGCACGGGAAGCGAGCCGCTTTGGAAAAACAAAACAGCTCGCTTGCATATCCTATGGCCGGATGTATTTACTCGTGGTCGGAATAGTTGTTGCCAAATTGCAGGTTGTCGAAATTAAACTTGGGCCGGGGCGAGGTGGGCTCGTCGTCCCAACGGGTGTTTTTCTTGCCGATGGTGAACATCTGGGTATCCCCCAACTTGGGGGATACCGCCTGTTCCGGCTCAGAGTTGGCGATGGCCTCCTCCGCCGCACGGAATATCTCGTCCGCCTCCTCCTGGCGGTCCGGCTCTGCCGGCTCATCCTCCTGGACGGGGGCGGCGGGTGCCGGTTCCGGCGCCGCTGCCGGTTCTTCCGGCAGGTTGGGGGCGTAGTCTGCGGGGTCTTCCACCTGCTGGCCGGTCTCATAGGCCCGGAGCTTGCCCAAAAACTCCACCTGCTGTTGGCAGAGCTTGGCCGATTCCTCAATATAAGCCAGGGTCTTCTGCTTTAAGGCCTGGAGATGGCTGGTCTGCCGCTCGCACTCGGCGTGGAGGTCTTTTGCCCGCTGGGCCGCCGTCTCCTCCGCCTTGGCCACCACTTCCTCCGCCTGCTTTTTGGCCTTTTCCGTCATCTCGTCGCTCATCTTCTGGGCGGTGAGCAGGGCCATGCGCATGGCGTCCTCCGTGGAGCGGTACTCCTCCACTTTTTCCACCAGGACCTTCATCTTGCTGCGCAGGGTGCTGTTCTCCTTGGCCAGGGCGGCATAGTCCGCCACCACCTGCTCCAGGAACTCGTCCACTGCGGCCATATCGTAGCCGCCGAATACGGCTTTTTCAAAACCCTTGTTCTGTATATCCTGCGGGGTCAGCATATCTTTATCCACCCTTTCTCTCTCTGGGCCTAGAAGTACAGGCCGTTGTTTTCCAGCTCATCAATCAGGTCGCCAATGATGTCCACATTGTACGGCGTGATGATATAGGTGCTGACGGCCACTTTTTTGATCTTCCCCTCATTGGCGTAGGCCACGCCAGAGAGGAAATCCAAAAGCCTGCGGGCGAGGTCTTTGTTGGTGGATTCCAAATTCAAAACCACGGTGCGCTTCTCCCGCAGGTGGTCGGCCACCTCGGCAGCGTTTTCAAAGCGCTCCGGCTTTACCAGCACCACCTGCAGCTGGGTGGTAGCGTGGATATTGACCACTTTGTTCTTCCGGTCCTCCCGGTAGTCCGGCTTCGGCTGCTCCACCGGGCGGCGGGGCGCCTCCCGCCGGGGCTGAACAGGGACCTTCTCCGCCGCCTTGGGGGTAAAGTCCTCAAATTCGTCGTCATCATCGTCATACGGGCGGGTGAGCCGCTTCAATTCGTCAAGCAATCCCATGCGATATCCTCCTATGCTGTGATCTTTTGCCGTACCATTGGTCCCTAGCCCCGGGGGCCGAAGATGCCCGTCCCCAGCCGGACCATATTAGATCCCTCTAATATGGCGGAGATGAAATCCCCGCTCATACCCATGGACAAAACACTCATAGAAACATTATCGTATTTTTTTGCCTTTATGTCAACAAAAAGCTGCGCCATTGCCGCAAAATACTTGCGATTTTCCGCCCCATCCACCGCTACAGGGGGGATGGCCATCAGACCCTGGACCTGCAGGGCAGGCAGCGTGGCGCAATAGTCCACCAGTTCCGCCAGGGTCTGGGGGGCGACGCCGCTTTTTGCCGCTTCGCCGCCAATATTTACCTCCAGCAAAATGGGCTGGACGATCTGCAGCCGCTCCGCCCGGCGGGCGATAAGCTCTGCCAGCTCCATGGAGTCTACCGACTGGATCAGATCCGCTGCCCCCACCACCTGGCTCACCTTGTTCTTCTGCAGGTGGCCGATAAAGTGCAAGGGCGCCCCCGTATAGGCGCCCTGGGCCCGCTTGGCGGTCAGCTCCTGGACCCGGTTTTCCCCGCAGGCGTCCACCCCGGCGGCGATGGCCCGCCGGATACTCTCTGCATCCTGGGTCTTGGTGGCCGCCACAAAGGTCACCGCATCCGGCGACCGGCCGGAACGGAGGGCCGCCTCCTGGATCTGTTCCCGCAGCCGGGCCACGTTTCCTTCAATATCTACCATTGCAATCACTCCAATATTTTGCCGTCGTAGAGGTCCTTGCCCTGGACGATGATCTCATCGCCCTCCCGCAGGGCCTCGTTTTCCTGGATAATATAATAATCCGCTCCCTCGTACAGGATGGTGATCTCCTTTTCCTCCGCCTTCATGGCGGTGACGGTGTACACGCAGGGGACGCCGTCCTCCGTCAGGCGCACCGCCTCCTTGGGCACCCGGATGCCACTGTACTCCTCCAGCAGGATCTCCCCCTCCGTCAGGCGCATCCCCAAGGTGTCCGCCAAGGCGTGGTTGCTGGAGAAGATCACCGTCTGCCGGCCGTCCTCCGCCGGGCCGATGGAGACCACCTCCATGGTGACGGTGCCGTCGTAATCCCCGGGGAAGCGCAGGTCCAAGCTGTCCCCCACCCGAAGCAGGTCGGCGTCTTCCACATCCATCCCGGCGGCCAGATACCACTGGGTGCCGGAGACCACCTTGCCCACCACGTATTCCCCGACGCTGCCGGGCTGGGCCATGGCCGCATCCAGCTGGGCGGGGGTCATGGCCGTCACCTGTTCCAGGGTCAGGGACTCATAGCCGTCCACATTGGCGGAATAGACCCCGCCCACCGGGGTCTCCACCACAGAGATGCTGCTGGCCGCTGCAGCCTGCAGGCTCTGCATCTGGGTCTGGAGGGCGGCAAGCTCCGCCTCCATCTCGGAGGCCGTGCCGGAAAACAGCAGGGTGCGGATCTGGGTGCAGGCGGCGTTTGCCGTCTGCAGATCCCCCTGCTCCAAGGCCAATACCAGCTGGGAGACCCGGTCTCCCACGCCCACGCCCGCTGTCTCCGCCTGGGACAGGGCATCCTGCAGGGCCTCCGCCTGGAGCTGGGCTGCCCGGAGCTGGGCGGCGGCGGACAGATCCGCCTCCGACCCGTAGACCAGGGCCACCGTGCCCCCTACCCGGAGCTTGGCCCCCTCATCCACCGCCACATCCACCAGGGTGGAGGCGGCTTGGATCACCGTCTCCTGGCGGACCACGATGCCGGAGACCGGGATGGTCTCCGCCGCCGTATAGGTCACGGCCAGGGTGGTCTGGAAGGGGTTCATCACCGCATTGTACACATAAACTGCAAAATATAGGGCGATGGCAACAAAAAAGACGCCGGTTATCACCCGAATGACGAAATTGCTCCTCTGCATAGCTTGTCCTCATCGGTGCGCCGGGCCGCCGCCCCCTCCGGCTCTAAGGCCAAGGGCCGCTGGGGCACCACGGTGGAGATGGCGTGCTTGTAAATCAGCTGCTGTTTCCCGTCGGAATCCAGCACCACCGTGAAGCTGTCAAAGGCCGTAACCCCCCCCCGGAGCTGAAACCCGTCCATCAGGAACATGGTCACCCCCTGCCGGGACTGGCGCACCTTGCTTAAAAAGTTGTCCTGCAATGTCTGTTCTCTCTGCATAATAGCCGTCCTTTCTCTCGGGCGGGCTATGCTAACGATGCATTATAGCATGTCCCGTCGCTTTTTGAAATAGGGAACCGGGCAAAAGCCCTGTTCCCCTGCGGCCGGTGCCCGGTTTCCCCCGCCGGAAGCACGACCCCTTATGCAGATAGTATACCATATTCTTCCAAATATTGTGTCGAAGCCTGTACGCCCACCCCAAAATCTGGTGTTTTTTTCCAAACAATCCACCGGATTGCCGAATCCCGGCGGAGCCAGGTGAGCTGCCGCTTGGCATAGCGGCGGGACTCCTGTTTGATCTGGTCCACCGCCTCCTCTATGGGGGTGCCGGCGGTGATGGCGGCGGCCAGCTCCTTGTAGCCGATGGCCTGCATGGCGGTGTGCTGGGGCCCCAGGCCCCGCTCCAGGAGGTAGCGCACCTCCTGCTCCAGGCCGGCGGCCATCATCTGGTCCACCCGCCGGTCGATGCGGGCGTACAGATCCGCCCGGTCAGCAAAGTTCAAAGCGATTTTCAAAGCGTCGTACCGGGGCGGGCGGGCCCGCTCCAGGGCGTCGTGGGCGGAGATTGTCTCCCCCGTAAGCTGGTAGACCTCCATGGCCCGCACCAGGCGCTTTTTGTCGTTGGGGTGGAGCCGGGCCGCCGCCGGGTCCACCGCCGCCAGGCGCTGGGCAAAGGCGGGACCCCCCAGCTTGTCATAGAGCCGTTCCAGCTCCCGGCGCAGGGCCGGGTCCTCCGGCAGGGGGGCAAAGGTTGTGCCCCGGATCAAAGCGTCAATATAAAGGCCGGTACCCCCCACCACAATGGGCAGGACGCCCCGGCCCAGGATATCCTCTACCACGGCCCCCGCCATCTCCCCATAAGCCCCGGCGGAAAAGGCGGAAAAGGGGCTCACCACGTCCACCATGTGGTGGACCGCCTGGGCCCGCTCTGCCGCCGTGGGCTTGGCGGTGCCGATGTCCAGGCCCCGGTAGACCTGCATAGAATCCGCCGAGACGATCTCCCCGCCGAAGCGCTGGGCCAGCAAAATGGCCAGGTGGGTCTTCCCCGTGGCGGTGGGGCCGGTGATGACCAAGATTTTTGAGGGCATAGGCCTCCTCCTTTTCAGGCCCGGCAGAACTGTTTGTCCAGCTGGGCACGGGTGAGTTCCATGGCGCAGGGGCGCCCGTGGGGGCAGTACTTGGCCTCCCCGGCCAAAACCGCCTGGGCCAGGGTCAAAAGCTCCCGGGGCTCCGAGGCCCGGCCGGCCTTGATGGCTGCCTTGCAGGCCATGGTGTGCATCAGGTTGTCCCGCAGGTTTTCCGGGCTGCCGCCCACACGGAGCTGCCCGGCGATCTCCCCCAGAAGGGGCAGGGCGTCCGCCGTGTCGATGTCCGCCGGCACCCGGCGGACAAGGATGGTGCCGCCGCCGAAGTCGGAGATCTCAAAGCCCAGATCCTCCAGCAGGGGGGCGTTTTCCAGCAGCAGGGCGGCGTCCTCCGCCCCCAGGTCCCCGGTAATGGGGGCCAGCAGCAGCTGGGACATGGGGGGTTCGGCCCCCCGCTTCAGCCGGTCGAAGATCAGCCGCTCGTGGGCGGCGTGTTTGTCGATGATAAAAAGGCTCTCCCCCTGTTCCACCAGGATATAGGTATCCATGGCCTCCCCAATCAGGCGGAGGGCGGGGGGGGCCGACGCCGGTTCCGGTGCGCTCTGGGCTGCCGGCTGGGCATCCGCCGCCGGGGCGGCGGGCGGCTGCTCGCCCCCTTTTCCAGGGGCGCTATTTTTCAACATTTCCCCAATTTTTCCCACCGGTGGCGCCGGCTTTTCCACAGGTTTCGACGCCGGGGCCCCCTTTGGGCCCGCCCCGGGCAGGCGAAACGCCGTCTGGTAGACCCCCTGGGTCTCGTCCCGCAGGGTCACCTGGCCGGGGCTCTGGCCCTTGCCCGTTCCAGTGCCGGCGGCCGGGGCGGCCGTCTGGCTGCGGTAGTCGGCGGCGGACATCTTCTGCCAAAAGCCCTCGTCCGCCTTGGGCTTTTGCCCGGAAGCGGCGGGCTTTTGCAGCTCCAGCTTCACCGGGCCCGGCTCCTTGTCCAGGGCGGCCAGGGTGGCGTAATAGACCCCGTCAAAGACCTTCCGCTCGTTTAAAAACTTCACTTCCGTCTTGGTGGGGTGCACGTTCACATCCACCCCGCTGGTCTTCAGGGTAATGTACAGCACGCAGCCGGGGAAACGGCCGGTAAACAGCCGGTTCCGATAGGCCTGTTCCAGGGCCGCCTGGAGGGTCTTGGACTTGACAAAGCGGCCGTTGACAAAGAAAAACTGATAGCCCCGGTTGCCTCTGGCGGCGGCGGGGCTGGTGACAAAGCCGGTGACCTCCACATCCCCGTCCCGGCTCTCCGCCGGCAGCAGGCCCTTGGCAAAGTCCCGGCCCAAAAGGCTGTAGATACAGGCCGCCACCTGGCCGTCTCCCGGGGTGCGGCACTCCTCTTTCCCGTCTTTGATGTACCGCACGGAAACCTCCGGATGGCTGAGGGCGCAGCGCAGCACCACAGCGGACACCGCCGCCCCCTCGGCCCGGTCGGTTTTGACGAATTTTAAGCGGGCGGGGGTGTTGTAAAACAGGTCCCCCACGATGATGGTGGTGCCCTCGGCGCAGCCGGCGGGCTCCTGGGTGACGATCTGTCCCCCCTCCAGCACCAGGCGGGTGCCCTCCGCCGCACCCGGCTGCCGGGTCAGCAGCTGGACCCGGGACACGGCGGCGATGGCGGCCAGCGCCTCTCCCCGGAAGCCCAGGGTGCCGATGGCCTCCAGATCCCGCTCCGTCTGGATTTTGCTGGTGGCGTGGCGCACAAAGGCCAGGGCGGCGTCCTCCGGCGCCATGCCGCAGCCGTCGTCCGTCACTCGGATCTGGCGCATGCCCCCGGCCTGGATCTCCACGGTGATGGCCCCGGCCCCGGCGTCGATGGCGTTTTCCATCAGCTCCTTCACCGCCGAAGCGGCCCGCTCCACCACCTCCCCAGCGGCGATGAGATCCGCCACATGCTGGGGTAGTTTGTGAATGATTGCCATAGTTCACCTCGTATTTCTATCTCCCTTAGCGGTAGCTCCGCTCCAGCCCCTTCACATTGATGGGGTCCACGTCCAGCACCACCACATCTCCCACGGCGCAGTTGATCTTGGTCACGTCCACCAGGGTATAGGTCTTGCCCACCTGGCCAATGACCGGTACCCGGGCGCCGTTGATCTTCACCGTCAGATGGCGCCGGCGCCGCCACAGGGAGGCGAAAAACCCCTCCGGCTGGGCGGGCAGGCCAAAGCCGTGGTAATAGCCCACAGACAGCACGGCGATGCGGGTGGAGGTCTTCATCTTTTTCCCCTCCGGGCCCACGGTGTGGCCCTTGGGATACCAGCCCACGTCCTCTACCCCGGCTTCAATATAGCCCACGGGGTACAGCGGCGCCTTTACCCCGCCGGGCAGCCGCCCGGCCAGGGCGGACTGGACCCGCACGGCGTCCATCCGGCCAAAGCCGTATTTAAACAGGGCCGCCGAGTCCAGGGCGTGGTTCAGCCCGGTCTCAAAGCCCGCCTCGTTGATCTTGTCCAGCACGTGTTCAAACACATCTAGCTCCGATTGGGCCTTCTTCTTGCTCTTCCAGGAGGCGGAGAAGTTCATAAAAATGCCGATCACCGCCAAATTGGGCATGTATTTGTACACCGAGAGGATCTTGTCCGTCTCCGAGGGCATAAACCCATAGCAGCCCAGGCCGGTGTCGATCTCAATCTGCACCTCCACCACGGTGCTCCGGGCCTCCGCCAGGCCGTTTAGGGCGATGGCCGCCTCATAGGAGCCCACGGTGCAGATCACGTTGAGGTCCATCAGGGTCTCCAGCTCCGTGGGGTCCGCCGTGGAGCGCAGGAGCATGATCCGCTCCTGGGTAAAGCCGTTGTCCCGGAGGATCTGGGCCTCCTTGGGCTCGCCTACAATGAAGTTGCGCACCCCCTCGTCCCGCAGGAGCCGGGCCGTCTCCAACAGGCCCAGGCCCCGGGCGTTGCAGGAAAGGTCTGCATAGATGGCCGACCCGTCCGCCTGGTCCTTAATGGCCTGGAGATTCCGCTTTACCGCCTGCATCTCAATCACAAGCGTCTTCACTGAAAAGCACCCCTTCCCGGTTTCTTTTGTTTCTGAGCCAATTATACAGGATACTTGTTGTAAATTCCACAACAAAATGATAAAATGTTAGAGTTACCATCCGTGAATAAGGAGCAATTGCATGACAAGCAGAGAAATACCCGCCGACCAGATGGCCCAGCAGATGGCTGCGGCCTGCCGGGTGGCGGAGCGAAACGCTGCCCTGCCGGCGCCGCCCTGTGCCTATGTGGACACATACGGCTGCCAGCAAAACGAGGCGGACAGTGAGAAGATCCGGGGCTTTCTCCGGGAGATGGGCTATCGGTTCGTCCAGGACCCGGAGGGGGCGGACATCGTAGTTTTAAACACCTGCGCCGTGCGGGAGCACGCCGAGCAGCGGGTCTTTGGCAACATCGGGGCCCTGACGCACACCAAGCGCCGCCACCCGGGGCAGAAGATCGTCCTCTGCGGCTGCATGGCCCAGGAGCCCCACGTGGCCCAGCGGCTGATGAACTCCTACCGCCATGTGGACCTGGTCTTCGGGCCCCACGCCCTGTGGCGCTTTCCCGAATTTGTGGAGCGGCTGCTGCAGGGGGAGGGGCGGATCTTTGCTACAGACCCCTCCGACGGGGAGATTGCCGAGGGGCTGCCCACGGAGCGCACCGGGGGCGTGAAGGCGTGGCTGTCCATTATGTCCGGCTGCAACAACTTCTGCACCTACTGCATCGTGCCCTATGTTCGGGGGCGGGAGCGCTCCCGCCGGCCGGAACAGATCCTGGCGGAGGCCCGGGACATCATCCGGGGCGGGGCCAAGGACATCACCCTCCTCGGCCAAAACGTGAACTCCTACGGCAACGACGCCGCCTTTAGCCTGGACTTCCCCGGCCTGCTGCGCCAGATAAACGGCCTGGAGGGGGACTTCCTCATCCGGTTTATGACCAGCCACCCCAAGGACGCATCGGAGGCCCTGTTTGACGCCATGGCGGAGTGCCCCAAGGTGGCCCGGCACCTGCACCTGCCCTTCCAGGCGGGGAGCGACCGGGTGCTGAAGGCCATGAACCGGCGATACACCGCCGCCCAGTACTTGGAGAAGATCGCCGCCGTCCGGCAGCGGATGCCGGACATCGTCCTCACCAGCGATGTGATCGTGGGCTTCCCCGGGGAGACGGAGGCGGAGTTTCAGCAGACTTTAGACCTGGTGGAGCAGGTGGGTTTTGACGCCCTCTTCACCTTTATCTACTCCCCCCGCCGGGGCACGCCGGCGGCGGAGCTGCCCGACCCGGTGCCCCGGGAGGAGAAGGGCCGCTGGTTCCAGCAGCTCTTGGACGTGCAAAACCGCATCTCCGCCCAAAAGCACGCCGCCTATGTGGGCAGCCGCCAGCGGGTGCTGATCGACGGCGCAACGGAAGAGGGGCTCACCGGCCGCACCAACGGCGGCCGCCTGGTGCGCCTGGCCGGCGACAAGAGCCTGGTGGGCCAGTTTGTGCAGGCTGAGATCACAGACAGCAACACCTGGGCCCTCTACGGCCGGCTCTGCTAGCTGTAGGCCCCGCTCCAAAAGGCCGCTTTCTTTTGGATATTTCGGATATCCCCCGCCTCAGGCGGGTGTTATAAAAAACCACAGAGATAGGGAGGACAACCATGTTTTCCGATGAGTTTTACATCATTTTAGACATCCTCATTCCCCTGTACATCGCCTACACCGGCTACAAGTACTGGAAGCGCACCCCGGAGATGGGGGCCACCGGCGGCTTCCGCTCCAAGCGCTCTATGAAGTCCAAGGAGGCCTGGGTCCGGGCCCACCAGCTCTCCGGCCAGCTGTTTCTCTATGGGGGCATCGTCCTGCTCCTCATCACCGGGGCCAGCTACCTGTTTGTGGACATCGGCAACCTGATGCTCCAGAGCTTTATCCACACCGGCATTGACCTGGTCTACTCCATTGCCGTGTTCCCCATCACCAATCTCACCTTAAAGAAAGAGTTCGGCGACTGAGGCCTGGCCTCGCCGCCATAGGAGGTCTTTATGGCTGACTACACCCCCATGATGCAACAATACCGGGAGATGAAGGCGAAAAATCCGGACAGCATCCTGTTTTTCCGTCTGGGCGACTTCTACGAGATGTTCGACGACGACGCCTACACTGCCTCCCGGGAACTGGATCTCACCCTCACCACCCGGGACCGGAACAAGGAAACCCCGGAGGACCGGACCCCCATGTGCGGGGTGCCCTACCACTCCTGCGAGGCCTATATCGCCCGGCTCATCGCCCGGGGCTACAAGGTGGCCGTCTGCGAGCAGCTGGAGGATCCGGCCAAGGCCAAGGGCCTGGTGAAGCGGGACATCGTCCGGGTCATCACCCCCGGCACGGTGATCGAGGGCTCCATGCTGGAGGAGGGGCGCTCCAACTACATCTGCGCCATCTACCTAGACAGCCAGTCCGGGGGCGTCTGCTTTTGCGACATGTCCACCGGGGAGACCTGCGTCACCTCCTTTACCCAGGATATCCAGGAACATATTTTAAATGAGCTGGGCCGCTTCCTCCCGGCGGAGGCGGTGGTCTCCCACGGGGCGGCGGAGGACCCGGCCATTGCCGACTTCCTCAAGACCAAGCTCCGCTGCCCGGTGGAGCAGGGGCGGGAGGCCTTTGACTATATGCAGGCGGCCATGATGCTCTGCGACCAGTTCGCCGTCCAGAGCCCGGAGGAGCTGGGCCTGGCGGACGACCACGCCGCCATCTGCGCCACCGGCGCCCTGCTGATCTATCTGCGGGACACCCAGAAAAACGACCTGCACCACATCAGCCGGAAGAAATTCAAATTTTACACCGCCAAGGACTATATGGAGCTGGACCTCACCGCCCGCCGGTGCTTAGAGCTTACGGAGCTCTTGCAAAACGGGGAGCGGCGGGGGAGCCTGCTCTCCATCTTGGACTGCTGCCAGACGGCCATGGGCCGGCGGCTGCTGCGGGCCTGGATGGAGCGGCCCCTGCTGTCCACCCGGGCCATCAACCAGCGGCTGGACGCCGTGGAGGAGCTGACGGAAAACACCGTGTTGCGGGAGGAGCTGCGCCAAGCCCTGGGCGGGGTGCGGGATATGGAGCGGCTGCTCAGCCGCATTGTCTACGGCTCCGCCAACGCCCGGGATCTGCAGTCCCTGGCCATCTCCATGACGGTGCTGCCCCCCCTGCGGGACCTGCTCCAGGACACGGGCGCCGCCCTGCTCCAGGAGGCGGGGGCCCTATACCCCCTCACCGACTTGGCGGACCTCATTGACCGGGCCATCTGCGACGATCCCCCCATCGCCATCCGGGAGGGGGGCCTGATCCGCACCGGCTACAACGCCCAGGTGGACGAGCTGCGGGCCCTGGTCACCGACAGCCGCTCCGCCCTGGC
The DNA here is from genome assembly GCA_964642465.1 of uncultured Oscillospiraceae bacterium. Taxonomy (GTDB): domain Bacteria; phylum Bacillota; class Clostridia; order Oscillospirales; family Oscillospiraceae; genus CAZXRD01. Next base: position 6,127 of record CAZXRD010000016.1, on the reverse strand, counting down.
CAAGATTGAGGCCGACGAGCGGGAGCGCACAGGCATCAAGAAGCTAAAGGCCGGGTACAACCGGGTCTTCGGCTATTACATCGAAATCCCCCGCTCCGCCAGCGAGGCGGTGCCGGCGGGCTACATCCGCAAGCAGACCCTGGCCAACGCCGAGCGGTTTATCACCCAGGAGCTCAAGGAGCTGGAGGCAAAGCTCCTCACCGCCGGGGAGTCCCTGGCGGCCCTGGAGCTGGAGCTGTTCCACCAGCTGCGGGAGACGGTGAGCGCCCAGGTGGAGCGCATCCAGGCCACCGCCCAGGCCGTGGCCCAGCTGGACGTGCTGGCGGACCTGGCAGAGGTGGCGGTGAACCACCACTACTGCCGGCCGGAGGTGGACCACTCCTTTGCCATTGACATCCAGGCCGGCCGCCACCCGGTGGTGGAAAACGCCCTCACCGACGGGCTCTTTGTGGCCAACGACACCCATCTGGACGCCGAGGGGGACCGGGTGGCCATCATCACCGGCCCCAACATGGCGGGCAAGTCCACCTACATGCGCCAGACGGCTCTCATCGCCCTGCTGGCCCACATGGGCAGCTTTGTCCCGGCCAAATCCGCCCGCATCGGGCTCATTGACCGGATCTTCACCCGCATCGGCGCCTCCGACGACCTGGCCGCCGGTCGGTCCACCTTTATGGTGGAGATGAGCGAGGTGGCGGAGATCCTGAAAAACGCCACCCGGCGCAGCCTGATTATCTTAGACGAGGTGGGCCGGGGCACCTCCACCTTTGACGGCATGGCCATTGCCCGGGCCGTGGTGGAGTACTGCGCCGACAAGAGCCGCCTGGGGGCCAAAACCCTGTTTTCCACCCACTACCACGAGCTCACCGCCTTGGAGAGCCAACTGGACGGGGTGCGCAACTACAACATCACCGCCAAAAAGCGGGGGAAGGACATCATCTTCCTGCGGAAGATCGTCCCCGGCGGCGCCGACGAGAGCTACGGCATCGAGGTGGCCCGCCTGGCCGGGGTGCCGGAACCGGTGATCCGCCGGGCCAAGACGGTCCTGACGGAAATGGAGGCCGCCCGCCCGGCGCCGGAGGCCCCGCCGGCGGAGAACCAGGTCTCTCTCTTGGACCTGGCCGGCAGCCAGATCTCCCAGCGGCTGGAGAAGGTGGACATCGACACCCTCACCCCGCTGGAGGCCTTGAACCTGCTTTCCGACTTGAAAAAACTGCTGTAACCACAGCTTTTGATTGCCTGGGGAGGCTTTTTTCCATGAGACGATCCATCTACTACTGTCCGCTGAGCCGGCGGGAGATCCTCACGGGGTCCATCTACCTGGTGGTCCACATCTTTCTCCTGCCCTCTCTGCTGCCCTACTTTTTCTACCACTGTTTCCCAGACCTGTACGCCCGGATGGATATGGGCACCTTAAACTGCATCTACTATTTAATCAGCTTTGTGGCGGTATTCCTGCTGCTGCGGCGGTTTTTAAAGGAGTCCTTTTACCACTTCTGCGACCACAAGGGCCAGGGGATCCTGTCCGTCTTCTCCGGCTACCTGGTCCAGTGGGTGGTGAATATGGCCCTGTCCCTGCTGCTGTCCGCCGTGCTGGCGGGGCTGCTGCCCACCACCACGCCCGCCAATCCCAACACCGACTCCCTGGTGGGTATGGCGGACTACAACCGGGGGGCGCTGATCGCCAGCGCCGTCACCCTGGCCCCCATGGTGGAAGAGCCCCTGTTCCGGGGGGTAGTCTTTGGGGGCCTGCGGCGGAAAAACCGGTATCTCGCCTACATTGTGTCTTACCTGCTCTTTGCGGTCTACCACCTGTGGCAGTATTTTGTACTGGACTATTCCCCCTGGCTGTTTTTAAGCCTGCTGGACTATCTGCCGGTGTCCATCGCCTTGGCCTGGTCTTACGAACAGGGGGGCAGCATCTGGACGCCTATCTTCCTGCACATGTTCTTAAACGCCGTCAGCCTCTGGGTCCTGTTATGACCCGCTCCCTGAAGGAGGGTTTTTTATGCATGCCAACCACAACGCCATGTCCCTGGGTAGGAGCATTTTGATTGTGATCCTGGCGGCTCTGGCCGCCTTTTGCCTGGTCTACGCCGCCTTTCCCCTGGCCACCATGCTCTCCGGCCCGGAGGCGGCCGTCAGCGGCGACATCTCCGATTACGAGGGGGACTATGTCTCCATGGAGATCGACTGCATCTACGACCAGTTTGCCGAGAGCCAGAACACCGTGCTGGGCATCCCGGTGGCCAGCTACATCTACTGCGCCGTCCCCTACGGGGAGGAGATCATCGTGGTGGCCTTTCCCAGCCGGTATGCCCAGTCTATCGACGCCATTACCGAGGACACCAGCCAGTGGCTGATCTACGAACTGGACGAGCTCACCCGCTATGTGGACATCCGGGGCTATGTAGAGGACATGGACGAGGAGACGGCGGCCTTTCTCGCCGACTGGTGCAACGGCTTTCTGGGTGAGGGCTACACCAGCTTGCTGGGCGAGCACATCGTCTGGGTGGACTATGTGGACGCCATCTATATCCCCGCTGTGTTTGTGATCTTCGGCATCGGCATCGCCGCTGTCGTCGCCGCCCTGCTGCTGTGGGCCATCCCCCGGCATAGGCAGCGCCGCCTGGCCGCCGGGG
>CAZXRD010000016.1:2088-3385 GCA_964642465.1 uncultured Oscillospiraceae bacterium | reverse complement strand
GGATGCAGACGCCCAGGAGACAGAGGCCTCCGGGGAGAAGGAGGACGAGGCCTCCGATGCTTAACTTCTGCGTGCCCTGCCTTTTCGGGCTGGAGGGCCTGGTGGCCGACGAGCTGCGCCGCCTAGACATGGCAGAGGTCCAGGCGGAAAACGGCCGGGTCTTCTTTTCCGGGGCGCTTTCAGACATCCCCCGGGCCAACCTGGCCCTGGCCTGCGGCGAGCGGGTGCTTTTGTGCCTGGGCCGCTTCCCCGCCGCCAGCTTCGACCAGCTCTTTGAAGGGGTGCGGGCCCTGCCCTGGGCGGACTACATCCCCAAGGACGGGGCCTTTCCTGTGAAGGGCCACGCCCTGGCCTCCGCCCTCCACTCCATCCCCGACTGCCAAAAGATCGTGAAAAAAGCGGTGGTGGAGCAGATGAAGGCCCGCTACCACTTAGACTGGTTCCCGGAGACCGGGGCCAAATACCAGATCCAATTTGCCATTATGAAAGACGAGGCCGCCCTGTTTTTAGACACCACCGGGGCCGGCCTGCACAAGCGGGGCTACCGCCCCGTCTCCGCCGCCGCCCCCCTGCGGGAGACCCTGGCGGCGGCCATGGTGCGCCTGGCCCGGTATCGGGGCCGAGGGGACTTTTTAGACCCCTTCTGCGGCTCCGGCACCATCCCCATCGAGGCGGCCTTTGCCGCTTTGAACCGGGCCCCCGGGCTGCACCGCAGTTTTGCCGCCATGGACTTTGCCTTTTTGCCGAAGGGCCTGTGGCAGCAGGCCCGGGAAGAGGCCGTCGCCCGGGAATACCAAGGCAGCTACAGCATTATGGGCTCGGACATCGACCCCAAGTGCGTATCCCTCGCCGCCGCCAACGCCCGCCGGGCGGGGGTGGAGGGGCTGATCCGCTGGGAGACGGCGGAAGCCACCAAACTGGACCGGAAAACCGCTTCCGGCGTGATCGTCACCAATCCCCCCTACGGGGAGCGGCTGCTGGAAAAGCGGGAGGCGGAAGCCCTATACCAGGCCTTTGGCCAGGCCTTCCGGCAGCTGACCGGCTGGAAGCTGTACCTGCTCTCCTCCCACACGGAGTTTGAGCGGACCTTTGGCCGCAGGGCGGACAAGAAACGGAAACTGTACAACGGCATGATCAAGTGCGATCTCTTTATGTATCTGTAAGGGCCGGGCGTTTGGCCCGGCGGGGAGGCGGACATGAAACACATCTTTGTGATCAACCCCATCGCCGGCAAGGGGAAGCATGTGCAGCGGCTCCAGGCCCAGATCCAGGCCATCACCGCCGCCCGGCAGCTGGA
>CAZXRD010000016.1:0-1988 GCA_964642465.1 uncultured Oscillospiraceae bacterium | reverse complement strand
CCCGGCAGCTGGAGATCTCCGCCCAGACGCCCTTTGCCGTCAATATAGACGGGGAGCTGTTTTTTACAGACCGGGCCCCCTTCCAGCTTCTGCCCGGCGCCCTGCCCTTTGCCTGTCCCAAAAACCTGGCTTTTTGGCAGAACATTCCGGAGGTAGAAGAAGAAAACGGGAGCTTGCAGTCGTTTTTGCTGGAAACCCAGAGCTAAATTCCCCTCACGGGGAATTTTGTGCTTTTTGCCCACAATTTTTTTGAATTTTACACTTGCAGAATGGGTATACATGGGGTATTATAATAATTGTGTTAGCACTCCGGCTGTTCGAGTGCTAACGCAGTTCCAACGTTTATAGTTAAATTTTGATATAGGAGGCATACAAACTATGAAACTGAAGCCGTTGACCGATCGGGTCATTATCAAGCAGGTGGAAGCGGAAGAGACCACCAAGAGCGGCATCATCCTGGCCAGCTCTGCCCAGGAGAAACCCCAGCTGTTTGAAGTGCTGGCCGTGGGACCCGGCGGCATGGTAGATGGAAATGAGGTCGTTATGACCGTAAAGCCCGGCGACAGAGTCATCACCGGCAAGTATTCCGGCACCGAAGTGAAGGTGGACGGAGAGGACCTGGTCATCGTCCGGCAGGGCGATATCCTGGCCGTGGTAGAGTAAAGGTAGACCGGGCCGGGGATATGCCCCTGGCACACGGGAAAATAACGCTCTGAAAAAAGACATGGAGGTTTGAAAACTATGGCAAAACAGATCATTTACGGCGAGGAGGCCCGCAAGGCCCTGCAGCGGGGCGTGGACCAGCTTGCCGATACCGTTAAAATTACCGTTGGCCCCAAGGGCCGCAACGTGGTGCTGGACAAGAAGTTCGGCGCTCCCCTCATCACCAATGACGGCGTCACCATCGCCAAGGAAATCGACCTGCCGGACTCCTATGAGAACATGGGCGCCCAGCTGGTAAAAGAGGTTTCCACCAAGACCAACGACGTAGCCGGCGACGGCACCACCACCGCCACCATCCTGGCCCAGGCCATCATCAGCGAAGGGCTGAAGAACCTGGCCGCCGGCGCCAATCCCATGGTTATGCGCCGGGGCATCCAGAAGGCCGTTACCACCGCTGTGGACGCCATCAAGGCCACCTCTAAGCAGGTGCAGGGCACCTCGGACATCGCCCGTGTAGGCGCTGTCTCCTCCGGGGACGAGACCATCGGCCAGCTGATTGCCGACGCCATGGAGAAGGTCTCCCAGAACGGCGTCATCACCGTGGAAGAGTCCAAGACCGCTGAGACCTACAGCGAAGTGGTGGAAGGCATGCAGTTCGACCGGGGCTACATCACCCCCTACATGGCTACCGACACCGAGAAGATGGAGGCCGTCCTGGACGATCCCTACATCCTCATCACCGATAAGAAGATCTCCAACATCCAGGAAGTGCTGCCTGTGCTGGAGCAGGTGGTCCAGTCCGGCAAGAAGCTGCTCATCATCGCCGAAGATGTAGAGGGCGAGGCCCTGGCTACCATCATCCTGAACAAGCTGCGTGGCACCTTCGTCTGCGTGTGCGTCAAGGCCCCCGGCTTTGGCGACCGGCGGAAAGAGATGCTCCAGGATATCGCCATCCTCACCGGCGGCCAGGTCATCTCCTCCGACCTGGGCATGGAGCTGAAAGAGACCACCCTGGCCATGCTGGGCACCGCCCGCCAGGTCAAGGTGAACAAGGAGAACACCATCATCGTAGACGGCGGCGGCCAGTCCTCTGAGATCCAGGCTCGGATCAAGCAGATCAACAGCCAGATTGAGACCACCACCTCCGATTACGACAAGGAGAAACTCCAGGAGCGCCTGGCCAAGCTCAGCGGCGGCGTAGCCGTGATCAAAGTCGGCGCTGCCACCGAGATCGAGATGAAAGAGAAGAAGCTGCGGATCGAGGACGCTTTGAACGCCACCCGGGCCGCTGTGGAAGAGGGCATCGTGGCCGGCGGCGGCACCGC
>CAZXRD010000015.1:7941-24981 GCA_964642465.1 uncultured Oscillospiraceae bacterium | reverse complement strand
TGGCCATATCGGTGCAGGGCCGGGCAAGAGAAATCGGCCCGGACCGACTGCCTGCCCTGTTTGAAAAAAATCCCTATATGGCGAAAATATACCCGGATGTGCCCTCCCGCAGGGGGCTTACGGTTTTCCAAATTTGGGCGGGGAGCGGCCAGTGGTTTGATTTATCCAAGCGCCCCATCCAGCGGGCGGACTTTGCCTTTGGCGGCGAGCAGGCGGCCCACAGCGGCTATTTTGTGACAGACCGGTGCACCGGCTGTAAACGGTGCCTGGAGATGTGCCCGCAAAAGTGCATCGACGTCTCCGGGACGCCGGCGGTCATCCAGCAGGCCCACTGCCTGCATTGCGGCAACTGCCTGGCGGTCTGCCCGGTGGGCGCAGTGGAAAGGAGATAGGCGTCTATGACACAGCAAGAGCGGCGGATTTTTCTCATAGAAACCCTGTTGCAGGAGGCGGGGGAGCGGGCGGTGATCCCGCAGGACGCCCCGGCCCAAAAGCGGCTGCTCCGGGCCCTTTTGAATACCCGGATGCCATCGCCGGCCAGCGCCGAATTCTTGGCGGTGCAGGACGCCTATTTGCAGGAGGAGACGGCGGAAAAAGGGATCACGGATATAGACAGCCTCCAGCCGGCAGAGCCGGGGATCTACCTCTGGCAGGGGGACATCACCACCCTGCGCTGCGACGGCATTGTGAATGCGGCCAACAGCCAGCTTTTGGGCTGCTTTGTGCCCAACCACGCCTGTATTGACAACGCCATCCACACCTTTGCTGGGGTGCAGCTGCGCCTGGCCTGCGCAGAGCTGATGGAAGCCCAGGGCCATCCGGAGCCCACGGGGTCGGCCAAAATCACGCCGGCCTATAACCTGCCCTGCCGGTATGTGCTCCACACCGTGGGGCCCATTGTGGCCGGCCGGCTGACGGAGCGGGACTGCCGCCTGCTGGAGCGCTGCTATACCGCCTGCCTGGAGCTGGCGGCGGAAACGGGGCTGGAGAGCCTGGCCTTCTGCTGTATCTCCACCGGGGAGTTCCACTTCCCCAATGCAAAAGCGGCGGAGATCGCCGTGGCCGCCGTGCGGGCCTTTTTGCAGGGGGAGCACAGTGTGAAGAGGGTGATTTTCAATGTTTTCAAGGATCAGGACCGAGCGATCTACAGCCGCCTACTGGCAAGAGCTTGACCGGCTGGCCGCCGCCCTGGCGGGGGCGGACGCCGTGGTCATCGGCGCCGGGGCGGGCCTCTCTGCCGCAGCCGGGTTCACCTATGACGGGGAGCGCTTTCGGGCCAATTTTGCAGATTTTGAGGCCAAGTACGGCTTTCACGACATGTATTCCGGGGGCTTTTTCCCCTTCCCCACGGAGGAGGAGCGTTGGGCCTATTGGAGCCGGTTCATCTACCTAAACCGTTACCAGGACGCCCCCAAGCCGGTCTACAGGCAGGTGCTGGCCCTGGTGGCGGACAAGGACTATTTCGTCCTCACCACCAATGTGGACCACTGTTTTCAAAAGGCGGGGGTGGATAAGCACCGCCTGTTTTATACCCAGGGGGACTACGGGCTCTGGCAGTGCAGCGAGCCCTGTCACCAGGAGACCTATGACAACGAGGCCCAGGTCCGGGCCATGGTGGCCCAGCAGCGGGACATGCGCATCCCCACGGAGCGCATCCCCCACTGCCCCCGCTGCGGCCGGCTCATGGCCATGAACCTGCGGGCGGACGACAGTTTTGTCCAGGACGAGGGGTGGTACCGGGCCTCTAACCGGTACGACGATTTTCTCTGGCGGCACCAGACCGGCTCCGTGCTCTACTTGGAGTTGGGCGTGGGGTACAACACCCCGGTGATCATCAAGTACCCCTTCTGGCAGCAGACGGCCAAAAATCCCCAGGCCACCTATGCCTGCATCAACTTGGGCCAGGCGGTGGCCCCGGCGGAGATCCGTCGCCAGTCCATCTGTATCGACGGGGACATTGGGGCAGTGCTGCAGGACCTGCAGACAAAGAAAAAAGCATAAGCGCAAAAAAATAAATCCGGGGGCGGGCGCAACAGCGCCCGCCCCCGGACTGCTTTCTATTATTCATAGGCAATGATGATTTTTTTGCAGTTCCTGCAGTGATAAGCTCGAGGATAGTCTTCATTGCGGATAATAAAACGTTCCACCGGGCTGGGGGGAAGGGGGATGGTTCCTGTTTTTTCACAGGCCCGTTTTGTCAAGAACCAAGGGACCTTGGAACCGTCTGGAAGGAAGTGGTTTAAACCCCGGCTACGAAGGCGGCCTGGCTCCATTTCGGATCCACAATAGGGGCACAGCACTTTTTGTGTTTCCATAAAATACAACCCCTTTCTTGACAGAATAGGTGAGAAATTTCCAACTCTATTGTACCAATAGGGGGCGGAAAAAGCAACAGAAGTTTCCAAATTTTACGTATCCAGCCGGATGGGCACGAGGCTGCGGGCGGTGATGGCGTCCTCTGTGACCGTGCAGTCCAAGGCCAGCAAATGTACGCCGGCGGCCTGGGCCTCCACCAGGGCACGGCCAAAGTCCGGATGGGTCTGCCAGTTGGGGGCGAAATAGGCCACGTCCTGCATCTGGATGATGAACACGGCCCAGGCCTCGTACCCCGTCTGGAGGCTGGCGGTAAGTCCCCGCAGGTGTTTTACCCCCCGCAGCGTAGGCGCATCGGGAAAGCGCACCACCCCGTCTTGCTCCAGGGTGACCCCTTTTACCTCCACCAGGGTCCGGCGGTTTGGTGCCTCCAGATAAAAGTCAAACCGGGAGTCTCCATAGGTGTACTCCGGCCGTACCAGGGAGAGGCCCGGGATGGGCCGGGCCGTTTCTAGCCATTGGGCAAAGACCCGGTTGGGGGCGGCGGCGTCCATATTGATGAGGCGCCGGCCCTTCCACACGGCCACCAGGTCGTAGGGGGTCTTGCGCTGGGGATTGGCGGCGGGCTCTAAGAGCACCGTGGCCCCGGGGACCAGCAGCTCCCGGCAGCGGCCCGTATTTTTCACGTGGCAGACCACCTGGGCCCCGTCTAGCTCCACATGGGCGATGAAGCGGTTGGGGCGGGCGAGGAAAGTGGCCCGGCGGATGTTTTTATAGGTCATGCCCGGCCTCCAGCGCAGCAAAGAGGGCCCGGCAGCCCCGGAGAATCTCCCGGTAGGCGGTCTCAAAGTCCCCGGTGTACCAGGGGTCGGCGATGTCCCGGGGCTGGTCCGTGTAATCCAGCAGGCGGCGGAGCTTTCCCGCCGGGTCCCCGCCAAAGAGGCGCTCCATGGCCGCCACGTGGCGGCGTTCCATGCCAATGAGCAGGTCGTAGCGGCCGTAGTCGGCGGCAGTGAGGGGCGTGGCCCGCTTGCCGGGGAGCTCTATGCCATGCTCCGCCAGCTTGCGCCGGGCAGGGGGATAGACGGGGTTTCCATCCTCCTCGTGGCTGGTGGCGGCGGAGGCGATGGTATACCGGCCGGCGGCCCCGGCCTTTTGTGCCAGGTCTTTCATAATCCCTTCCGCCATAGGGGAGCGGCAAATATTGCCGTGGCAGACGAATAGAATTTTGATCATAGGTGCCGTCCTCTCGGAAACATTTTTTTGATTATAACATAAAAACCGGTCATGGGCACCGCCTATTTTACCGCAGACAAAAGGGTGGACAGCGTTTCACGCTGTCCACCCTTGTTGATTTGTTTGTCAAAGAAGGCCGGCAGTGTTCTCTTAATAGCGAATTGTAAACCCTCCGCCATGGTCCTTTCCCGATACAGATACGATGACCTTCTCCGGGACATCTATGCGAAAGGACGTTGTTTCGGAGATCGTCTCAGAAAATAGAATCGTGCCATTTGTATCTTTTAGGGATATTTCTAAGCTGCCCTTGTCCGTTTCTACATCTATGTTCAGCTTTGCGTTTGTGCCTTGCAGGCTGCTCGTCTGCGTCCCGGTAAAGGAAGCGTAGTCCGCTTCCCACAAACCGGATTGTTTGTGCTCCACCCAGCCAATGCTTACGTTATTTACAGGGGTGTGAATGATTTTCACGGCTACGAATATAGCAACGAGCACAAGCGCAACAGGCAAAACAATGGCGGCTATTTTATTGGATTTTCCTTTTGCTTTCATGGTTATCACCTTTGAAGTGGTTTTATTATCGTTCTAACGTTTCCCCTGCAATATACCACACCAAACGGGCAGTGACAAGCGGCGTCCTTCTTTTTCAAAGACGCCGCTTGACCCATTTTGTAAGATGTAAAAAGGCATGGTTGTGCAGATGCAAAACCACACCGGGGCATGGTGCCCCGGTGTGGCAATTTCATTCGCAAATGGGTTTGTTGTTATAGCTTTCAGCCAGGCGCAGATAGGTTTGGTACCGTTGATCGGCCTGCTGTTGGGCCTGGGCAAAGAGCACTTCTGCCGTCTCTGGATATTTTACCTGCAGACTGGCATAACGCACCTCGCCTTCCAAAAAGTCTCGAACAGGCAGGCTGGGCTTTTTGTAGTCCAAAGAGAAGGGGGCTTCCGGCCGGTCTGGATTATAGCGGTACAGGGGCCAAAGGCCGCAGTCTACGGCCTTTTTCATCTCTGCCTGCACAGTGGACATACCCGCTTTGATGCCATGGCTGATACAGGGAGCATAGGCGATGATGACAGAGGGCCCTTTGTGGTCGACGGCTTCCGTAACCGCTTGGATCAGTTGGCCGGGGTTGGCGCCCATGGCGACGGAGGCGACGTAGACATTGGGATAGGTCATAAGCAGGCGGCCCAGATCTTTTTTGGCCGTCTTTTTGCCGCCGTCTGCAAATTTGGCAGAGGCGCCGACAGGGGTGGCTTTCGAGGACTGGCCGCCGGTGTTGGAATATACCTCCGTGTCCACCACAAAAATATTTAGATCCTCTCCGGAAGCCACCACGTGGTCCAAGCCGCCGTAGCCAATGTCATAGGCCCAGCCGTCGCCGCCAAAAAGCCAGACCACTTTTTTGCTCAGCTGATCTTGCTGGCGCAGCAGAGCATTGGCCAGCTCTTTCGCCTGGCCGGTGAGGTCTGCTTGCTGTAGCGCAGCAACCAGTCTGCGGGCGTCTAAACTGTTTTGGTCCAGGTCATCAAAAGAATCCAGCCAAGCGCAAATGCTTGTTTTTAGATCGGATGCAGGCACCAGAGATAACAGGGCTTCTGCTTGTTGGCGGGCCCGGTTGCGCCGCTGTTTTACAGCCAGAGCCAGGCCTAAGCCGTTTTCTGCCTGGTCCTCGAAAAGCGTGCCATAGAAAGCGGGGCCACAGCCCTCGTGATTGACGGTGTAGGGCATGGAGGGGAAGGCGCCCGCCCAGGCCAGGGAACAGCCCACGCCATTGACCCAATAGACTTTTTCACCATAGAGTTGGGTGAGCAGCTTGGCATAAGGGGTCTCTCCACAGCCGGCACAGGCGCCGGAGAATTCCAGCAGCGGCTGATAAAATTGACTCCCCTTTAAGGTCTTGCGTTTAAAGTATCCCGGCTTTGGTTTGAGCGTTAAGGCATAGGTCCAGGAAGCAGTATTATACATATCGTCGCCGGCAGGGGCCATGGTCAACGCCTTGTCTCGGGCCAGGCAAGAGGCGGCACAGCTGCCACAGCCGGTACAATCCAAAGTGGAGACCTGGATCCGGTACTGTAGATGGGGCGCCCCCTTGGCCGGGGCGGTGGCAAAGTCAGCTGGAGCGGCGGCAACCTCCGATTCATCCACCAGATAAGCTCGGATGGCTGCATGGGGACAAACTAAGGTGCATTGGTTGCACTGCAGGCACTTGGCCGGATCCCAGTGGGGCAGGGCGCTGGCGATGCCTCGTTTGTCATATTTGGATGTCCCCAGGGGATAGGTGCCATCCTGGTGCTCCAAAAAGGCGGAAACAGGCAGGTCATCTCCCCGCTGCCGGTTACAGGGGATTACGATGTTTTGTATCATAGCGGGCAGGGATGTATCCGCCTGCTGTGGCGCCTCGGCAGAAGACCAGGAGGCGGGGACCGTTACCTGTACAGGGCCGTTTATGCCTGCGTCGATAGCGGCCAGGTTTTGGTTGACCACGGCCTCCCCCTTGGGGGCGTAGGTCTTTCTGGCGGCCTCCTTCATATAGCGGACGGCATCGTCTACCGGCATTATGTTGGCCAGTTTAAAAAAGGCGGCCTGAAGGATCAGGTTGGCGTGATTGCCCAGGCCAAGTTTCCGGGCAATGCCGCTGGCGTCTAGCGTATAAAAACGGATGTGGTGCGTTGCAATGTATTTTTTTACTTGAGCGGGCAGGTTTTTTTCCAAGTCCGCCTGGTCCCAGCTCGTGTTGAGCAGGAAGGTACCCCCGTCTTTCACTTCGTGTATCAGATCATATCGTGTGATGTAAGACTGGGCGTGGCAGGCCAAGAAATCCGCCGCTGTGATCAAATAGGTGGAGCGGATCGGCAACTTGGAAAAACGCAGGTGACTTTTTGTGATGCCGTAAGATTTTTTGGTGTCGTACTCAAAGTAGGCCTGGGTGTACATGCCGGCGTGATCGCCGATGATTTTGGCGGCGTTTTTGTTTGCGCCCACCGTGCCATCGGATCCGAGACCCCAGAATTTGCAGCTAACCGTGTCTGCCGACTGGGTGACAAAGGGTTCCCGGACATCAAGGCTTAATGGGTTACATCATCTACAACGCCTATAGTGAAAAAGGACTTGCCGTGGGGGTCCGCCATATTATCAAATACAGCTTTCAGCTGCGCAGGACTGACATCTTTAGAGGCCAGGCCGTAGCGCCCGCCATAAATCTGGGGCGGGTTTGCCTGGTTGGCATAAGAGGCACACACATCCAGGTACACGGCGCCTGCAATCGCACCGGCCTCTCTGGACCGATCCATGGCGGTGATTTTCTCTACGGTTTTGGGCATCATTTTGCGGAAGAAGTCCATATCAAAGGGGCGGAACAAATGAATCTGCAGCAGCCCCACTTTTTCTCCCCGGGCGGTTAGATGGTCAACCACTTCCTTGGCCGCCTCACAGGCGGAGCCCATCATCACTACGACTCGCTGTGCATCAGGGGCCCCATAATAATTGAAAATGTGGTAGTCCCGGCCAGTGATCCGGTTGATATCCTGCATATACCCCTCTACGATACCGGGCAAGGCGTTATAAATGCCGTTGTTGGCCTCGAGATGCTGGTAGTATACGTCTGGCCCTTGGACGGTGGTGCGCTGTAAAGGGTGCTCCGGGTTCATCGCAATCCGGTAATAGGCGTCCAGCGCATCTTGATCCATAAGCTGGGCAACCTGATCCAAGTCAATGACTTCGATTTTTTGGATTTCGTGGGAAGTGCGGAACCCGTCAAAAAAGTGAATAAAAGGCACACGGGTCTTGACCGTGGTCAAATGGGCTACGGCGGCTAAATCCATCACCTCTTGCACACTGGCGGTGGAGAGCATAGTGGCGCCGGTGGTCCGGCACGACATCACGTCCTGGTGATCGCCAAATATGTTGTTGGCGTGCTGCGCTACGGAACGAGCCGCCACGTGAAAGACTGCGGGCATCCGGTGCCCGGTCATTATGTACAGGTTGGGGATCATCAGCAAAAGGCCTTGGGAAGAGGTGAAAGTGGTGGCCAAGGCGCCGGCCTCCGCAGCGCCGTGGAGGGCACCGGCAGCGCCGGCCTCCGACTGCATTTCCACCAATGTGACCGGCTGCCCAAACATATTTTTTCGCCCTGCGGCAGCCCATTCATCCACTTTTTCGCTCATAGGGGAGGAAGGGGTGATGGGAAAGATCCCTGCCACCTCTGTGAAATGGTAAGCCACGGTGGCACAGGCCTCATTGCCGTCCATGGTCCGCATAATTTTCTCTGTAGGCATGGTTCTCCTTCCTTTCTCGGGCTTAAACATAATTACAGGCCCGCATGACGGCAGTTTCCGTAAAGCCCAAAGCCTCTGCCTTCGTTTGTTTGCCGCTGCAGGTATCCAGCAGCACCTGATATAGGGCGTCTGCCAAAATGGCAGGGGATTGCCCTTTGGTCAAAACCGGAGCGGCATTGAAATCCGTATTGTCCTCCATCATTTGGAACGTCTCCTGATTACCGGTGAGTTTAATGACCGGAGCAATGGGACTGCCGAGGGGCGTACCCCGGCCGGTGGAAAAGACACAGACCTGCGCCCCGCCAGCCAGCATGCCGGCGATGGAGGAGGGGTCATTGCCAGGCGTGTCCATGATGACAAGCCCCTTGCGGTTGAGGGGGATCGGTTTGCCGTAGTCGTATACGGCTTGAATGGTGGTGGTGCCGCCTTTGTGGATGCAGCCCAATGATTTTTCTTCCAGCGTGGTGAGGCCGCCTTGAAAGTTGCCGGGTGTAGGGTTGCCCCGGCGGACGTTTTCCCCGTTGTTAATAAAGTGCTGTTCATAGCGGGCCACAATGTTTAAAATACGCTGCCGGACTTGGGGCGTTGCCGCCCGTTTGGCGAGGATATCCTCGGCGCCTATAAATTCGGTGGTCTCGCTGAGGATAACGGTGCCGCCTTCCGCTACGATACGATCGCTGAGACACCCGATGACCGGGTTGGCCGCTATGCCGGAGGTGGGGTCGGAGCCACCGCACTCCGTGGCCAGGATTAGGTCGGAGATGAAGCAGGGTTCCCGCCGGACTAGGCTGGCTTCTGCAGCCATTTCCCGGGCCAGGCGGACAGCTTTTTCCATGAGTCGGAGGGTGCCGCCCTCTTTTTGGATAATCAGTCCATAGAGCGGCTTGTTGGTGCGGGCCCGGATGGCGGCCATCACCAGGTCGCATTGACAGGTCTCACAGCCTACGGCGATTACGATGGTGCCGTAAACGTTGGGGTTGGCGGCAAAGCCCGCCATCATGTCCATGGCGTATTGGGTGTCAGAAGAGACCTGGGAACAGCCTACCTGGTTGTGAAAACTGACGGCGCCTTCCACTTGCCGGGCCACCATAGCGGCGGTGTCAGAAGCGCAGACGCTAGCGGGCAGAATCAACACATGGTTGCGGATCCCTGTCCGGCCATCGCTGCGGCGATATCCATAGAAATTCATGCTTGGACTCCCTCCCTAGGGCTTTTTACATTGTGGCAGTGGACCAGTGTGCCCTGGGCAATGGGCGCCATGGCCACGCCAATTGGATGGGCATATTTTACGACCATATCTCCGCAACCAATATCTTGAATCGCAATCTTATGATAGATGGGGATCTCTTCCCGTGCGGTGATGCAGACCTCGCCGTCAGGTCCCTGGAACCAGACGGACTCCCCTGGACGGATGGGGGATGTAACAACAGCTACATTGTCCTCCGGATGAATTAACAGTGCATTTGTCATTTTGCCAACCTCTTTGCTCCTGTGGAGAATCTGCGCATCGGAAAACCGACAGAAAGTTTCCAGGCGTCTCCGCTGCGTTTGAACCATGTCAGTTGGCTTTACTATATGCGCCTGCCCGGTATCTGGCAAAACCGTTTTTGAGATAAATTGATTAAAATATAAACGTTTTTATTTGCTTTGAAAAAATTTGCCTTATAGAAAATAGTCGTTTATAATATAATCAAAAATAGGAGGAGGGCGCTGGAAGGATGACAAACATTTTGGGCATTGCCCCCTATGAAGGGCTAAAATATTTAATGGACTCCCTAGCCCAACAGAAAGAGGACATCCAGTTGACCTGCTTTGTAGGGGACTATTTGGAGGGAAAGGAGATCCTGGAGCAGACGGATCTAACCGGCTATGACGTTATCCTTTCCCGAGGCGGCACGGCGGATCTAATCCAAGAAATTGCGCCGATTCCCGTACTCAGTATTGAACTGTCCCACTATGATGTGCTCAATGCCATTAAACTGGCCCAGAGTTACGGGGGGAAATTTGCAATTGTCGGTTTTCCCAGCGTGGTAAAAATGGCCTCTATGCTCTGCGACATCCTACAGTATCAAATTCCTATTTTCGTTACCAATAATGAAAAAGAAGTCGAACAGACCATTGCCCAGTTACAGAAACAACAGTTCTCGTTGGTCCTGGGGGACAATATGATCACCCGTGCTGCGCACCGGCGAGGTATGCACACCGTGCTGATTACTGCCGGGAGCGCATCCATAGAAAACGCCTTTCAGCAGGCGGTGCAGATTGCCCGATACCAACAGGCTGTACGGGAAGAAAATCGCTATTTCCGGGCGGCTTACCAGGCGCAAAGCCGTCGATTGCTGGTGTTTCAAACAAATGGAGAGCTGGTTTTTTCCAATGCGCCCCGGAGCATAAAGTCGGCCTATATAGCAGCTGCCCGCAAATGTATACCTGCGGTGCTGCAAAGTGGCCGGAGTCGCATGATCCGGCGGATCAACAAAAAAAGCGTGTCCATCACCGGCAACAGCACCTTCTCCAGCGGCGAGCAGCTGGTCGTATTTGAGCTGGCCGACGTGGATGCACCGCTGGCCACAAAGTTTCCCGCCATGCAGATGCAGAGCGAGGATGAAGTTTCCGACCGGTATATGCGCCTGTTTTATAGCGGGGAGAGTATGGCGGAACTTCGGGGCAAACTGGATCGGTATTGCCGCAGCCAGGGGGTGATCCTCTTGGGAGAGGCGGGTACCGGAAAAGACGATGCAGCGGGGTATTTGTATCGCCAAGGCGGCTTCTCTTCAGGCGTTTTCTCTACCATTTCCTGTGCCCGATTGACGCCAGAAGCTTTTGACAACTTGTTTGATGGAGTGGATTCTCCGCTGTTTCATAAGGGAAATGTGCTATATTTGCAGGATTTTGACGCCCTTAGCCAAGAGCAGTGCCGGCGGGCTTTAGAATTTTTTCAGGCCGGCGGCATTACCAGCGGCAACCAATTGATTTTTTCCCTGGGCGGTTTTTCGCAAGGCTTGGAAACCCAGGAACGTGCAGGGGAGGTACAGCGGCGGCTGACCTGTGTGCAGTTGGAGCTGCCGCCTTTACGCCAACGGATCCGGGATATTCCCGCATTGGTTGCCCTGTACCTCAATGAACTCAATATCCACAGCACAACGCAGATCGCCGGCGTAGAGCCTGAGGGGATCACCTATCTGCAGAGCTTCCAGTGGCCGGGAAACTTGCGCCAACTGTGCCGGGTTTTGGACACATTGGCCCAGATTACGACGGCCCCGTATGTCCGGACAGAGGATGTGGTGGCGATTTTAAAGGCTGAGGCCTTGCCCGAACCGCTCCCCGCCCCGGGCGGCGCTGCCATTCGGCTGGACCAGACGCTGGATGGGATCATTGCCGATGTGATCCATGTCATTTTACAGGAAGAGGGGATGAATCGCACGAAAGCGGCCCAGCGGCTAGGGATTTGCCGAACCACCCTTTGGAAGTACGCAAAGGGGCAATGACCCGGACCAAATTCGACGCATCGTTGAGGGATTCAACAATGCGTCGATAGCTTCTTCCCCTGCAAAGGTATATATCTTTGATAAGGGGGTGGGCTGTATGGATATGAAAAAAACAGGGGCCCTGATTGCGGCGATCTGAAAAGAAAAAAACATGACGCAAAAGCAGTTGGCCACAAAACTGCATGTATCCCACGCCACCGTCTCCAAGTGGGAGCGGGGCATCGGGTTTCCAGATATTTCGCTGATCGAGCCTCTAACGGAGGCCTTGGGCATCTCCATTGAGGAGCTGTTCGCCGGCCGCCGCACCCGTCCGGCGCCGGTCCGGGAGGCCCCGTTCCGGGACGTGCTGCCCTGTGCGGCCAGCGGCCAGAATGGGAAAAAACAATAAAAAGGAGAGGATCTCTGTCCTCTCCTTTTTACTTTATTGGGTGATAAGCTGGGCGGCGCAGATGCGGCGGTACAGGATGAGCCCGGCAATCAGCAGCAAAACCGTATAGCCCAGGGCGATGAGGGGCGGGGCAATGGGGGCGAACAAGGTGACAAACAGGGGAATCATGGCGATAATCATGGAGCCAAAGATGCCCGCCATGGAACTGGCGCTTTGCTTGACCACCGAGACCTCCGACTCCCAGGCGTAATTGGGCATCAGGATGTTGAGAAAACAACCGAAGACCCCAAAAAACAGCCCGCTGCCCAGCAGATAGGCGAAAACGGCCAGGATGTCCAGGGGCGCCATGGGAAAGGCGATGGCCACGCCCAGCCCGCAGACCAGGGCCACCGGCAGGCTGAGGACCCATTGGGCCAAAATCTTCCCCTGAAACACGGTCTTGGGCGCCAAGGGCAGGGACTGCACCAGCCACAGGTTCCGACCCTCTAGGGACAGGGACACGGCGGCGGGGCAGGACATGGAGATCAGCAGGCCCAAAATGTATGTGGAGAGCGTGGGGGCCATGCTGCCTGCGGCGGTCAGGCCCAGATAATTGGTGATCAGGTCCGGCTTTACCACCAGGACCACGGCGGCGATCAGGGCCAGCACCAGGCCCACGCCCATGTTGGTCACGTAGATGGAGCAGGAGAAAAACCGGCGCAGCTCCTTTTTGCAAAGGGCCAGGCGGGGGCTGGAGGTTTTCAGCCGGGTGAGCTTGTAATGGCCCTGGACCCGATGGCCACGGAGGGCGGAGCAGATGCGCTTGTACCGCAGGCTGAGCAAGGCCACGAAAATGGCGGCAACGGCCAAAGAGAGCAGCACAAACAGGGCCAGGGCGCCCCAGCTCCCCTGGGTTACCGCCTGGGTGATCAGCCAGGCCGGGGGATACATACGGGCGATCTGGCCGGCCAGCATCCCGCCGATCTGCAGCAGATCCACCTCTTCCATCTGAATAGCGCCGGCATTGAAAGAAAAAGATAGGACCATGATGCCCAACACCAGCACAAAGGTGAGCACAATGGACAAAAGGTTGGAAAAGCGGAACCGGCTGGAAAACCAGGTGAGCAGTGTCCCCAGCAGGGCGGCAATGGTAGTGGGGATCAAAGACCCCAGCAGCCAAAACAGCAGCCAGGTGATATAAAACCCGGGTCCCGGGCCCATGACCTGCACATAGGCCAGGCCCATAGGCAGCAAAAACAGGGCGGTGAGCAGGGTGTTGGACAGATACAAATAGGCCAGCCGGGAAAAGATCACGGTACTGGTTTTGACCGGCAGGGACATGAGCAGGTCATAGTCCTGGTAGCCGAAGAGGATGCCGTTTGTTTTCAGCACGGTGAAAAACAAGATGGCCAGGGCGGACACGGCCAGGGCCAGCGGCGGCAGGGCTACCGCCAGGCCGGAGAGGCACAGGGCGTAGCCCATCTGGTAGCACAGATAGGCGACCAGGGCGATCAGAATGGCGAAGCCCGCCAGGACCAGGGCGCCCCGCCCCCGGCGCTGAGACAGGTTTTTCAGCTGTAGTACCCGCTGCAGCTGCACCTTCATTAACAGGCAAAAAGGACTAGTCTTCCTCATGGACGGCTACCTCCATAAAGAGTCCCTCCAAGGAGCTGTCCTTGGTGAGGGCCTCCATATCCCCGGCGGCAACCAGCTTGCCCTGGCGGATGATGGCGACCTTGTTGCACAGCTTTTCCGCCACCTCCAACACATGGGTGGAGAAGAAGATGGCGCTGCCCTGGGCGCAGAGCTCTTTCATCACGGCTTTCAGCCGGGCGCTGGCCAGGGGGTCTAAGCCCACAAAAGGCTCGTCCAGCACCAGCAGCTTGGGCTGGTGGAGCAGGGCGGAAATCAAAATCAATTTCTGCTTCATGCCGTGGGAATAGGCGGAGATGGTATCCCCCAGGTCCCCGGTGATTTCAAACATCTCGGCGTACTTGCCGATGCGCTCCTCCCGCAGATTGGCCGGGACCCGGTAGATATCTGCAATAAAATTCAGATAGGCAATGCCGGTGAGGTGCTCGTAGGGCTCCGGATTGTCCGGCACGTAGGCGGTTACCGCCTTGCAGGCCAGAGGCTCCTTCTTGATGGAGTGGCCGTCCACCAGGATATCCCCGGCTTCAAAGTCCAAGATGCCTACAATGGAGCGGATCAAAGTGGATTTTCCGGCGCCGTTGTGGCCGATAAAGCCGTAGATATCCCCGGCGGCCACCGAGAGACTCAGATCGTCCACGGCCTTTTTGGTTTTTCCATAGGTTTTGGAGTAGTGCTGTACGTCCAGCATAACATGTCCTCCTTATCGTTCGGTGGTTTCCCGCCTGAAAAGTAGCCTAAGTATAGCACGGGCCTAGGCCCGACGCAACGGCGAAAAACCGCCTTTTTCGGCGGTTTTTCGGCGGTTTTTCGCCACGTCCCGCCGCTAGGGCGACGGGACGAATAGATGCTAGCGGCCAACTTGCCCAGCGTGAAAAAACATAGGTTTTCGCTTATAAAATCGACAAATTCTCTTGACAAACGCTGTGCAGTGTTCTATCATATGAATAGATGAGCATATGAAAGGATGTGAATATGAGTGGGTGAACCAAACGGCTTTTTGTGTACATCCGGCGAGACAGCAGAGACGGTACGGGAGACGATCCCGTCGGAGTCTGCGGTGAAAGACCTGGCGGAGTTGTTTAAGGCGGTGGGAGACCCCACCCGGATCCGCATTCTATATGCCCTTGCCCAAGGGGAATTCTGCGTGGGGGACTTGGCCCAGATGCTGGACATCTCCCAGACGGCGGTATCCCACCAGCTGCGGGTGCTGAAAAACAGCCGGCTGGTGGCCCATCGGAAAGAGGGGAAGATTGTGTTCTACCGTTTGGAACGGGATTTTCTCTCCCGTTTTGCACCGGGGCACGGCGCCTGTCAAGGGGAAAACGGCAGATGTCCGGCGGCCGCCTTGTTTGCAAAAAAAACCTGTATAGGCTCTTTTGCCCTGGGACATATTTGTGGTATACTGCAAAAGGACGAAATTTGACAAGACCCGAAGGAGGGAAACTTGTGCTGGAACTGAAGAACGTCACCTGGCGCCTGCTGGGGGGCGAGGAGATTATCCGTGGCGTCAGCCTGACGGTGCCCACGGGAAAACTTGTGGTGGTCACCGGCCCCAATGGGGGCGGGAAGACCAGCCTGGCCAAACTGATTGCCGGTATTGAAAAGCCGGCCTCTGGCCAGATCCTCTTAGACGGAGAGGATATTACGGAAAAAGACATCACGCAGCGGGCCAAGCTGGGGATCGCCTATGCTTTCCAGCAGCCGGTGCGGTTTAAAGGCCTGACGGTGCGGGATCTGATGGACCTGGCCGCCGGGCGGAAGCTGCGGGACACGGAGCTTTGCGACCTGCTGGGCGAGGTGGGGCTCTGCGCCAACGAATATGTGGACCGGGAAGTCAGCGCCGCCCTCTCCGGCGGAGAGAGCAAGCGCATTGAGATTGCCACCGTGTTGGCCCGGCGGGCCCGGATCTCGGTGTTTGACGAGCCGGAGGCGGGGATAGACCTGTGGAGCTTCTCCCGGCTGGTGGAGACCTTTGAGGCCGTCCGTAAACAGGGGGAGGGGACGCTGCTGGTCATCTCCCACCAGGAGCGGATCCTGTCCATTGCCGACGAGATCGTGGTCCTGGCTGACGGGGTGGTGCGGGCCGCCGGTCCCCGGGAGGAGATTTTGCCCACCTTGCTGTCTGACGAGCGGGTGACCCGCTGCCCCTTGGGAAAGGAGGCCTATAATGAATAAGATTACAGAGGAATTGCTGCGCCGGGTATCCGAGTACCGGGGCGCATTAAAGGGCGCATTTAATATCCGGGAAAACGGCCAGTGCGCCGGCCGCCAGTCCACGGAGAATATCCGCATCGAGTCCAAGAAAGATGCGCCGGGCATTGAGATCCATATGCGGCCCGGCACAAAAGGGGAGACGGTGTACATCCCCGCCTGCGTCACCCACAGCGGGTTTGATGATCTGGTATACAATGATTTTTATATCGGCGAAGGCGCCGATGTGACCGTGGTGGCCGGCTGCGGCGTCCACTCCGACGGGGAGGGGGAGGCCCGGCACAACGGCATCCACCGCTTTATCCTGGAAAAAGGGGCCAAAGTGGTCTACCGGGAAAAACACCTGGGTACCGGCAACGGGACCGGGGCCCGGCGGATCAATCCAGTGACCGACGCCATCCTGGCGGAGGGGGCCACTTTAGAGATGGACACCGTCCAGATCAGCGGCGTGGATACCAGCATCCGCAAGACCACCGCCACCCTGGCCAAGGACGCCCGCCTGGTGGTGCGGGAGCGCATTTTGACCGACGGGGATGAGACGGCGGAGACGGAGTTTTCCGTGGATTTAAATGGGGAGGGATCCGGCGCCGACTTGGTGTCCCGGTCCGTGGCCCGGGGCCACTCCCGCCAGGAGTTCCGCTCCCTGATCCGGGGCAAGAACCGGTGCACCGGCCATTCCGCCTGCGACGCCATTTTGGTGGATGAGGGCGCTGTGGTGGCCCTGCCGGCGTTGGAAGCCCTCCACGGGGACGCCGAGCTGATTCATGAGGCGGCCATTGGGAAGATCGCCGGGGAGCAGATCCTAAAGCTCCAGACCCTGGGCCTCACGGAGAGCCAGGCAGAACAGACCATCATCTCCGGATTTTTGAAATAGGACAGGCTAGGAAGACCTGCAGCTTGCAAGCTGCAGGTCTTTTTTTACAAAAAATCCAGTCCGTTTTTGGGCACCCTGCTATGCAAAAATTTTCAAACAAAAAAGTAGATAAAAATTTAACAAAGTCGCTTTCCTTATAAGATAAGTTGCGTTATAATACGAATGTGACGCCAAACTTGCAGCCACTTGCCCAAAAACGGGAATCTGTGCAGGCGGGGCTGCGTACAGGGGCAAGGGGGGAGAGGCTTGAAGCTGCTGGTGGATGCAGATGGTTGTCCCGTGGTGGACCTGGCGATCGCCGCCGCCCGGTGGCGGGGCGTACCCTGCCTGCTGATCTGCGATACGGCCCATGTGTTGGACCGGCCGGGGGCGGAGACGATCACCGTTTCCAAAGGGCCGGACAGCGCCGATCTTGCCCTGGTGAACCGGGCGCAAGCGGGCGATGTGGTGGTGACCCAGGACTATGGCCTGGCGGCTATGTGCCTGGCCAAAGGGGCCCGAGCCCTGAACCAGGACGGTCTGGTCTATACGGCGGAGAATATTGACGGGCTTTTGGCCCAAAGGCATATGGCCAAAAAGGTCCGGGCGGCCGGCGGGCGGCTGAAGGGGCCCCACCGCCGGGA
>CAZXRD010000015.1:0-7841 GCA_964642465.1 uncultured Oscillospiraceae bacterium | reverse complement strand
TGGCCAAAAAGGTCCGGGCGGCCGGCGGGCGGCTGAAGGGGCCCCACCGCCGGGAAAAGGCCCAGGACACGGCCTTCCAACAGGCCTTAGAACGTCTGTTGGCTGCGGAAATCTAGACGGAATCAGGCGCTGCGGCAGCCTGTTTTCATAAAGACATTGGAAAGAAAGAGGGGGAACGTGCGTTGAGCCGGATTCAGCTTAAGCGAGAAGGGCTTATCAAAGAGACGGTGACGAAAATCTACGCCGACCTGGAGCGGCGGGTCCGCCATCATCCACTGGGCAGCTGCCCTGTGGAGCTGGCCCTGGGTTTTTTGCGGTTGTGCCATGCCCAGACCTGCGGCAAATGTGTGCCCTGCCGGGTGGGCATTTACCAGATGGGCAACATCATGGAGCGTATCCTAGACGGCCACGGGACAGAACGGGATCTGGAATTGCTGCGGGAGACGGCGGAGACCGTCTGCGACTCGGCGGACTGCGCCATCGGCCATGAGGCGGCGGCCATTGTCCTCCGGGGCGTAAAAGGCTTCCGGGAGGACTACCTGCACCACATCCACACGGGGGCCTGCATGGCCAATGAAAACTGTTCGGTGCCTTGCTCCGCCAAGTGCCCGGCCCATGTAGATATCCCGGGCTACACGGCTTTGATCCGGGCGGGCCGCCCGGCAGACGCCGTGCGCCTGATCCGGAAAGACAACCCCTTCCCCTGCGTCTGCGGGTTGATCTGCGAACACCCCTGCGAGGAGAACTGCCGCCGGAATATTGTGGACGATGCCATCAATATCCGGGGGCTGAAGCGCTTTGCTGTGGAACAGGCGGGCCAGGTGCCGGTGCCCCCCTGCGGGGAGAAGACCGGCAAGCGGGTGGCGGTGATCGGCGGCGGCCCGGCCGGGCTGACGGCGGCCTATTACCTGCAGCTGATGGGCCACAGTGTGACCGTATATGAAAAGCGGCAGCATCTGGGCGGCATGCTGCGGTACGGCATCCCCGCCTACCGGCTGCCCCGGGAGCGGCTGCAGTACGATATTGACGCCATCCTCTCCACCGGCGTGGAGGTCAAGATGGGGGTGGACGTGGGGACGGACACCACCTTTGAGCGGCTGCGCATGGATTATGACAGCGTGTTTATCGCCGTGGGCGCCCACTCCGAGCGGAAGCTGGGCATCCCCGGAGAAGACCTGCACAATGTGATCTCCGCCGTGGAGATGCTCCAGGAAATCGGAGACGACATTTATCCGGACTACACCGGCAAACGGATTGTGGTCATCGGCGGCGGCAATGTGGCCATGGACGTGGCCCGGTCCGCTGTGCGCCTGGGCGCCCAGTCGGTGACCGTGGTCTACCGCCGGCGGCAGTGCGATATGCCCGCCCTGCCGGAAGAGGCGGAAGGGGCCATTGCCGAGGGCGTGGACATCCAGACCCTGCTGGCGCCGGTGCGCCTGCTGGGGGATGAAAACGGGAACGTCACCGGCCTGGACGTAAAGCCCCAGCTGGCCGGCCCCATCGAGTGGGGGCGGCCTGTACCGGTGCCCTCCACCATGCCGGAGTATACCATTCCCTGCGATTTGATTATCACGGCCATCGGCCAGGAGATCGAATATGAGCACTTTGTAGAGGGGGGCGTGCCCGTCCGCCGGAAGGTCTTTTTGGCCCAGGACGATACCAGCTTCCCCAACCTGCCCGGCATCTTCGCCGGCGGGGACTGCGCCACCGGCCCCGCTACGGTCATCAAAGCGGTAGAGGCTGGTAAGGTGGCCGCCGGGAACATCGACGAGTATTTGGGCTTCCACCATGAAATTGGTACGGATGTGGACATTCCCGATGCCGAAGCGGCAGATCGGGAGCCCCACGGCCGTGTGAATATGCGGGAGCGGCCAGCTGCAGAGCGGAAGCAGGACTTTGAGATCATGGAGATCTGCATGACCACAGACGAGGCGGCCTGCGAATCCGCCCGCTGCCTGCGCTGTGATAAATTTGGCTATGGCAACTTCAGACGGGGGAGGGAATGGAAATGGTAAATCTGACCATCAATGGCACGCCGGTCTCCGTTAAGAAGGGGACCACCATTTTATATGCCGCCCAAAAAGCGGCCATCAACATCCCCACTATGTGCTTTATGAAGGGCGTCAACGAGATCGCCGCCTGCCGGATCTGCCTGGTGGAGATTGAGGGGCTGAACCGATTGGTGGCCTCCTGCAACACAGAGGTGGAAGAGGGCATGGTGGTCTACACCGACAGCCCGAAAGTCCGCCGGGCCCGGAAGACCAACTTAGAGCTGATGCTCTCCCAGCATGAGTGCTATTGTCCTACCTGCGTCCGCAGCGGCAACTGCCGCCTGCAGAAATACGCCAACGACATGGGCCTCTCCGGCCTGCCCTATGACGTGCACCTCACCGGGGAAACTTGGGACCAGAACCTGCCCCTGGTGCGGGAGAACAAAAAGTGCATCAAATGCATGCGCTGCGTCCAGATCTGCGAAAAGGTCCAGACCCTGGGGGTCTGGGACGTGATCAACACCGGCGCCCGCACCACCGTAGGGGTGAAGGATTTTCAGAAACTGGACACCTCCAGCTGCGTGCTCTGCGGCCAGTGCATCGCCCACTGTCCCGTGGGCGCCCTGCGGGCCCGGGACGATACGGAAAAGGTCTACGAGATGCTGGGGGACCCGGACATCATCACAGCGGTGCAGATTGCCCCCTCCATCCCCGCCGCCTGGGGCGAGGATTTGGGCATTCCCCGGAAACTGGCCACCTCGAAAAAGCTCACTGCGGCATTGAAGCAGCTGGGCTTTGACTACGTGTTTGACACTAGCTTTTCCGCCGACCTCACCATTGTGGAAGAGGGCTCGGAGTTCCTGCGCCGGATTTTAAGCGGGAAGAAGTACGACTACCCCATGTTCACCTCCTGCTGCCCCGGCTGGGTGCGCTTTGTCAAATCCCAGTACCCGGAACTGGTGCCCCATCTGTCCACGGCCAAGTCCCCCCAGCAGATGCTGGGCGCCGTGCTGAAGACCTATTTTGCCCAGCTCAACAACATCGACGTGCGCAAGCTGCGGGTGGTCTCCATTATGCCCTGCGTGGCCAAAAAGTACGAGCGGGGCCTGCCGCTGATGGACGATGCTCACGGCGGCACCGGCAGCGATGTGGATTTGGTGATCACCACCCGGGAACTGGTGCGGATGATCAAATCCTCTAATATCAAAGTGGCCTCCCTGGAAGATCAGGAGTTTGACAAACCTCTGGGCGAAGGGTCCGGCGCCGGTATGATCTTCGGCGCCTCCGGCGGCGTGATGGAGGCGGCCCTGCGCACCACCTACTTCCTGCTCACCGGGAAAAACCCCCAGGATCTGGACACCTTCAAAGAGGTGCGGGGCTTAAAGGGCTGGAAGAGCGTTACATACAATGTGGCGGATATGGAGCTGCGGGTAGCCGTGGCCAGCGGCCTGGGGAATGTGCGCCGGCTGATTGAGGCCATCAAACGGGGCGAGGTCCACTATGATTTTGTGGAGGTGATGGCCTGTCCCGGCGGCTGCAGCGGCGGCGGCGGACAGCCCATACATGAGGCGGATCACTATGTGGGCGACCGGGAGGAGTCCCTGTACGAGGCGGATCGGAACCACCGCTACCGCTTATCCCATGAAAACCCGGATATTATCCGCATCTACGACGAGTTTTTGACCAATCCCCTGTCGGAAAAGGCCCATGAACTGCTGCACACGGACATTGCCCAGTGGGATCTCACCATCCAGCCCCAATAAATGCGTGACAAAACGGCCATGGAGCGGGTATAATAAAGCCATAAGCAATAGACAGCAGCATTGTGCAGAGATAGGAGGCAACCATGGACGAAAACAAAGTCAACCAGGAACTTCAGGAGACAGAAGATGTCCGGCCGGATTTTACATCCAATCATGAACTGGCCAAGGATGTCCTGAAGACCATGATGGACTGTGATAACAGCAAAATTGAGATTCGAAAGCAAATCGACTATGTGTCCTATATGGATGCGTTTTACAACCGGCACGCCCCCGGCTTTGCCGCCTATGAACTGGCCTATTCCGTGGCGGAGGACCCGGATCAGTATGCCCAGGAGATGGCGGAATACCTGGTGGGGCTGGAAGTGGAACACTTAAACGCCACAAAGAAGCACCGGCGGAAGATGAAGATCTTGGAGGACGGGCTCTACTCCGTGCTCTACACCCTGCCGGCCATGAAGCGCCACGACAGCGAACCGGTGATGGCCCTGGCGGAGAAGTACGCTGCCCAGTGGGCGGTCCAATTCGGCGGCCAGCCTTTGGGCATCTCCGATGCGGAGAGCCTGGCGGCCGGCTTCGGCGGCAGCTGGATCCGGCGGCTTTTGGGCCTGAAGCAGAAGTAGGGCCCGGGGCCTTGGGGCGGGCGTATTGACTTCCGGCCTGTTTTATGCTACACTTTTTGGAACAAAAGGCCGCATATGCGGCGAACCCAAATCAGATAGGAGAGCAGATCATGGAACGTATTGTTACTCTTGAAACCCGTAATCTGTGCGACAGCGCCAAAAACGGCGGCTGCGGCGAGTGCCAGACCTCTTGCCAGTCCGCATGCAAGACCAGTTGCGGCGTAGCCAACCAGAAGTGCGAGAACGAGAAATAAATCGGTAGCAAAAGAAGAGAGGTGCCGCCCAGCAGGCGGCACCTTTTCTGTGCGGAGGGAAATGTTTATGGTGCATCAGTATAAATTGGGCGGGTATAACATCGTGCTGGACACCTGCTCCGGCGCCATCCACGTGGTGGACGAAGTGGCCTATGATATCATTGCCCTGTGGCCGGACCACAGTCCGGACGAGATCGCAGAGGAGATCTGCACCCGCTATGCCGGCCGCTCCGATGTAAACGAGGAGGAAGTGCGGACCTGCATAGAGGATGTGGCTGCCCTGGTACGTACGGGCCAGCTCTATACACCGGACAACTTTGCCTCTATGGCCGGCACGTTTAAAGAGCGCTCCGGCGATGTGGTCAAGGCCCTTTGCCTCCATGTGGCCCACACCTGCAATCTGAACTGCGCCTACTGTTTTGCCAGCCAGGGGAAGTACCACGGGGACCGGGCCCTCATGTCCTTTGCAGTGGGCAAGCAGGCCTTGGACTTCCTCATGGACCACTCCGGCACCCGGCGGAACCTGGAAGTGGACTTTTTCGGCGGGGAGCCGCTGATGAACTGGGACGTGGTGAAGCAGCTGGTAGCCTATGCCCGCAGCGTGGAGCAGGAGCGGGGGAAAAACTTCCGGTTCACCCTCACCACCAACGGCATGCTCATTGACGACGACGTCATCGACTTTGCCAATCGGGAGATGAGCAATGTGGTGCTCTCCCTAGACGGCCGGAAGGAGATCCATGACGCCCTCCGGGTGGACTACGCCGGCAACGGCAGCTGGGAGCGGATCGTGCCCCGGTTCCAGAAGCTGGTGGCTGCCCGAGGCGGGAAGGACTACTACATGCGGGGCACCTTTACCCATGCCAACCCGGATTTTTTAAAGGATATCCAGTGCATGCTGGATTTGGGCTTTACCCAGCTGAGCATGGAGCCGGTGGTCTGCTCGCCGGAGGACCCCGCTGCCCTCACCGAGGCGGACCTGGCGGTGGTCATGGACCAGTATGAGGCCCTGGCCCAGCTGATGCTCCAGCGGGAGCGGGAGAGGCGTCCCTTTACCTTCTACCACTATATGATCGACCTCACCGGTGGCCCCTGCATTTACAAGCGAATCTCCGGCTGCGGCTCGGGCACGGAATATATGGCGGTCACCCCCTGGGGGGATCTGTACCCCTGTCACCAGTTTGTGGGGGAAGAGGCCTATAAGCTGGGAGACGTGTGGAACGGGGTGACCAACACCGCCCTGCGGGAGGAGTTCCGTGCCTGCAACGCCTATGCCCGGCCGGAATGCGCCGACTGCTGGGCCAAGTTGTACTGCTCCGGCGGCTGCGCCGCCAACGCCTACCACGCCTCCGGTTCCATCCGGGGCGTCTACGAGTCGGGCTGCCGCATGTTCCGCAAACGGATGGAGTGCGCCATCATGATCCAGGCCGCCAAGGCCACGGGAAAGTTGGGCTGAGATGGATACGCCCATCTATGACTTTGTAAAAGCGTACGCCGGCTCAGATACCGTCCGCCTCCACATGCCGGGGCATAAGGGCCGGCCCGTCCTGGGCTGTGAGGCCATGGACATCACGGAGATCCCCGGGGCGGACACGCTTTACGAGGCGTCGGGCATCATCGCCAAAAGCGAGGCCAACGCCGCAACCCTCTTCGGCAGCGGCCGCACCCTGTACGCCACAGAGGGCTCCAGCCAGTGTATCCGGGCTATGCTCTACCTGGCCTTGGTGTTCCGGGAGAGGCATACAGCGCCCCTGGTCTTGGCCGCCCGAAACGTCCACCGGAGCTTCCTCTTTGCCGCCGCCCTGCTGGATTTGGAGGTGACCTGGCTCTGGCCGGAAGCGAGCCGGAGCCTGTGCAGCTGTCCGGTATCGGCAGAACATTTGGAGCGGCCCCTGGCAGATATGGAGCGGCCCCCGGCGGCGGTGTATGTCACCAGCCCGGACTACCTGGGGGGAATGCAGGACATCGCCGCCCTGGCGGCGGTCTGCCACAGGCACGGCACCCGTCTCCTGGTGGATAATGCCCACGGCGCTTATCTCCGCTTTTTAGAGCCAGCCCAGCACCCCCTGGATTTGGGGGCGGACTTGTGCTGCGACTCCGCCCATAAGACCCTGCCCGTCCTCACCGGCGGGGCCTATCTCCATTTGGCAAAGGCCACGCCGCCAGCCATGCAGGCCCAGGCCAAGACGGCCATGGCGCTGTTTGGCTCCACCAGCCCCGCCTATTTGACCTTGGCCTCCCTGGACCGGTGCAACCGCACCCTGGCGGAGGGGTATCCCGCCCGCCTGGCGGAGACGGCGGCGGCCCTGGAACAAGTGCGGCAGGCGCTGCGGGACCTGGGCTGGCAGGTGGAGGCCAGCGATCCCCTGCGCCTGACTGTAACCGCCCCCGCCGGATATAGCGGCGAGGCCATGGCGGAGCGCCTCCGCAAGGCGGGGATGGAATGCGAATATGCCGACCCCTTTTCCCTGGTGTGCATGGTGACCCCGGAGAATACCCAGGCGGAGCTGGATCGTATCCCGGCTGCATTGGGGCCAAACTTGTGGGGCCCGGCAGGGGACTGGCAGCTGCCGGATATCCGGGGCCAGCAGGTGTGTTCCATCCGCCAAGCGGTGTTTGCCCCCCAGGAGACGGTGGCTATCGAGTCTGCCCTGGGCCGGGTGTGCGCTGCGCCTACCGTGGCCTGTCCCCCCGCCGTCCCCCTGGCGGTTTCCGGAGAGCGGATCACGCCGGAGGTGGCGGAGCTGTTTTGCCGCTATGGGGTGACCCAAGTCGACGTGGTGGGAGAGGCGGAGGCTTTTTAAAAAGGGAACCGGGCGGCTGCAGAAGGCAGCCGCCCGGTTTTGCTTGGCCCAGGCGCTTAGGTTATGGATTCTTGCCCGGTTTCGTGGTAAAATCAGAGGCAAGATAGGCCAAAAGGAGGGCGTGATATGGAAAAAAGAGAGTTTATTTTGCCATCCGATATGGACCAGCTGCCTCTAAGCACAGCCCTGTTTTTGCCGGAGGGGGAGATCAAGGGGATTTTCCAGATCTCCCACGGCATGGCGGAGCATAAGGAGCGGTATTTTGACCTGATGGCCTACCTGACGGCCCAGGGCTATGTGACCATCATCCACGACCACCGGGGCCATGGAAAGAGCGTCCGGACCAAGGAGGATTTGGGCTATTTCTACGACCGCCGGGGTACATACATTGTGGAGGACTTGCACCAGGTCA
>CAZXRD010000014.1:21235-26286 GCA_964642465.1 uncultured Oscillospiraceae bacterium | reverse complement strand
GGCGCCGCTCTGCTGTCTGCCGTTGCCCTGGCCCTGGTACCAAAAGGAAAATTTCGCAGCATTACCAGTCTGGTCTGTGGTTTGGTTATGGTCGTGGCATTAGTCCAGCCAGTGATTGATTTTGATTTCACGAGTTTTTCCCAGTATATGGTTCAGTATAAAAACAATATTGGTCAGTATAGCACGAATTTAGAAGAAGAAAATTTACGTCTCACCCGAACAATCATAGAGGAGGAATCTGCTGCATATATATTGGACAAAGCGTACACGCTTGGCATAGAAACGATTACGGCGGAGGTGGAAACAAGGCTGAGTGACGAAAATGAGTGGTATCCCTATGCAATCCAAATCACCGGCAGCATCACCGAGGCACAAAAGCAGGAATTGTCAGACTACATAGAGGCGGATTTGGGTATCCCCTCTGACAGGCAGAGTTGGAGCGAAACATGAGAGAAAATATGGAAAAATATAGAGAAAAGCAAAAGAAAATCTGGGAAAAGTTAAAAAAAGTAAGTATGTATTGGCCATTTTTTTAGTTGGTGCAATTCTCCTGATGATCCCATCTAGAAACAGCGAGGAATCCGACATAAGCTCTACTAGCAGCGACTTAACAGTGCCGGTCTTTTCTCTGGAGGCAGAAGAGGAAAAAATAGCGAATTTGTTATCCAAAATCGAAGGGGCCGGGCAAGTGGAAGTGGTTCTGACGCTGAAAAGCAGTACGGAACAGGAACTTGCCATAGATGAAGAGCGGCAATACAGCCGCTCGGAGGAATCCGGTACATATGAGGAGTCCATATCCAGCTCCATTGTCCTGGCGTCCACTGGCTCGGGCACAGACGCACCAGTCACCATTAAATACATTTACCCAGAATATATGGGCGCTTTAGTGGTGAGTGAGGGTGCTGACAGCGCCGCTGTGCAGCTACAGCTGGTACAGGCAATTTCCGCCTTAACCGGTCTCAGCAGTGATAAAATCACCATAGCAAAGATGAATATTTCTTAGGAGGCATGGCAAATGAAAGTATTTAAACGAAACATTGTAATTGTCACCGTTTTGCTGTTTGTATGTGTGGCAGTCTATCTAAATTGGTCCTATAGCAAAGATGTAGAAGATGGTGCCGAAGCCAATGCCAACATCACAACAGACGTCAACGGAGAAGTAGAAGACACCAGTGGTGCGGGTGGTATGTATTATGAAGCAGAGAATGTGATGAATGATACGGAAGATACATCGGAAAATGAATATTTTGATACGGCCCGCTTGACTCGCCAGCAGGCGAGAGACAGCGCAACTGCGCTGTTGCAGGAAGCTGCCGCTACCGAAGATGCCTCTCAGGAAACCATTGATGCAGCCATAGAAGAAATCACTGTCATGGCCGGTTATTCCGTTCAGGAAGCAGAAATTGAGACCCAGCTTCTGGCCAAAGGTTTTACAGATTGTGTTGTGTTTATTTCCGCTGATGAAGTAAAAGTAGCTGTTCCCGCCCCAGCAGAGGGGCTCAGCAGCAGCTCTGTGGCGCAAATTACCGATACGGTACTGTCGGAGTGTGATGTAACCGCTGAACAAATAAAAATTATCGAAGTAAAATAGCGGGTTTTGCTTTCTTTTTTGATGGACCTGTGGTAAACTAGAATGAAACCATAGGAAGGAGCACGGGATTATGGGTGAACACAAAGAATATGTCACGCTTCCGGATGAAAAGGGGCAGATCAACATCTCTGAAGATGTGATTGCAGTCGTTGCCTCTGCTGCCCTCTTAGAGGTAGATGGCGTTGCTGGTGCAGCTGCCAATTTGGGCAAAGAACTGGGCGAACTGCTCGGCCGGAAAAACGCATCTAAGGGCGTAAAGCTCCAAATGGATGATGGTGGCATCACGGTGGATACCTTTATTACTGTCCTCTATGGCCACAATATCACAAAGGTATCTGCCGCCGTTCAGGATGCCATAGCATCGGCTGTGGAATCTATGACCGGCCTAACAGTAAATGCGATCAACGTAAACGTTTGTGGCGTCGCATTTGAAAAAGGCAAATAAAGAGGGACATGGTAAAAATAAACCCCTTGTGTTTGACAGGGGGTTTGTTTTTGCATGTTTGCTTATCTTAGCAAAACGGTGACCTATGCCCATGGATAGAGAGAAAAACGGGGGACAAGCCATGACAAGAACAACGGCAAGAGAAATTGCCATGCATATTACCTTTGGCATGGGCTTAAATCCAATGCCTATTGCAGAGCGGTTAGACCATTTTTTTGACCTGGAATATTATGCTACACTAAAGGACGAATCAGACGTCTACAGCACATATCCGGATGAAAGGCAGATGGCCTATATCTGGAAGGTGTGCAGCGGCATCAGTGCGCATTTGGCAGAGCTGGACGGCTATATTGAAAAATACGCAAAGAATTGGAAAATTTTCCGTATTTCCCGCCTGGCCGTGACCGTTATGCGGACGGCTATGTACGAGATTCTCTACATGCCGGATATCCCCAATGCCGCCGCCATTAACGAGGCGGTTGAGCTGGCCAAAAAATATGAGGATACGGATGTGGTTTCCTTTACAAATGGTATATTAGGCAGCTTTGTGAAAGGCGAGCTGATTGAGGAATAAGGTATGGAATATAAGACGTACACCGTCTCGGCTCTAAACCAGAAAGTAAAGTCTTTATTGGATGGGGATCCGAATCTTGGCGCTGTATTTGTAAAAGGGGAACTCTCCAATTATAAAGTTTATCCTTCTGGGCACCATTATTTTACGATGAAAGATGCAGAAGGCGCTTTGCGCTGTGTGATGTTCCGCAGCAGCGCTTCCCGCTTAAAATTCCGGCCGGAAAACGGTATGAAGGTTATCGCCTTTGGCCGGGTTACGGTTTTCCCACGGGATGGGGCATACCAGTTATATTGCAATGACTTGACCCCAGACGGCGTAGGGGACCTGCATGTGGCCTATGAACAGCTGAAAGAAAAGCTGTTTAAGGAGGGCCTGTTTGATCCTGGGCACAAAAAACCCATTCCCCAATACCCGGAGCGGATTGCTGTCATTACTTCCTCTGCCGGAGCGGCGGTGCGGGATATTATTCGGGTTTTGGGCAAGCGTTACCCCTTGGCTAAAGTCATTTTGCTCCCCGTGCGGGTGCAGGGGGTGGAGGCGCCGCCTGAGATTGTTGGAGCTATAAAATATGCCAATCGCTACCAGGTGGCTGATGTCATCATTGCCGGCCGGGGCGGCGGCTCGATAGAAGATCTTTGGGCATTTAATGATGAGCGGGTGGCCCGTGCCATTTATGCGTCTCAAATTCCCATTATCTCTGCGGTGGGGCATGAGCCAGATGTGACCATTGCGGATTTTGTCGCAGACCTTCGGGCGGCCACACCATCCAACGGAGCGGAGTTAGCCGTTCCAGACCGGTTGGAACTCAAAGAAAATCTACGGGCTATGGAACTGCGGATGAGCGGAGCTTTGCGTTCCCATATCCGTTATTACCGGCAACGGCTGGATGAAATTTCCCGAAAACGAGTGATTCAGAGCCCATTGGGGTATATTGAGGACAGACGTATTGCATTAGACAGTGTGCAGGCAAAGTTCATTGCCGCAGCCCAGAACCGTCTGGCAACTGACCGAAACAAATACATTCACTTGGCCGCCAAGCTGGATGCGCTCAGTCCTTTAAAGGTCTTAGGCCGGGGCTTTGGCGTAGTCTATGACCAGGCAGGCCATTTAATCAAATCCACAGAGGACGTACAGGTAGACGACCAGATAACGGTCCGTATGGCGGATGGTTCCCTACAGTGCCGTGTGGAGGACAAACGCAAAGAGGCTATACAGTAAAAGGAGACGCCTATGGCTACAAAAAAACGGAGTTTTGAAGAGTCGATTGCTCGGTTAGAAGAGATTGTCGGGCTTTTAGAAAAAGGGGATGCCCCCTTAGATGCCGCTTTGGCCTTGTTTGAAGAGGGGACTGCTCTGATTAAAGATTGCGGCAAACAGTTGGATCAGGCAGAACAAAAAGTCGTACAGCTGCAAAAAGGCGCTGACGGTACGCCAGTCGAACTAGATTTTGCTGCGGAGGAATAAGGCCAATATGAACTATGCGGAACAGTACAAGGCTTATCAGGATCTAATTGAGGCACAGCTTTCCACGTTTTTCCCTTCCAATCGCCGCCCGGAGAAAAAATTGCTTCAGGCCATGCGCTATAGCCTAATGGCCGGCGGTAAACGGGTTCGGCCGATCCTTACTTTGGGTTTTTGCGCTGCCAGCGGCGCCCCGGCTGAACGGGGCCTGGCTTTTGCCTGTGCTGTCGAGATGCTGCACACCTATTCTCTGATCCATGATGATTTGCCCTGTATGGATGACGACGATTTGCGCCGGGGCAAACCCACAAACCACGTCGTCTATGGCATGGCTACAGCGATTTTGGCTGGGGACGCCTTGCAGGCGGAGGCATTTTCAACGCTTTTGTCTGCGCCGCTTTCGCCAGATATACTTTGCCGTGCCGGCCAGGTTCTGGCCCGGGCAGCTGGCATCTTGGGTATTTGTGCCGGGCAGCAGCTGGACCTGGAAGGGGAGGGTCAAGCCCTGTCTCTGGGTGCTGTATCCCGTATCCACCAGATGAAGACCGCTTCTATGATCTCTGCGGCCGCTGTATTGGGCTGCCTAGCCGGCAGCGCTACGGGTATGCAGATTGCTGCTGCCGAGCAGTACGCTAATTCTATAGGTATGGCCTTTCAAATTATGGATGACATTCTGGACGCTGAAAGCACAGCACAAGAATTGGGGAAGCCGATAGGTTCCGATGCAGCCAATCAAAAATCTACTTTTTACACGCTGTTGGGCCCCGAAAAGTCTCGGGCTATTGTTACAGAAGAGACGGAAAAGGCAAAGGCGAGTATCCAGGACCAGTTTCAGGATCCCGGTTTTTTGCTTTGGCTGGCAGATTGGCTGGCTCGGCGCACCAATTAAGGCGGGGGAAATGGCCCTTGCAAAAAGGCGGTATTTTTGATACTATTTTTAAGAAAATTAGCGATACAGGGGAGAGAATCCATCATTTTAT
>CAZXRD010000014.1:9849-21135 GCA_964642465.1 uncultured Oscillospiraceae bacterium | reverse complement strand
ATCCCTATGCCTTTTGTGCGTATACTACGCCGGTTCTATACAAGGGTGTATGATAACAAGAGGACGGATTTGGAAAGAAGTTACTATGGGTATTTTAGAGACGATCCACGATCCTTCAGATATTAAAAAACTGGATAACTCGCAGCTCCCTGCGTTGTGTCAGGAGATTCGGGATTTTCTCGTGAGCAGTGTTTCCCACACAGGGGGACACTTGGCCTCCAATTTGGGTGTTGTTGAGCTGACAGTAGCGCTGCACCGGGTATTTGACACCAGCCGGGACCGCTTAATCTTTGATGTTGGGCATCAGTGCTATGTACACAAAATTCTGACTGGCCGACGGGAGCAGTTTGACCGGTTGCGGAAATTAGATGGGTTAGCAGGCTTCCCCCGGCCCAGTGAAAGCCTGCATGACGCTTTTATTGCCGGACATGCGTCTAACTCGGTTTCTGTTGCCTTGGGCATGGCCAGAGCTCGGACATTGCAGCAGCAGCATTACAGCGTCATTGCCCTTTTGGGTGATGGCGCATTGACCGGGGGCCTGGCCTATGAGGCTTTAAATGATGCGGGGGAGAGCGGGGAACCGCTCATTGTTATCTTAAATGATAATGGCATGTCCATTGCGGAAAATGTAGGCGGTATCTCGAAACACTTGGCTCAGCAGCGAGTAAAGCCATCTTATCACAACGCCAAGCAGTGGTATCGGAATATCACCGCCAAAATCCCTGGAGGCAAAGCTATCTATCGGTTTACCCACAATGTGAAAACCGTGATTAAACAGGCGATTTTACATTGCGGCATGTTTGAAGAAATGGGCTTTCAGTATATGGGCCCCATTGACGGACATGATTTAGATAAGCTCACCTACTTTCTGGGCCTGGCTCGAGATATGCAAAAGCCAGTCCTGCTCCATGTGCGTACAGTAAAAGGGAAGGGGTATGCCTATTCTGAGCAAAACCCTGGCCAGTACCATGGGGTCGGCAGTTTCAATCAGGAAAAGGGCCTAGAGCTCTCTACCAAGGCCTCTTTTTCGGAGGCGTTTGGCCATGCCTTGGTCAATTTAGCTGAAAAAGACCAGCGTATATGCGCCATTACAGCGGCCATGCAAGCAGGCACGGGCCTAAATGAATTTGCAAAGCGATTTCCTCAACGCTTTTTTGACGTGGGCATTGCAGAAGGCCACGGCGCCGCTATGGCCGGCGGTATGGCCATGCAGGGGATGATCCCTGTATTTGCCGTGTATTCTACGTTCCTGCAGCGGGCTTATGATATGTTGATTCATGATATTGCCCTGCAAAACTTACATGTGGTTCTGGCAGTGGACCGGGCAGGCATTGTAGGAGAGGATGGCGAAACCCACAATGGCGTTTTTGACGTAAATTTCTTGTGTGGGGTCCCCAATATGACTGTATTTTGTCCCGCCTGTTATGAGGAGCTCCAGGTCATGTTGGAGACAGCGATCCATCATGTAAGCGGCCCCGTCGCCATTCGCTACCCTCGTGGGGGACAAGGCGCTTACCGCAGCAATAAAAACCTAATCGGAGAACGTGTGCTGCAGCGGGGTACGGATATCACGCTAGTCGGCTATGGTGTCCTCATTAACAACCTATTAAATCTATCGTCCATCTTGGCCGAACAAGGGATCTCTGCAGAGGTTATTAAGTTAGATTGTATCTGCCCATTAGACTGCCGTCTCATTGATGCCTCTGTGGCTAAGACGGGGCGGCTTTTGGTGGCTGAGGATTGTATTGCCAATGGCAGCATTGGACAAAAAATTGCTGCACATCTGGAATCTGTCCAGCTCAGCCCGCAGATTTTATTGAAAAACTTAGGAGACGGCGTGATCCCCAGTGGGAATGTGGCTGAATTGCACAGGCGGTACGGGCTGGATGGAGCGGGTTTAGCTGCCGCTGTCATGGAGGCGTTTTATGGCTAAACTGCGTTTGGATGTTCTCCTTGTGGAAAAAGGCCTGGCAGAGAGCCGGGAAAAGGCAAAAGCAACGATTATGAGCGGTGTGGTATTTGTCAACGGTCAGCGGCAGGACAAACCTGGCGCTACGATTGCGGAAGATGCTCAAATCGAAGTACAGGGCGGTGGTCAACTTCCCTATGTGAGCCGTGGCGGATTGAAGTTAGAAAAAGCGTTTAATACTTTCCATTTCACACCGGAAAATATGCTCTGCATCGACTGCGGCGCCTCCACAGGCGGTTTTACAGATTGCATGTTGCAAAATGGCGCCAAAAAAGTCTATGCTGTGGATGTTGGCTATGGACAGCTGGCCTGGCAGATTCGGCAGGATCCCCGGGTAGTGACCATGGAACGCACCAATATCCGTTATGTGACCCACGAGGAGATCCCGGAGGAATTGGACTTTGCCACCATTGATGTCTCCTTTATTTCTCTAAAATTGGTCCTGCCCGTGGTAAAAAAGCTTTTAAAACCCACCGGCCGAGTCATTTGCCTCATTAAGCCCCAGTTTGAAGCAGGGCGGGAGTATGTGGGGAAAAACGGCGTCGTTCGGGACCCGGCCACCCATGAGGCCGTGCTATACGGCTTTTTAGAAACGGCTAAAGCTGCTGGTTTTCGGGTAGATGGGTTGACCTTTTCTCCGATTAAAGGCCCAAAAGGAAACATTGAATACTTGGGATTTTTATCTGCCGAAGCAGGGCAAGACTGCCCGGTAGATATTCCAGAGCTGGTAAGGCAGTCCCATGGCCAGTTAGGAGGTACCCCGGAATGAAACAGATCGTATTGTGTCCCAATCCCTACCGGGATACAGATTTTTCTTTGACGGTAAAAATCAAAGAACTGTTGAATAGCTGCGGGATTGAGCCGTTGATCAGTCCATTCTTTGAAGATGATCTCCATATTAAATCGCCAAATGGTCTACATTTCACGCCCTTGGTCAAAGCCGTAGAAACTGCAGAATTGATGATTTGTTTTGGTGGAGATGGTACCATCCTCCATGCGGCCAAGGCCTCAGCAAAATATGGTGTTCCGATTTTGGGTATCAACCTAGGAAATAAAGGCTTTATGGCCGAACTGGAAGTCTCCCAGATTGAGAAGATCAAGGAGGTCTTGGAAAACCGTTATCAGATTGACCGGCGCATGATGGTGGATGTAAGCATCCAGCGGGATGGAAGTGCGGTCTATTCCGATTATGCTTTAAATGAAGCGGTGATTGGGAGCATGTCCCGCATGATCGATATCTCTGTCTATGCAGACAACAGCCGGATCAGCGGCTTTTCTGGGGATGGAATCATCATCAGCACGCCAACCGGTTCCACCGCCTATTCTATGTCAGCCGGCGGTCCTATTGTAGAACCGGCGGCGGAAAATATCATCATCACCCCCATTTGTGCTTATAAGTTGATGGCCCGGTCCTTTGTCCTGGCTCCGAATCGGACAGCTATGGTGGAACTGGGCCGGCTAGGTTCTCGTTCCGCCTATCTCTCCGTAGACGGTGGAAAATCCATTGAGCTGCAAAGCGGCGATTTGATTCAAGTGGAAAAATCCAAGTATTATACAGATCTGGTCCGCATCCTCAATAAAAACTTCTATGATATCGTGAACGAAAAATTAGGAGAAGAAAAGCGATGAAGAGCGCACGGCAGCAGAAAATCCTGGAGATTATTGAGAACAATGTGATAGAGAATCAGAGCCAGCTGCTGGAGGCGCTGAAGCAGGCCGGGGTCCAAAGCACCCAGGCCACCGTTTCCAGGGACATCAAACAGCTGCGCCTGGTAAAAGAGCTCTCTCCGGAAGGATATCGCTATGTCAGCGCCACGCAGCCAGCGTCAGCAGAGCTTGCGCCCAAGCTAAAGGCGATCTTTAAAGAGAGTGTCACAGAATTTGCCTGTGCGCAAAATATTGTTGTCTTGAAAACTCTGCCTGGCCTGGCTTCCGCCGCTTGCTCCACTTTGGATTCCATGCGCATAGAGGGGTTAGTCGGCACGATTGCCGGGGATGATACCGCCTTTTTGGCTATGCGTGACAATGATGCGGCAGCAGCCCTCTGCCGGGAGATCACCGCACTGCTGTAAGAGAGAGGGAGGCAAACCATGCTATCGTTTCTCCATATAGAGAATATTGCGGTTATCCAGCAGGCAGACATTGCCTTTTCTCCCGGCATGAACGTGCTTACGGGTGAAACTGGCGCTGGTAAATCCATCGTCATTGACGCCATTGGCGCCGTCTTAGGGGGACGGGTCTCCAAAGATTTGGTGCGTTCTGGTGCAGAAAACGCCTTGGTAACAGCGATCTTTTCGTCTGCTGCCGCAGAGCATTGGTGTGCAGAAAACGGCTTGCCCTGTGAAGACCAGGAGCTCTCTTTGCTGCGGCGAATTGCAGCGGATGGAAGAAGTGTGTGCCGGATTAACGGCGTACCCGTCACAGCCCATCAGTTGCGGGATTTGGGGAGCTTGCTGCTGGATATACATGGACAAAACGATGGACAGCATCTTTTAAACGAAAACTATCACCTGCAGTATTTAGATAACTTCGGAAATTTAGATGATTTACGCCGGACCTATCAAGCCGCCTATGCCGCCTATCAAGATACTCAAAAGGCTATTGCTGAATTGGAGATGGACGAAGGGGAAAAGGCCAGGCGGGTAGAAGAACTGCAGCGGCAAATTGACGAGTTGGAAGCCGCCCATATCCGTCCCGGGGAGTGGGACGAGCTGGAAGCTAAGCGGGTACTGCTTACCCATGCGGAAAAACTCACAGGCAACATTGAGACTGCCTTTGCATGTCTCTACGGCCTGGAGGAGCAGGCCGGGGTAACCGATCTGTTGGGGGAGGCGGCGGCGGCTGTCGGCCAGGCCAGCCGGTATTCCCCTGATCTTTCCCCTATGGAGGCAAAAATCCAAGAACTGCAGTATGCGGCAGAAGATGTTGCTGAGCAACTGCGAGACTTAAGGGACCGCTTGGATTTTACGCCAGAGGATCTAGATGCCCTTTTACGCCGGCTAGATCAGCTTAGCAAACTCTCTCGTAAATATGGTAGTTCGGAAGCCGACATGCTATCCTACTTGGAACAGGCAAAAAAAGAGCTGGATACCATTGAATACGCCGCCGATCGAGTCCAACATTTAGAAAAACAGCTGCAGGCCCAGTATGCTGCGGCCAAGGAAGCTGCAGAAGACCTGTCTGCGCAGAGAAGGGCTGCCGCTCAGGAGCTGGAAAAACGGATCTTGCAAGAACTGGCCCAGCTGAATATGCCCTCTGTCCGGTTCCGGGTGGAATTTACAGAGAAAACTTGCCCTGGTGGGCTAGACAAGTCCGGAAAAGATGTCGTTCGGTTTTTGCTATCTGCCAACGCTGGAGAGGAACTGGGCCGGATCAGCAAGATTGCCTCTGGCGGGGAACTCTCTCGGATTATGCTGGCGATGAAAAATGTCTTATCCGAAAACGACGGGATTGAAACCATGATTTTCGATGAAATTGATACCGGCGTATCCGGGGTAGCGGCCCAGCGAGT
This sequence comes from uncultured Oscillospiraceae bacterium, assembly GCA_964642465.1. Taxonomy (GTDB): domain Bacteria; phylum Bacillota; class Clostridia; order Oscillospirales; family Oscillospiraceae; genus CAZXRD01. The sequence goes on along the minus strand of CAZXRD010000014.1, from coordinate 15,655 downwards.
GGGAGAGAAACTGGCCCAGCTGGCTATGCACCGGCAGGTGATCTGTGTGACCCATCTGCCACAGATTGCGGTGATGGCAGATACCCACTTTCTCATCGAGAAGCGGGAAATGGACGGCCGCACCTTTACAGCAATACAGACGCTGGATCATGCACAGCGGAAAGAAGCATTGGCACGGATGTCTTCCGGCGACCATGTCACAGCAGCGGCCTTAGAGAGTGCTGAAGAGGCATTGCAAAATGCCAAACGGTATAAACAGTCGTTACAATAGCACCCCTGATTTTTAAACGTACGCATATTTTACCGGCTGCCTGGGGATTGACAATGGGCACCGTCTATGTTATAGTACATCAAAATCCTATATTGCGATCGCTATGATGAGGAATAGTAGCTGGCCTATCGCTGCCCAGAGAACCCCCGTTTGGTGAAAGGGGGAGAGCGATTTCCAGTGAATACACCTCGGAGCAGCTGCCTGAACCGCCGTTGGCGTATTAGGGCTGTGTCGGGTGCGCCCGTTATTGCGCCGGAGTAAGACTGATCACTCCATGAGGCCGCTTTTGTGAAAAAGCGGCGAACCAGAGGTGGTACCGCGTGAACGAACGCCCTCTGTCCAAATGGACAGAGGGCGTTTTTTTATTAAAAACCCTGGAAAAACTTTATTATAGAAGAGAGAAAAGGAGACAGAAAAATGACCATTTATGACGAACTGCAGGCCCGTGGCTTAATCGCCCAGGTGACGGATGAGGAGGAGATCAAAGAGCTGATCAATAACGGCAAAGCCACGTTTTATATTGGCTTTGACCCAACCGCCGACTCCCTGCATGTGGGCCATTTTATGGCTCTAATGCTGATGCGCCGTTTGCAGCGGGCAGGAAACCGGCCCATCGCTTTGATCGGCGGCGGCACCGGCATGATCGGTGATCCCTCCGGCCGGACAGATATGCGCTCCATGATGACGGTGGAGACGATACAGCACAACTGTGATTGCTTTAAGCAGCAAATGAGTAAGTTCATTGACTTTTCCGAAGGCAAGGCCCTGATGCTGAATAACGCCGATTGGCTGCTGAAGCTCAACTATGTAGAGCTGCTGCGGGAAGTGGGGGCTTGCTTCTCTGTAAACAACATGCTGCGGGCCGAGTGTTATAAGCAGCGGATGGAAAAGGGCCTCAGTTTCTTGGAATTCAACTACATGATTATGCAGTCCTATGACTTCTACCACATGTTCCAAACAGTAGGCTGCAATTTGCAGTGCGGCGGCGATGACCAGTGGTCCAACATGCTGGGCGGCACAGAACTAATCCGCCGGAAGCTCGGCAAAGACGCCTATGCCATGACCATCACTTTGCTTCTCACCTCAGAAGGGAAGAAGATGGGCAAGACCCAGGCTGGTGCTGTGTGGCTAGATCCCAACAAGACATCTCCCTATGAATTCTACCAGTACTGGCGGAATATTGACGACGCCGATGTAATTAAGTGCCTGCGGATGCTCACGGATTTGCCGCTGGATCAGATCGACGAGATGGCTAAGTGGGAAGGGGCCCAACTGAACCAGGCCAAGGAGATCCTGGCCTATGAGCTCACCAAGCTGGTCCATAGCGAGGCGGACGCCACGGCAGCCCAGGAGACGTCCCGGTCCCTGTTTGCCAGCGGCGGCGCCAGTGAAATGCCCACAACCGTGCTTACAGCGGATGATCTCACCGATGGACAAATTGACATTTTAACAATCCTCCAAAAGAGTGGGCTCTGCCCCTCCAAGTCGGAGGCCCGCCGGGCTGTACAGCAGGGCGGCGTAGAAGTGGATGGGGAGAAAATCCAGAGTTTTGGAACTACCTATGGGGAAGACCAGCTGAAAAATGGCTTGGTCGTGCGCCGGGGTAAGAAAAACTTCCGTAAGATCACGATGTAAAACACATAAAAAAGGTGGAGACAATTTGTCTCCACCTTTTTTATTATTTAGCGTCCCGCCATAAAAATATTGGCGTCTTCTGAGAAATTGGAGGCTCCATAGAGCACCAAAACATTGTCGATCTCATGCTCGTCCATATACTCATCAATACTCAACCGGTAATACCGCAGGTCGATCAAATGGATCTCGCTAAAATGCTCCAACAGGAAAGGAACCAGGCTGTCTGTATAGGAGTCCCGCAGAATCAGCAGGGAGGGGGCATCCGTGTTCTCGGTCTCAATGGTTACCAGCGGGGCATTGCCGCCTAAGAACATAGAGTATTTGTCTTTAACCTCCAGATAGCTGAAATCGTAGAGGGAGCCTTCCACCGGTTCTGTGCTGTCATATCGCAAAATATGCAGGTTATCGTTGCGGACAAAGATCTCAATCTCATCCGGGGCAATGTTGCGAATGCCGGAAGACGAATAGGTTGTACCGTAAAAGCTGTCTGAGACCACTTCCCGGTCTGTATAATCGGACAAGGGCCTCGGCGTCAGTCCCATGGCCTCTGCAATAGCCGTATAGCCATAGTAGGCACCCAGGCTTGTCCAGTGGTGGTCCGTACGGTAGTAGATATACTCTTCCTTATGAGCTTCTAGCGCACTATAAATATCAATATTTTCTGCAGTAGAGCCATTATAGATATCCCGGATCAGCTCCGCCTGGTCGTAGTTGGGAGCATAGGCAGGGAGGCGGTAATCCCAGATCTCTACAGCGCCCGGAATCACACCCAAGTATACAGGCACGTCTGCATTTTCTACCAAATTATTAATCGCTTGAATGTTTTGCTCTACCAGGTCGTGGTCTGGCTCATCAAACCGGGGAATCAGCGTATCGTCTGAACAGATGTATACGCCGTTGTTTTCTGTCTTACCCAGGAGCTGTTCAAAGGTAGACTTGATGGCGATCCAGTTGTCCCGGCCGACAAACTGATCGGTCGTATATTTTTCAAAATCTTGCATATATTGACCGGAGGCAAGGTCCGACCACGTGAATGCGGGAAATTGGGCCAGTTGACGGTTCTCCTGTTGGGAAAAGGTCTTGTCCGGCAGAATCACATTGAGTAAAAAAAGATTCCAATGAAACCACAAAACAGGATGACCTGCAACAGATTCGAACGTTTTGTAGATTTTTTCATATACGATACACCTCCTTAAAACCGGAAATACAAGAAGGGGTTGTAGGTAGCGTCTACCAGATAACCCGTACACACAACCAGCATTAGTGCAATAATGCAAGGGGCAGCAATAGCCTGTTGCTTTTCAGAAAGTTTATTATACAGCTTGGTCGGCAGGGGGGTAGAGGCCAGGGCCAAGATGATCAGGGACACGCCGTAGTTGCGCAGATAATAAATCGCTGTATCATCAATCAGTACGCCGTTCCCACCAAACATGGCTGAAATGTAGGATAGGGCAGCACTCATATCCTCAATAGAGAACAGGGCCCAGCCCAATACCACAAAGAACAGGGCGTAGACATGTCCCACCCAAGCGGGCAATCGATCCAGGAGCTTTCCTAAGAACAGACGTTCGAGGATAATCAATACAGCGTAGTATAGGCCCCAGATCAGGAAATTCCAGTTGGCGCCGTGCCAAATGCCGGTGAGCATCCAAACGACCAGCAAGTTAAACAGAAGCCGGCCTTTGCCCACTCGGTTGCCGCCTAAGGGGATATACACATACTCCCGGAACCAGGTGCCCAAGGAGATGTGCCAGCGCCGCCAAAATTCAGAGATGCTCTTAGAGATGTAGGGGTAATTAAAGTTTTCCAAGAATTCGAATCCCAGCATACGGCCAAGACCAATGGCCATATCGGAATAGCCGGAAAAATCAAAGTATAATTGGAACGAGAAGGCGATCAAACCCAGCCAGGCCCCCGTTACAGAGAGGCTGCCCGGCGCCATCTCCTGGTATACGTTCCACAGCTGGCCAATGTTGTTAGCCAACAGCACTTTTTTCCCAAGTCCCACCATAAACCGACGCACGCCAGAGGCAAACACATCGGAATTGCAAACACGGGATTTCATCTGATCGGCTACATCCTGATACCGGACAATGGGGCCGGCAATCAACTGGGGGAAGAGGGCTACATACGTCCCATAGGCAATAAAATCCTTTTGCACCTGCGTATCCCGGCGATAGACATCAATGGTGTAGGACATGGTCTGGAATGTATAGAAGAAGATACCAATGGGGAGAGAGATACCCAGCGGTTTTATAAAGGAAATCCCGATGGAATTGAGGGAAGTCGCAATAAAATCATAGTACTTAAAAAAGCCCAGAAGCAGGAGACTGGTAACCACAGAGGAGATGAGACAGATCTTTGCGTCTCTTGGGCGGTTCCGTTCCTGATACCTGGCAATCAGTACGCCATGGAGAGTAGAAAATCAGATTGACAACAAAAAGCACTACATTGCGCCACTTAAACGGCACAATGTAGTATAGGGCCAGTACAACAACCAGGTAAAAGAAGATAAAAATGACGCTTGAAAAAACCATAGGAAAACGACCTCAGTTCCTCGTTTATTTTTTATCTATCATCTTGTGAAACATCTTTGTCTTTTTTCTTAGGGGGAACCTTGACTTTCCCCAAAGGATTTGCCGCAGCAGCAATGCGAAGCTCAGAATTGTCTACGTGAGTATAAATCTCCGTCGTATTGAGGTGTTCATGCCCCAACAGCTCTTGTAATGTCCGCACATCCACGCCATTTTGCAACATCAACGTTGCCGCTGTATGCCGCAATTTGTGGGGGGAGTACTGGCTGCTGTCCAGTCCGGCCTTGGCCAAATATTTCTTGACCAGGGCATGGACAGTGGACCGGCTAATCCGCTTCCGTTGCCGGGAGAGGAAAAAAGCCTCCCGATCTATGGCGGCAATTTTTTTTCGTTCCTGCAAATAGGTATTGATAGCAGAAACACAGGCGTCGTTTAAATAGACCACCCGTTCCTTATTGCCTTTGCCCAGAACCCGGATGTGATCTGCACCGATATCGGACAGGTTCAATCCAACGAGTTCAGAGATCCGCAGGCCACAATTTAAAAATAAAGTAAGGATGCAAAAATCCCTAGCCTGATACGGTCCGTCCACCACGGAGAGGAGATCCACGCTCTCTTCTAGACTGAGATAGCGGGGAAGACCCTTTTTTAGCTTTGGGGAATCCAAGTCCTGTACAGGATTCTCGCTTAACACTTTGGCCTTCATCGTTAAATATTTATAATAGGAGCGGATCGTGGAAATTTTTCGAGCCCTGCTACTGGCGCTTAGTCCGTGCTGAGGAACCCGGCTATTGTGGTTTCTAACACGGTCTCGAGAGAGAAAGGCGAGGTACTCATAGACATCCGACAGCGTTACACTTTTTACAAAATCCAAATCCACATCTGAAATAGAGATATTTTCTAGTTCGGTGTCTCTAGGAACTTTGCCTTTCACAATTTTCATGTATCGAAAAAACGTGCGCAGATCTAGGTAATACTCATCCACAGTTTTGGCCGAATGGCCTTTAATGGTTTCATGATAAATGAGAAATCCTCGGATGATTTCCGGCGCTTCATCTCGATAGTTTACTGCCATGTATTTTTGACCTCCCAAACACAAAAAGGAAAGGCCAGGCTTGGCCACACATAAAATTGAACAAAATAAAAATTTTGTTCAATTCGGAGTAGGGGTTGTCCAAGAATTACGCTTTTAAATAGACGCAGAAACCGCCTGGCAGGTTCCCACCGCTGTGGTGTTTTTATCTTTGTATTGCATGCTACCTTAAAAAAGCTTGTCCGATGTTAATAAAATCGTTTTTATTCTTTATATCTTTATAATCGGTATAATCGGTGTTTATCGTTTTGTAACGCTTATGCCTGTACGCCA
>CAZXRD010000014.1:8389-9749 GCA_964642465.1 uncultured Oscillospiraceae bacterium | reverse complement strand
TTATAATCGGTATAATCGGTGTTTATCGTTTTGTAACGCTTATGCCTGTACGCCATAAATAGCAAAGATTGCATCAAAGTCTCCGTAATGGTTCCAATACGCCCGAAAACCATCCGGTGTTACAAATGTCCAGGCAAACGTATCTACATATTGCCGCAGGGCTCGATTGAACACCTCTGTACCAAGCTGTTCCCGTATCCCGTAAAATAAACTAGCCCCGTTATAATAGATCGTTCCATAGTCTGCAGGTTCCATCTCTGTCCAATAATATAAATCATATTGTAATTCCCCTGCACCCGTTCCGCTATCTTCCAGTTGCTTCCAAGTGTCTTCTAAATACTCCTGTAGTGGAAATGCCCATTCCGCCTGGGGTTCTTCCGGCGGATAAGCCTCTTCATAGAGCATCTCGGCAAAGCGGCAAAGGCCTTCATCCAGCCAGGGATAACGAATCTGGTCGTTTCCGACAATGCCGTAAAACCACTGATGGGCGATCTCATGGGCCACTGTTTTGTCTAACTCTCGACAGTAACTGTTTTGTTCAGCTTCTGATGTTCCCTCTTCCTCTATGGTTTCCAGGGAAATCTCCGGTCCAACCATAACCAAAGTCGGATATTCCGTACCCAACACACCGCTGGTCATACCGCTGAGCACCAAGGAAAGGGTCTCATAAGGGTATTTCCCCAGCCGTTCATTATAAAGGGTTAGTGCTTTTTGGGCTGTCTCCAAAGTTCGCTGTGCCGTAATGGACATACCATCCCGATAATATACCAACACTTCGGTGTCATCTACCTGTGCCTGTAGGGTCTCAAACCCGTCGCTGGCACAGAAAACAAAGTCCCGCACACGCTCAGCTCGGTATGTACCGGTCCCATCATTGGTACCGGTGGCGGCTACGCCCCAGCCATCCGGCACATGAATCGTTACACGATAATTTGCTAAGTCTGTATAGAATGCATCTCCCAAGTCCACATAAGGCGCACAGACCCAACCGCCATCTTCCCAGACCGATGGCGTAATCAGGAAATTTCCCACATTGTGTATCCCGTCTTGCCAACCAAATCTATTTTCAATATTGGGGATACGCACCGTGTAAACCATTTCTAAATCTACGGAAGCCCCAGCTTCTACGGGCTCTGGAAAACGCAGCACATAAACTGTTCCCTCTACTTGATCGAGAGAAACAGCTTGCCCCTCCACGGAAACGGATGTTACATCCGTACCCCCGCCATCGGCTGCAAAAGCGTTGGAAATTAGGTTGACGTACATGTCCGTCAGCGTTGTCTCCGTTTGGTTGACATAATTCAAGTTCTGTATCACTGCAACCGTATGGGTTTCCGGGTCAAAGGTTACATCTACCACA
>CAZXRD010000014.1:0-8289 GCA_964642465.1 uncultured Oscillospiraceae bacterium | reverse complement strand
TAGGTGAAATTTCTACATCTTGGGACGGAGATGGCGCATCTGCACCACAGCCTATAAGAGATATCCATAGCAGACATATAAGTATAACGGCAAAGAATCTGTGCCTGATCATGGTGTTTATTGTGCCTCTCTTTCTCAACAGGAAAGCATTTCCCTTATCCATCCCTCATAATATAGACCATTTTGAAAGAAAATAAAGCTGCGGAGGGATTGGACCATGAATTTAATTACCTGTTCCCATGATTGCGTCTACCAAAAAGACGGATACTGTAATTTAGAACACGCCGCCTCTATGGGCACGCAGATACAGCAAGATGCCGATTGCATCTACTACATTCGACGGGAAAAGGGCGCCACTAAGAAACCGACGGGGCAAACAGCGCCCGGATCGCCGCCTGCATCGTGGCAACTGGAATGAGCTCCAAGCCGGGCACAGGCGTAATCTTTCCACATTTTTCTGGGAGAATGCATTTTTTAAAGCCCAAACGGCGAACTTCTGACAGGCGCTGGCTAATAGAGGAGACTGCCCGAAGCTCACCAGTAAGCCCTACTTCCCCGACGGCCACTACGTCACTGGGTACGGGCTTGTCCAGATAACTGGACGCAACCGCTAAAATGGCGGCCAAGTCTGCCGCCGGCTCGTCCAGGGAGAGGCCGCCAATTACATTGATATATACGTCGCTGGCGGCCACTTTTAGGCCGCCTCGCTTTTCTAAAACAGCTAGGATCAGCATCGCCCGGTTATAATCTAGGCCGTTAGATGTCCGCCGGGGCACATTGAAGTTTGTTGGCGCCACTAGAGCTTGAATTTCAGCCAGTAGAGGCCTTGTCCCTTCCATGACGCAGGTGACGCAGGTACCCGGCGTATTCTCCGGCCGGCCGGACAAAAGCATCTCCGAGGGGTTTTCCACCTGGACAAGACCACTATTGCTCATTTCAAAGACGCCGATCTCATTGGTCGAGCCAAATCGGTTTTTGTCTGCCCGCAGAATGCGGTAAGCCAACGACTGTTCCCCTTCAAAGTACAAAACACAGTCCACCATATGCTCCAAAACCTTGGGCCCTGCAATAGATCCCTCTTTATTCACGTGGCCAATCACAAAGGTAGTCAGGTCTCCTCCTTTGGTCAGCTGCATCAGCGTCATGGTGCAGTCCTTCACTTGGCTGATACTGCCTGGAGCAGCCGTTATTTCAGGGTTATAGACAGTTTGGATAGAGTCAATGATTAAAATATCCGGCTTCACATCTTCCACAGAGGCGAGAATATCCTCCATATTGGTCTCTGCCAACACATAGATCTCTTGGCTGTCAATGCCCAAGCGGTCCGCCCGCATCTTTAGCTGCCGCTGGGACTCTTCGCCCGTTACATAGAGAACTCGGGCAAACCGGGTGAATGCCCCACAGATTTGAAGCAACAGTGTGGACTTTCCAATGCCCGGTGCGCCGCCCACCAACACAAGAGAGCCTTTCACCGCACCACCACCAAGAACCCGGTCCAGCTCCCCCATGCCAGTGGAAAATCGAATCTCTTCCTCCGTATCCACTTGAGCAATCGGTGCAGCCTTACTCCGAGATTGATGGACTGCTGCCGCAGCTACTCCCCGGCCTTGTCTTTTCTGGGGAGCAGGCGCCTCTATAATGGTATCCCAACTGCCGCAGACATAGCACTGCCCCTGCCACTTTGGGGTCTCATTCCCGCAGTTGGTGCAATAGTATACGGTTTTAGACTTCATAACTGCCTCCAAAATAGCTGGCCTGCAATGCAATATAGTGTACAAAATATCCCGATGCGATGCCAGCTGCCAATTTGGTCTGATAAGCGTCTGTAGTTAAAAGTTCTGCCTCTGCCGGATTGGAGAGAAAGCCGCACTCGATCAAAATGGCAGGGCATCGAATGGAGTTCATTAAATAAATGCTATCGGCAATTTGGGTAGTGGAGCGCACATTTTCCGGCTGCAGCACGTTTGACAATACGCCTTCCATAGAAACCGCTAACTCCATACTGCCATTGGTGGGTGCATAGAAAACCTGTGCACCAGATGGCGAGGAAGTCGTGTACTTATTCTGGTGAATGCTAATCAGCACTGCCTGGGAATAGCTGTTCACCAGCTCCACTCGCTGGTGTTGATCGTAAACTTTCTTTTCCCGCAGTGTTTCTGCACTTTCCGGATAATCAATGGTTTCCGTCGTGCGGGTCAATACAAAATTCACCCCAAAAAGGCCTAAAATCTGCTCCAATTTTAATGCGATCTCCAAGTTGATTGCACTTTCAATAGTGCCAGAGTCAGATACCGCCCCGCCGTCCGCTCCACCATGGCCAGGGTCAATAATCAACACCGGCCCATCCATTTGCACCAAAGGCGAAAAAACCATAGCTGCCGGCTGACGGGCATAAAAAAAGCCCACTGCCGACACAAGCAAAATCATACCGAGTATGCCGAAAAAAACCGCCGCTTATCGTGTATTGCTTTCATATTGCCTCCCCCCTCTTTTTAATTTATGAGAAGAGGCTTTCAGCTATACGCATGATCGTTATTTGCCATCTGCAACTATGGGGTATTATACCACAGATATTCCGACAAGAAAACCAACAAATAGAAACAGCTTGTCAATGGAAAAGCCAGTCTTGAAACAGGCTTTTTCTTTTGACAAGCTGTTTTTTTACAAGGTCTTTGTAAAATGCTTATGCTTCTAATTTGTAACCTACATTGCGAACTGTTTTGATAGCAGAGCCATTTTGCTTCAATTTTTGCCGCAGTGTCTTGATATGCATGTCTACTGTACGGGACTCCCCTTCATAGCCATACCCCCAGACACTGTCCAGGATCTTTTCTCTGGTGAGGACGATGCTCTGATTGATCAGCAGCAATTTCAAAAGCTCATATTCCTTATAGGTGAGCTCGCAAACTTCCCCGTCAGAAAGCACCCGGTGCCGGGAATCATCCATAGAGATGCCGCCGCATACCAGCAACGGACTAACCGTCTGCTGCGTAACCGGCGTGCGGCGCAGCAGCGCTTTGACCCGAGAAATAAATTCCATGACCCCAAAAGGCTTAGACAGGTAATCATCTGCGCCCATATCCAAACCACGGACCTTATCCAACTCAGTCCCCTTCGCCGTAACCATCATAATCGGTATTTGCTGCGTTTCCGGATTTGCCCGCAATTTCTTTAAAATAGAAAGGCCGTCTTCTTTCGGCAGCATGATGTCCATCACCACTAGATCAGGGAGATTCTCTTTACAAGCTTGATAAAACCCCTCTGCATCTTCAAATTCCATGACATCAAAACCACTATTCCGAAGCGCATAGCTTTCCATCTCTCGGATATCTAGATCATCTTCAATAATAAATATCGTCACAGCACCTGCAACCCTTTCTCAACTGGCGGATATTTTTTATCCATGTTATTTTTCGAAAAACATCTTACTTACAAGGACAGTATATTCAGTTTTTGTCTCAATAGCAAGTTTTTTCTGCAAAACGGAAGATTCCTATGGTTGGCCAAATTCTTCCCTCCATCATACTATGGGATGCAGGCTTGAGATCTGCAACGCTTAACTTAGGAGGAATACTGTGGACGAAAAACGAATTGCCAATAAGACTGCCGCCTGCGACTATAAGAGCGGCACATTAGATAGCTGTGCCCCCCTGGCAGTCCCTTACGTACCTTTCCAGTGTGAAAACCCACCGCAATATGGAGCAGACCTTGCTTTGGCCCGTGGCACACTTTTCCCTGGACTGGATCTACCGTGGAAAAATATCTCCAATGAAACAAATCCCTATGCCAATACGCCTCTGGGCGATCTGATGGCCCTAAGCTTTGTATTGGATGAATTACAGCTTTATCTGGATACACACCAAGAGGATGCAGATGCCTTTGCCATATTCCAAGAGTTCTCCGCACTCTATCAAAAAGGCCGGAAAAAATATGTACAACTCTACGGCCCTATCTCTCAAGGAGATATTGCCGACGCCAAAAAATACACTTGGCTAAAGGATCCCTGGCCTTGGGAATACAAAACGGGAACGGAGGCATAAGGCATGTTTGTATATGAAAAGAAACTGCAATACCCGGTCAAAATCAAAAATCCCAACCCCGCCCTGGCAAAATTTATCATCAGCCAATACGGCGGGCCCGATGGGGAGCTGGGCGCTTCCCTGCGCTATTTGAGCCAGCGTTTTTCTATGCCCTATCCGGAACTCCGTGGTCTGCTCACCGACATAGGAATATCGTGTTTATAATGGAACATATAGGAAAGAAGAAAAATTTTTGCTTGCCGCTCTGTCAGCTTGTATTTCCTGTAGGAATATGTTATGATTTTGGGCAAAGAGTCAAAATTTGTCCTGGGAGGATAAAGAGAGGAAAAGGAGAGAAGTTTTATGAATACGCTCAAAAGCGGCGTAGTCGGCTATTTGCCGGATGAGCGGCCACCCTTTGGGAAGCTGCTATTGTACGCCATTCAGCAGGTCATTGTCATGTTCCCTGCAACGGTCACAGTGGCGCTTGTCACGGGGTTCCAAGTCTCTACCACTATTTTTGCCAGCGGTCTGGCTACCATTTGCTTTATTTTGATTACGGGCAAGAAAATCCCGCTGTACTATGGCTCCAGTTTTGCCTATTTAACAGCGGTCATCAGTCTAATGACCAGTGAGTCCATCATCTCCCGCTTAAGCCCAGAAGCCCAAGTGCAGCTGGCCAACTGGCTAAACGGCACGACTGCAGTAATGCCGGGCGAGGCTATTTCCTATGCGCAGTTTGGCATTATCATGTCCGGTTTTGTCTCCATCGCCGCCGGTCTGCTTGTCAAATTGGCTGGGAAAAATGCGGTAGAAAAAGTCCTGCCTGCTTCGATCACCGGCCCCGTGGCCATGATTATTGGCCTCACCTTAGCTGGGAATGCTTTGAGCGATGCGGCACCCGCCGCCCTGGCAAAGGGAGCTGCCGTTGCTGCGGTCAACACCAATTGGGTATGGGTTGTCTCCCTGGCAACACTGATCTCCACCGTACTGTTCTCCCACTACCTAAAGGGCTTCTTGGGTCAGCTGCCCCTTTTGCTAGGAGCTGCGGTTGGCTGCGTAGTAGCCGGCCTGTTGGCGCTGATCGGCGGCGACTCTTTGAATCTCTTCCGTTCCATTCCAGAAGAGGCCATTTCCGCTTCTCTCTGGTCTGCCGGTCCCATTGCCGTCCCAGCGTTTACCTTGCCGAAAGTCTCTTGGGAAGCGGTCTTGGCAATTATGCCTATCGCCATAGCGACAATCCCCGAGTCTACAGCCCACATTTATCAGCTCGACATCTATGTCAATGACATTGCTAAGAAAAAGAAAACTGGCAAGGTCTATGACCTGGCCAGCAAGCTGCATTTGAACTTGATTGGCGACGGCATCTGCGATATGATCTCCGGGTTTGTGGGCGGCCCTGCCGGTACCAACTACGGCGAAAACATCAGCACCATGGCCATTACCCGGGTGTTCTCTGTGCCGGTTCTGATCGTTGCAGCGATCATCGCTATGGTGATGTCCTTCTTTACGCCCCTGATTCAGGCCATCTACGCCATTCCTTTGGCAGTAATCGGCGGGCTGGAGATTTATCTGTTCGGCGCTATTGCTGCACAGGGCATCGCCATTATGATTGAAAAGAAAGTGGACATGTTCAGCTCCAAGAACATCGCCGTTATTGCCAGCATTATGATCATCGGCATTGGCGGTCAGTACGCTTTTGGCGGCAACATCCCCTTCTTTGGTGTTAATATCCCCTGCATTGCCGGCGCCGCTATCTTTGGCATTATTTTAAACTTGATTCTCAGCATCGGCGGAAAGAAGTCCAAAGCCGTGTCTGAAGATGCAAAGCAATCCTAAACTATATACGAATAAAAGGAAGGGACAGTTTTGTTCAACTGTCCCTTCCTTTTATTGTGGAGGAATCCCAATTTCTCGTAATCCATTTTCCACCTGAAATGTGTTTTTCCGTGGGTCTCCCGATGCTTGATAAATCTGAAGGGTCCGCAGGTCAAATATAGAACTCCACACCGTTTCAAAATCCGGCTCCTGGTCATAGTGACACAAAAATCCGTATTCCCCTTTTAAGAGTTTCTGTTTAGCTGTAATCAAATTGCCATGAAAGGTAGGAATATGGATTTGAAACCACTCGATATCTTTCTGCGGCGTTGTAATCCTCCCCATGTGCATCGTCGTATGTGTGCATTTCCGGTGAAATAAAGCTATTTACTGCACATATCTCATGTCCTCCAGGGAAATTTTCCGCTTAGCGGACATGCTTTCGTTGTGGCGTACATTCCACAACAGCCATATGTCCTTGGCGGTCAGCCAGTAAAATATTGTAATTGGAAGCCACCGGCAAATCCATCAGCATGGATAGGGCCTGTGCGGTAGAGTCCGCCTTTTCCAATAAATAGCGGACAAGAAAACAGGCGTTTAACCCTGGCCGAATTTTCTCTAACCGGGTCATGACAAACGTCATCGCTACAGCCAAGCCGTGGGCATTGAGTCCCTCTTCCCCATTGATAAACGAAGAGGTTGTCAGCCAAAAGCTATTGCCGCCCGCTGGCATATAGAGCTCGCTTTTACAATCCTTGCGTAGATAAGGCGGCAAATCATTGTTTCGGCCGTAGAGAACATGGCCGTCTTTTGTAAAGGCAAAAGCGGTACAGCCCCGCACTTCCACAGGTAGATTCTGTTTTAAATTATACATGCAGCAGCCCATACACAGCATCCATGCGGCAAAGGATGAATAATCGATGTGCATGGTATCACAAAAGCCCTGCATCTCCTTACAAACTTCTGGAAAGCAATCCTGTAACAAAAGCAGGCTCTTGTGCCCGTGCGCTAATTGAAAAGCATCTAATTGTAAGGGAAATGTTATGCCCGCCTGTTGAAAGCGTCTTCCCCGCTCCACGCCTATCCGGTAATGCTCCCCTGAGAACTGGAAATGTTGCATCTCCCGATTCCTCCCTATTGTAAAGATAGAAATAGTGTAGCGGAATAAAAATTTCTTTACAATAGGTAGACCTATACGGTTTCTTTATTGGAGATCTCTTTTGCCCTTGCATCCGGAACCAAAGCGAATGTCCAACACAGCGGCAAATGCCTTAAGTGAAGCTGCAAAAGCCGGCCGGGACATAAAACAATGGATGCAAGCAAATGCCTATAAAAGCAGGGCTGTGTTCATGAATTGCATATCGGCTTCCGATATGCATCCGGCCAAAAAAGCGTCTAAAACACGTTTTTTCTTTTCCCTTGCTGTTTGCATTCTCTGCTCTTTTTCCTTGATCTGAACATCTCTATTCGCCTTAAAATCCATTGCTGCTGTCTGCACAACATCCAATACTCCCGTTACAACTGCCTCTTTGTCCAACGGAAGGGTTTCCACAGCTTGATAAACAGCATCCAACGCCGCATCATCCCGCAACTGGTAACCAATCGAACATTCTGGTGAGGAACAGCGCCAAACTAGGTATTCCCCCCTGCTGTTGGTGCGCTTTTTGGCCACAAAACTGTGTCCGCATATGCCGCAGCGCAGCTTTCCGGATAGAAGATGTTGCCGGCCGCTGCCTGTCTCCTGGCGGCTTTTTCTGCACCGGCGGGCCATCTCCTTTTGTGCTGTTTCCCATACATGGCGGCTGACAATGGCCGTATGGTGGTCTTTTAGAAAGACAAAGGGTTCTTCCCCGTGATTGTACTGCTTCTTGTGGCTTAAATAATCCGGTGTCCACGTCTTCTTTTGTAATAGGTCACCACAGTATTTCTCATTCTTCAAAATCTTTAAAATGGTACTGCTGCGCCAGCTCGTGCCGCCAGTCAATGTCCGGCATCCCGCATCTGTCAATTCCTTTGCAATGGCGGCAGCACTTTTGCCCCCATAGACATACTGGTAAAATATGCTCTGTACCAGCCTCGCCCCTTGCGGATTGACAGATAGTTTGCCATTCTGCATGTCATAGCCCAAAAGCGGACGGCCAAATACAACGCCTTGTTCCATACTGCGCATCTGCCCCCACTTGACCTGAGCAGAGATTTTCCGACTCTCTTCCTGGGCAATGCTTCCCAGCAAGGAGAGCCGCAATTCGGCATCCGCATCCAAGCTGTTGATCCCGTCTGTCAAAAAGAGAACACCGATCCCCCAGGCACGCAACTGCCGGGTATAGGCAATGGTGTCTAGAATATTCCGGGAAAACCGGCTCACCTCTTTGGTGACAATCAGGTCAAACTTTCCGGCTTTGGCATTCGCAATCATTTGGTTAAACGCCACCCGTTTTTTTGTACTGGTGCC
>CAZXRD010000013.1:22325-26367 GCA_964642465.1 uncultured Oscillospiraceae bacterium | reverse complement strand
TATGTAAAAAAACGATCTGTTCAATGAGGAGCGGTCATATGGAAATCTTACAAACCATCAACACAGTCATTGCAGTTATATTCACTCTGTGCTCTGCATACCAATTCTTCTATGTGTTTGTGGCCTTGGTAAAAAAGCCTCTGCAACTTTCAGAGGCGCCCTATCACCGTTTTGCCGCCCTGATCTCCGCCAGAAATGAGGAAGCGGTGATCGGCCAGCTGATCGAAAGCATACAAAACCAAAATTACCCCTCAGATTACGTGGACATCTATGTAGTGGCGGATAACTGCACAGACAACACCGCTCAAGTGGCGGAGGACGCCGGGGCGACGGTCTGGGAGCGGTTTAACCGCTTGGAAGTGGGCAAAGGCTATAGCCTGGACTTCCTGCTTTCCCGCATTCACCGGTTTTATCCGGACAAGCAATACGACGGCTACTTCGTCTTTGATGCGGACAATCTGTTAGATGAGAATTACATACGGGAAATGAATAAGACGTTCTCCGCCGGGTACCGGATCATCACCAGCTACCGGAACTCCAAAAACTTTAGCAGCAACTGGATTTCCGCCTCTTACTCCATCTGGTTTTTGCGGGAGGCCAAGTCCTTAAACAACGCCCGGATGCTCTTGGGCACCAGCTGCGCCATCTCCGGCACAGGGTTTTTGGTACACCATGAGATTTTGGACGAATTGGGTGGCTGGAAACATTTCCTGCTGACAGAAGACATTGAGTTTACGGTAGACAGTATCCTCCACGGGGAAAAAGTCGGCTACTGCCACAACGCTGTCCTCTATGATGAGCAGCCCGTTTCCTTTGTCCAGTCCTGGAACCAGCGGCTCCGCTGGTCCAAGGGCAATTTGCAAATTGCCCGAAATTATGGGGGCCAGCTTTTGACCGGTATCTTCACGGCAGAGCACAAATTTGCCTGCTTTGACATGGCTATGACAGTCCTCCTGATGTTTGTGCTCTCCTCTGTCGCAATCATCTGCAACTGTGCAGGTATCTATGTGTCCCTGCTGGCCAAGGACCAGGCATTTATCTCTATCTTCTGGTCCCTGTTCCGGTCCCTATGCAGCCTATATCTGCTGTTTTATGCCATGGGCCTGCTGACTGTGATCAGCGAGTGGAAAAAGATCCATGCCAGCGCTGGGAAAAAGATTTTGTACTCCTTTAGTTTCCCCTTCTTTATGGCCACCTACGTGCCCATTACCGCTGTGGCCCTGTTTAAGAAGGTCAAGTGGACGCCCATCCACCACACGATTGCCAAATCTCTAGACGAGGTTCGGGCCAAAAACTAAACTTCCGTTGCTAACACAAAAGCAGCCGCACACGAAAATGTGTGCGGCTGCTTTTTATTGCTGCGTCTGCAGGTCTACAAGTCGGAACCATTTTCCTGTTCCATCCACGTTGTCAATTCCTGCATCCGCTCAATCGGGAACGGCGGCGTGGAAATGGGCCGCATGGCAATCGACATTAGCTTAATGGGGCTGTCGTCTGCCGCCACACGGTTGGAACGCAGATGGCCGCAACGTCTGCAACGATGGATCACAGCCCACTCCCCATCTTTCCGGACCCATACGCCCACAGGATCCATGATGCCGCCGCAATCGGACGCCCGATCCCCCGGCTCCTCATCCACATGTAAACTGCTGAGACAATACGGGCAATGGTTGCGATGCGCACTCCCTGCCCCGGCAGAAACAACCAATCGCCCGCACACCTTGCAGGTGAAACTATCCCGGCAGGCATGGGTTTTATAGTAGCCTTTTTCGTAATACTTTCTCTTATTTTCTCGGTTCATTTTATTCTATCCCTCTATACGGGCCCCTGCCTTACAACATGGTTTTCACATAGGCCTTCAACGCATCCCGGTATTTCTGCGTCAGCCGCAAATAGGCCTGCTGTTCCTCAGGCGTCCATCCGCTCCAAATTTTATTTTCCATATCAAACAAGGGCTGAATTTTTTCTGCAGCATACGCTTTTCCTTTTTCCGTCAGGGCAACAATGGTGTTTCGCCCCTCCCCCGGCAGGATACGGACAATCCCCTTTTGTTCCAGCTTATGGACCGCCGTGTTAATGGTCTGCCGGCTGATGCCCGTCAGCCGGCTGATTTCGCTCTGCGGGCAGCTGCCCTCCGCTTCCCAGACAACATACAAAATGTTTTGCACACTATCCGAAATGCCCAATTTGACCGCCGCTTCATGGTAAAGGGCATTGATCTCCCCCGACAGATATGTGTATTTCTCTGCACTTAGATAATGCATGCGCACACCTCCATGTACAATTTCATACATTCATATTATATCCGATTTCGTACATATGTCAAGAGGCTTGTGTAAAAAAAAAGAGGGCGGCATCTGTATCACAGATGCCGCCCTCTTGCCAATTTTACATTATACATAATTTGCCGCCCAAGTGGCCAGCTGATCGCCGCTGTATTCCGCCCAAATGCGGTCTAGGTCCAGGCTCTCATAGTCTGGACAGTTGGCCTCGCAATAGGCTTTGAGCAGGCTATAGGGTGTTACCGGGCGGCTCTCTGTCCCGGCTTCAATCGACGCCTGCCAGTCTTCTATCCCCAGCATGTCCAACACATAGCAGAGCGCAGCCCCGGTCTCCCCATTACCGGCCCCGGCAAAATAGCCCTCACCGCCGTATCCGCTGGTGGTCACCTGATAAAAACCATTGGTAAAGCTGGCGGCGCTGTGGCTGGTCTGGAAAAACGTCTCCGTCTCCCCCATCGCCTCTAACAGTTGATAGGCAATATAATTGGCGCAGCCCAATGTCAGCTCGCAGGTGGTCTCTTGACGCTCCAAATTCTCTGTAGCCGCATAGCGGGCCTCCCGCACAGCCACAAACTGGGCAATACATGTTTCCAATGCCTCCTGGGTTTCCGAGGAGAGCATTTTATCAATTATGCCGTACTCTATCCCCTTTAATGTGATGTCATACTGAGTGGCGGGCAGTACGCTGACCGTGCTGCGGGTGGCCAAACTATGGGCTGACAGGACCTGCTGGCGGAAAACGCTCTGCACCACTGTCACCACAATGTCCCGGGCGCTGGTCTCCCCGTCATATCGGATCACCACCGCCTCTTCTCCCGCTATGTTCTCCCGCTCTCCGTTCCCCTCCGCCATCCACAGGCCGAAGGTCTCCAAATTCAAGGCGGACAGACGGTATACGTTGCCCAGCTGCAGATCCAGCGGCAGGGTCAATATCTGGGTGGAAAGGCCCCGGTCCATCTCCAAATGAATGGTATACGAACGGCCACGCAGGAACCCCATAGTCCGGGAGACCATGATAAGCGGCAGATCCTCCAGGTTGAAATCCGGCCAGAACGGCGTCTCCTGGGCAGCCTCCGCCTGGAACATCCGAGATACCGCCTGCAGCATATCTTGATCCCGCTGGCTGAGTTCTTCATAGGTCAAGTGAAAGACCTTGTTGGTCACCAAATCCACAGCGCAGCCCAGTACAATCGCCAAGACGAGCAGGACCACTACCCAGATGATCCGCCGGCGCCGGCGCCAGGAGCGCTTCTTTTCACTTTGTGTCGTTGTCCCGTACATGATCAATTTCTCCATGTCGATTCTTAACCACATTGATCATATTCCCTATCAGCAGGATGGTTGCGCAAAGGTAAAACCAGATCATGAGGATGATCACAGAGGCCAAGGAACCATAGACTAGGGAATAGCGGCCAGACAGGCCGATAATTGTTGAAAAAATAATGCTCACTGCCACCAGAGCCACCGTTGCCGCCGCTGCGCCTAGGGCTTTGGAACTGCGTTTTTGCTCCTTTGGCGCCATGAAAAAGTACAGGCCGTAAATCATGCCAAACAGGAGCAAGAACATCACCAGAATGCGCATCCAGCGCCAGATGGCCTGAAAGCTGCCTAAGTGCAGCAAACGGTCTATAAAATGCACCAGCCAGTTGCCGCCCACCACGATGATAATCGCCGCATAGACAATTACAATCATGACAACGGCAAAAAAGAAACTGAAAATAGTGGTAACAAAACTGGAAAAACGGGTCGTTCCGTTGATG
>CAZXRD010000013.1:0-22225 GCA_964642465.1 uncultured Oscillospiraceae bacterium | reverse complement strand
ATGGCCCGAAAGGCGCCGCCGGCTGTACTGGCAAACAGCAACAGGCCAGCTATAAACATAGCCGTCGAGTTATTGCCGGCAATGTAGTCCATATAGTCTTTTAAAACCGCTGCCGTAGAGGAGTCTAGAAGGCCGTTAAAGAAGTCCAGCAGCGAAACTTCTGTAATATGCAGGCTGCCCAGTACATAGGTCACACAGATTAAAAACGGGAAAATGGACAGGGTTAAAAAGTAAGAGATGGAGGCTGCACTTCTGGACACCCGCTTATTGATATAGAGGTCCACCAGTTCCCCCAATGGGCCAGTTAATTTTGGTCGTTTCAAAATGCATCCCCCTTTGTGGGAAAGCACTCCATGGACATAGCGTTTTTATTTTATCATATTCCGGCAGAAAGATAAATATCAATTCTTTTGGGGCTTTCCTGTTTTTCCCGGAAAATGCACAGGCTTTTGCGATAAGAGATAAAAAAGCCACGCACCCACAAAGAGTGCGTGGCTTTCTCTTTCATAAACTTATTTGGAGTCAAAAATCTTAAACAGCACTTCCAGATCATCGTCCGGATTATCCTGCTTTTCCGTGCTGGTTTCAGCGCTCTTCTTCTCCAAGGCTTTCGAGAATTCCCCGATCTTATCTTGGCGAGCCTGATCCGCAGCTGTGATCTTCTCATCAAACCCGGTGGCGATAACAGTTACCCGGATCTCGTCGTCCATCGTATCGTCGAAAGCGGCGCCAAAGATGATGTTGGCATCCGGATGGGCAGCCTGCTGCACCAAGCTGGCGGCAGCTTCCACATCTTCCAGACCGATGTCCATAGAACCGGTGATGTTCACCAGCACGCCCCGGGCGCCATCGATAGAGGTCTCCATCAAGGGGCTGGAGACGGCCGCACGGGCCGCATCCTCCGCCTTGCCCTTGCCGGCGGCACGGCCTACACCCATATGGGCATAGCCGGTATTCTGCATAATAGCGGTGACATCGGCAAAGTCCAGGTTGATAAAGCCGGTATTTTTAATCAGGTCCGAAATGCTCTGTACGGCCTGCTTCAACACATCGTCTGCAATTTCAAAAGCATTGGCAAAGGTGATCTTCTGATCGGTGGCGTGCTTTAACCGCTCGTTGGGGATGACCAGTAGAGAGTCCACCTTCCCCAACAGCTCGTTGATGCCCTCTTCCGCCCGCTGCATACGCTGCCGGCCCTCAAAGGCAAAAGGCTTGGTCACAACGCCAACGGTGAGCACCCCAGCCTCCTGGGCCAGATCTGCAATGACCGGGGCGGCGCCGGTGCCGGTGCCGCCGCCCATGCCGGCGGTAATAAACACCATGTCCGTACCTTCCATGCATTTTGCCACGTTGTTGCGGCTCTCTTCCGCAGAACGTTTGCCAATTTCCGGGTTGGAACCAGCGCCCTGACCATGGGTCAGTTTCTCGCCGATCTGTATTTTCTGGGTTGCGCTAGACACAGACAGAGCCTGCTTGTCCGTATTGATCGCAATAAATTCTACACCCTTGGTGCCGGACTGGGCCATCCGGTTCACCACGTTGTTGCCTGCGCCGCCAACGCCAATTACTTTAATCGTTACCACGTTGTCAGGTCCCGTTTCCAATGAAAACGCCATTATTGAACCTCCTAAATTTTATTTCACGCACAACCTTGTCCAATTTCTCTATGGTTATGCCGGATTCTCTCGTTTTGCCATAACTTACCCGATTATATTAACATTTCTATTTTAAAACTTTTTTCTATACAGGTCAAGCCTTCTTACAGGTTTTTCTTTCAGATTCTTGCCATTTTTCCTAGAAGGCCCAGGTTTTCTCCTAAGACTGGGGCACAAAATGCACTTCCTGTTCGGTAGCCAAATTGATGGTGCCGGCACTATCCGTTCCCAACTGGATAAGCGCACTTTCCAGCAGATCCATTTTATACGCAGTATCCGTCTGCGGCCCTAGCTCGATGGTATAGCGGTCTTGGTAAGTAAACCGCAAATTTGAAATATTGGCCGCATCCAGCTGGCCCACATCTTCCGCCATATTCCGGGAGATCAGCTCCTGCATAACCTCCTTGGCATACTGCAGGCGGGCCGATGCGCCCTCGTCCACTTGCATACTGCTGCCAGCTGCGGGCTCTAAGGGCGTAAACCCGGTCACTTCCATGAGGCCCCCGATTTCCCCAGCAGAGATCTGCTCCAGCAGAGAGAAGTTCTGATCCAAAAGCCAATATTGGCCATTGACCTGAATATAGGCGATGCCATAGCTCTCCTCCACTGTAATCACCAGGGTATTGGGCAGATCCCGGTTGATGGTGACCTTATCAATATAGGCCAGATTGTTCTGAATATTCTCGGCGATCGCATACTTATTAATTAAGAACATATTCTGCCCTGTGTGGACATCAGCTGCCTCTAGAATCTCCTGGTCTGTATAGAGCTCTGAGCCTTCAATCTGAATTTCCGTGATTTTAAAAAACAGGTTTACACTGACAATCAGGCAAATACAGATAATAAAAAAGGACACGAGCCGGTATAGGGCGCTCCGGCGACGACGCCGACGCCGGCGGTGCGGGGGCCGCTGCCCAGTCTCCTTTGCCATGTCCTTTCTCCTCTCTTTCGTAAATGAAAAGTTTGCTGCCTTCTATTGTACTGCTTTATAGGGAATTGTCAACTCTTACAATGTCGGCCCCCAGGGCCGCCAAAGCGCTGGCTATGTGCTCGTATCCCCGGTCAATATGCTCTAATCCGGAGATGCTGCTCTCCCCTTCTGCGCCCAGCGCCGCTACAATCAGGGCTGCGCCGCCCCGCAGGTCTGTCGCCTGCACCGAAGCACCCGTCAACTGCTTTACCCCGCATACCAGGGCAACTTTTCCCTCCACCTTGATATCTGCGCCCATACGGCGCAACTCATCAATATGGCGGAACCGGTTTTCAAAAATGTTCTCCAAGAACACGGTCGTCCCCTGAAACTTCAGGCTAGCTGCCATCAAGGGCGGCTGGGCATCTGTGGGAAAGCCGGGATAGGGCCTGGTTACAACAGGGCGTATAGCATGCAAATTGCCGCTGCTTGCAATTTCCACCCAGTCTGTACCAATGTTTACAGCGCAGCCGGCCTCGGCCAATGCGTCGGTCACTGTGGAAAAATGGCGGGGATAGACCCCTTCGATTTTCACCTTGCCCCCGGCGCTGGCCACCGCCGATAAATAGGTGGCCGCTACGATTCGATCCGGAATCACCTGGTGACGCACCGTGCCGCAGGGCATAGGCTCCGGCACACCTTCCACCACAACGGTAGAGCTCCCCGCCCCGCTGACGGGAATGCCCAGCTTCTGCAAAAAGGCCTGCAGGTCCTCAATCTCCGGTTCTCTCGCCGCATTTGTAATCACTGCTGTGCCCCGGGCCCGGCTGGCCGCCAGCATGGCATTTTCCGTCGCCCCTACGCTGGGGATGGACAAGTTAATCCGGGCACCATGCAGGCCGTCCGGCGCCTGGCAGATGATGTTGCCCCCTGTCTCCTGGACATGGGCGCCCATCAGCCGCATGGCCTCTAGATGCGGGTCAATGGGTCTAGGCCCAAGCTCACAGCCGCCGGGCATGGACAAAGTCGCCTGGCCGCTGCGGGCCAAAATTGGCCCCAAAAAGATGACGGAGGAACGCATTTCCCGCATTAGCTCATCGGGAATCTCCGTCTCCTGCATGGGCGCTGAGTCTATGGCCACGATTCCCCCGTGGCGGCTGACTCGGCAGCCCAAATGCCGCAAAATTTTTGTTGCCGCCTCCACATCGCTGAGGGCGGGACAGTTATGTATCCGGCACTGGCCACCTGCCAAAATTACCGCTCCCATAATGGGCAATACGCTGTTTTTTGCGCCATGTACAGATACGCTGCCAAAGAGGGGGCGCTGCCCCTTTATCCGGAGTATATGCATATGTCTATCCCCCGCATCATGGTCTGAGAAATCCCAGGTATTTGTCTCAAGCTATCCTATGCGGAAGGATATTTTTTCGTTAAAGCTGCCTTACAATAGGCCTAATATGACATCCACGATCTTTTCTGTGGCGTCCGGGCTGCCCATGGCCCGCATGTTTGCAGCCATCTGGCTTAGGCGGTCGGGCGCATTTAAAATGGCCAGCGTCTGTTCATAGAGTTTGGATCCGGTGCAGTTTGGCTCTGTTAAAACCAATGCACCGCCGCCTTGCTCCAGCACCCGGGCGTTTTTCTCCTGGTGGTTGTTAGTCACATAGGGGGACGGTACCAGGATGGCCGGCTTGCCCAGGACGGTCAGCTCGCTTAAGGTGGAGGCCCCCGCTCGGCACAAAATCACATCTGCCGCCGCCATAACCTGGGGCATATCGTAGATATAGGGCCGCAAATCCGTCCGCTCCAGTTTCACGCCTGTGAGCCGGGCATGCATCCGCTCCATGCCCTGCTTTCCATCCCCTGTGGCGTGGATGTGGAAAAAAACCTGTTCCTTTTCATTGCGGCGGATGAACTCCTCCATAATCTCATTCATATAGAAGGCCCCCAGGGAGCCCCAAAAGGAGACCACCAGCTTGCGGTCTTGGGGGATGCCCATAGCTTCCCGGGCAGAGGCCCGGCTGCAATTTAAAAAGGCCTCCCGCACGGGGGTACCGGTCACGCATACGGCATCCTGCCGTTTGTAATACGTCCGGCTGGCTTCAAAGCCCACCAGGATCCGGTCTGCCACCGACGAGAGCATTTTTGTGGTGAGGCCCGGCACGGCATTGGACTCATGGATCACCGCAGGAATCCCCAATTTCGCCGCCTGGCGGATCACGGGATAGCACACATAGCCCCCCGTGCCTATGGCGACCTGGGGCTGAAAATCCCGCAAAATGCGCCGGGCCTGGGCCGCAGAGGAGGCCAAATGCACCACCGTCTTAATATTATGCCAGATCTCTGCCGGGGCGAAGCTGCGGTGGACATTGGACACGGTGATGGTGCGAATGGGATACCCCTCCCGAGGTACCAGCTCCGTCTCCATATTGCCCGCAGCGCCTACAAATAGAATCTCTGCATCCGGCAGCAGGGCCTTGATCCGGCCGGCCACGCCGATGGCCGGGTTAATATGCCCCGCTGTGCCGCCGCAGGTGAATAGGAATCTATGGTTATGTCCCATGCCCAAGTCACTCCAAATTACAAATTGATTTGCTTCAGCCCTCTTTCCGCAGCGGGATTTCCCTGGAAATAGCTAAGATGATCCCCATCTCTATGAGCTGGATCACCAACGCCGTGCCCCCGTAACTGAAAAACGGCAGGGATATGCCTGTGCAGGGCACCAAATTGGTTGCCACTGCCACGTGGAAAAATACCTGCAGGGCCAGCAGGGATGTAATGCCTGTGGCGACCAGGGAACTGAAGCGGTCCCGGGCGTGCATGGCCAGCCAGAACCCCCGGATAATGAGCAGCGCAAACAGCACCAAAATCAGCATGGCGCCGATATAGCCCAGCTCTTCACACACCACGGAGAAAATGAAGTCGTTATACTCATAGGGCAGGTACTGGTATTTCTGCCGGCTCTGGCCCAGGCCCAAACCCAAAAGGCCGCCGGAACCGATGGAGTACAGGGACTGGATGATCTGCCAGCCGTTCCCTGTGGCGTTGGCAAAGGGGTCCAGCCAGGTCTCAATCCGGCTGACAGCGTGGGAAAACTGGGTGACAACCAAATAGCCGCCGCCGGCCAAAAGGGCGCCGCCCCCCACAAACCACCGGGCCTGGGTACCGCCGGCAAACATCAGAATCACCCCAAGGGCAATGATGATGATGCTGGCAGACAGGTGGGGCTCTAAAAGCAGCAGACCGACAATGATCCCCATGACAATGACAAAGGGCAGCACACCATATTTAAAGGTCTGCATCTTATCTTTATAGATGCAGATCATAGAGGAGAAGGCCAAAATCTCCGTAAGTTTTACGATCTCCGAGGGCTGGAAGTTAGTAATGCCCAAGTTAATCCAACGGGTAGAGCCGTTTTCCTCCACGCCGATGATCGGCACCAGGGCCAGCATAACAATGGAAATGAGGAGGGCTGGCATGGCCCATTTCCGGAAGGTCCGCATTTTTATTTTGGAAACCACCAGCATGGCGGCCACGCCTAAAATGGCAAACAACCCTTGGCGCAAAAAATACTCCAGCGGATTGTCCCCGCTGTAATAGGCCCGGGCATAGCTGGCAGAGAGCACCATCACAAGGCCGATGGCCAACAGGATTAAGACGAGAATCAGAAAAGGCATATCCACCTTTCCCACCAAATCGGACGAGACTTCTACTGCGTCCAGGTCGTCGTTTTGATATTTTCGAACATCCCGTAAATCCCGCTTCCGTTCCGGGCTTCTGGCTGACGTCTCATAGCTTGCCATGGGTTTACACCTCCTGGGTTTTGGCTGTTCCTAGCTGCATCTATAGACTGTAACGGTTCATAACCGCCACATAGGAAATCACTGCAAAGATCGTGCTCACTGTTGTGAACACAGCAAAAATCTTTTCTTCACTCCAACCGCACATTTCAAAGTGGTGGTGGAGCGGGGCCATTTTAAAGATCCGTTTGCCATGGGTGACTTTAAAATAGATCACCTGGATGATGTCTGACAAGGTCTCCACCAGGTAAACAAAGCCCAGGGGGACCAAAATCAGCGGCATATCCATGGCGAAGGCCATGGCGCATACCACGCCGCCCAAAAACAGGGAGCCTGTATCCCCCATAAATGCCTTGGCCGGATGAAAGTTGAAGATGAGGAAGGCTGCAAGGCCTCCAAGCAGGGCCCCGGCAAAGATGCCCAGTTCCGTATAGCCCCACAGCAGGGCCACCGCTCCATAGCAGATGGCCACCGGCATAGACACACCGGTCACCAGCCCGTCAATGCCGTCTGTAATATTCACCGCATTGACCGTCCCCACCATAATGAAGGCGGCCAGCACCATGTAGACCACCTCATTGATGGGCACTGTCACATTGAAAAACGGGATATAGAGGTTGGGCGTGAGATACCCAAAGTTCCGCAGCAGGAAAATAAAGGCCACCGCTACCACCAGCTGCAGAATAAACTTCTGCAAAGCGGTAAGGCCCAAGTTTTGTTTTTTCTTCAGCTTTTCATAGTCGTCTAAAAAGCCTACAGCTCCATAAATCAAGGCGAACAGCAACACAAAAATGTGCCGGAAGTTGCCCCGGAGCATCTCTGGGAGGCCAACTGTAAAGCAGGTGACAAAGATGCCGCCGATGAACATCAGGCCGCCCATGGTAGGCGTCCCCTGCTTGGATTTGTGCCAAATGGGACCGTCTTCCCGGATACTCTGGCCAGCCTTCATGCGGCGCAGAGCCGGCACCAAAAAATGGCCAATTAAAAAGGTGACCACAAAGGACACCACAACGCCCAAAATCATTTTGATTATCATTGGTTTTCCCCCCAGCGCTAAAGTGGTCTTAGCGTTTTTCTCCTGCAAGATGTTCCGCCACAATTTCCCGCTCGTCCATGTGGTGTTTTTCCTTGCCAACAATTTGATAGGTCTCATGCCCTTTTCCAGCTAAGAGGATAATATCCCCCGGCTGGGCATGGTCCATGGCGTAAGCAATGGCGGCACGGCGGTCCTCTATGACCACATAAGGGGTTTTACTTCCCTGCATACCTGCCAAAATATCGGTAATAATGGCCCCCGGCTCCTCTGTACGGGGATTATCCGATGTGACAATGACAAAGTCCGCCAACTGGGCGGCAATCTGCCCCATGATGGGCCGCTTGGTCCGGTCCCGGTCCCCGCCGCAGCCAAACAGGGCCACCACCCGGCCTTGGGCAAAGCCCTGTACGGCCTTGAGTACGTTCTCCAAGGCGTCCGGCGTATGGGCGTAGTCAATGAGGATGGTGTAATCCTTGCCCGTTGGGACGACCTCCACCCGGCCTTTGACGCCATGGCAGTTTTCCAGTGCTGCGGCGATCTCCGGCAAGCCGATGTTTAAAAGCAGGCCGCAGGCAATGACGGTTAGGGCGTTGTACACGCTAAACTGTCCCGGGATATGCAGCCGCACCCGTTGAAGCGCATCCATGGTCAGGGCACAGAAGTCCACCCGGTCCGGCCGGAGTTTGATGTCCTTAGCTACCAGATCTGCCTCGTTTTTCTCTGTGGAATAGGTGAGAATGGGACAAGTGGCCGCCTCTATCATGGTCTTCGCATAGGGGTCGTCTAGGTTCACGGCCCCCCGCTGGCACATGGTAAACAGATGGGCCTTAGCAGCGGCATAGGCCTCCATAGTCTTATGAAAATCCAGGTGGTCCTGGGTCAGATTTGTAAAGAGGCCCACGACAAAGGGGATACCCGCCACCCGGTCCAGGGCCAGCGCATGGGAGGAGACCTCCATCACCACATGGGTACAGCCGGCATCCAGCATCTCTCGGAACAGCTGTTGCAGCTCATAGGATTCGGGGGTGGTACGCTCGGTATCCAGGACCTGGTCGCCGATCATATTCTGATTGGTGCCGATCAACCCCACCTTGGCTCCCAGGGTCTGCTCCAGCATACTTTTGATCAGCGTCGTACTGGTGGTTTTCCCATTGGTACCGGTTACGCCAATCATCTGCAGCTGACCCGCCGGCCGGCCAAACCAGTTGGCCGAGGCCAGGGCCAGGGCCAAGCGGCTGTTTTCCACCTGAATGTAGGGCACATCCTCTGCCGGTATATCTTGACACAGGACGGCAACTGCCCCCTTATCGACGGCGCTGGGTATAAACTTGTGCCCGTCGCTCTCATAGCCATGGATCGCTACAAACAGCTCCCCCGGCTGGGTTTTCCGGGAATCATAGCTGATCCCGGCAATTTCCATATCCAAGTCGGCGGTGGCTGCCGTCCAACTGATGCCTTGCAGCAAATCCCGAAGCTTCACTGCGTTTTCCCCCTTTGTGTATTGCAAATCAATACATACCCAAATTGCTTTGGTCTGTCAGCGTCAGCTGCAGTACCGTGCCTGTCTCCACCTCTGTACCGGCATCCACGGACTGCATAGAGACCACTACGCCGGACTCTGTAGCCTGGGCACCGCTGGTGCGCAGATACAGGCCCATGCTCTCCAAGGTCTGTCTCGCCTGGGAGACCGTCATGCCATAGAGGTTGGGAACAGTTACGGTATCCGCCGGCCGCTGGTCGTCTGTATACAGGGTCACCGTGGTTCCCGACGACACCAGGGCATTGGCCGACGGCAGCTGATAGGTGACCTCTGTCCCAGACCCCACCACATTGACGGTGAAGCCCTGGGCCTCCAAATCGCTTCTTGCCTGATCCAGGCTATTGCCCACCACACCGGGGACAGTCTTGTCGATATTGGCCTCTTCTTCCTCTGTATACTGGGGCTCCACACCCAAGTAGGGCAGGATATCCGCCATGATGTTCCCCACCACCGGCGCCGCCATCTGGCCGCCGCTGATGTAGATGCCGGAGTCCTTGCTGGGGTTATCCAGAAGCACCAGCACCACCACCTGTGGGTCGTTGGCCGGGGCAAAGCCCATAAAGGAGACAATATACTCCTCTTCCCCGCCGTCGGCCACCTGGGCCACCTTTTCCGAGGTGCCGGTCTTGCCGGCAATGCGGTAGCCCGCCACATAGGCGTTTTTACCAGTACCCTCAGATACCACGGTCTCCAAAATCTCACACACCAGGTCTGAGGTCTCCTCGCTGATCACCTGTCGCACTACGGTGGGTTCGTTGTTTAAAACGACATTGCCGTCCTCGTCGGTGATCTGTTTGACCACGTAGGGCTCCATGAGGTATCCCCCGTTCGCTACGGCGGACACCGCTGTGATCATTTGGATGGGCGTAATGTTAAAGGTCTGCCCAAAGGAAGCGGAGGCCAGCTGAGACAAGTTTGTCTCGTCCATAAACACCTCGTCGCTCCACCAAAGGCTGGTACCCTCGCCGGGCAGGTCGATGTTGGTCTCATCAAAGAACCCAAAGGCCTCTACATATTCATAGAAGGTCTCGGCGCCAATACGCAGGCCGATGTTGACAAAGGCCACGTTGCAGGAGTTCTGGGCTGCCTCTTTCAAGGTCTGGCTGCCATGGCCCCAGGTGCGCCAGCAGTGCACCGGGTTATTGCTACCACGACCCAATACAGCAATGGAGCCGCCGCAGTAAAATACATCGTTCTCGGAAATCAGCCCTTCTTCTAAGGCGATGGCCATGGTAATAATTTTGAATACAGAGCCCGGCTCATAGGTGTCGCTGATGGCTCTGTTCCGCCACTGGTCTGCTAACGCCTCATCATAGGCTGCATCATATTCCTCTTCATTTTGGATCTGATTCAAACGCTCTTGGACGGTTTCATTCAATGTCTGATAGCTATTGGGGTCATAGTTCTGTAAGCTAACCATGCCCAAAATCTCCCCTGTATTGGGGTTCATGGCAATGGCCGCCGCACCGTCCAACACATCATAATCCGCCACCGCCTGTTCCAGGTGCTTCTCCAAGTAATACTGGATCGTGGCATCAATGGTGGTAATCACATTATTGCCATCCTGGGCGTCATAATAGTCTTCATATTGGGTAAAAAGCATATCTGTGCCGCTGGCATTGGTCAGGCGTACCACCCGGCCATTGACGCCTTTCAGATAGCTCTCATACTGATACTCCAAACCTGCCAGGCCATAATTATCCGTACCCACGAAGCCGATTACGTGGGCCGCAAGGCTGCCGTTGGGATAATAGCGCTTTGTATCCTCTTCCAGTTTCACGCCCACCAGGTCGTATTCGTTGATAAAGGCCCGCACCTCATCTGCTGTCTCTTTTTCCACCTGGCGCTTGATGGTCTCGTACCAGGAGCCCTGGTTTTGGGTCTTTTGATAGACCCAGTCAGCGTCTACATCCAAAATCTCCGCCAGACGGGTGGCGATGAGCTGGGCATCTTCCTCGTAGGTGGCAATCTCTACCGGGCTCACATATACGCTTTCCACGCTGGCGCTCATGGCCAGCACTTCCCCATTTCGATCATAGATGGTGCCTCGAGATGCCGTAATAGTGGTCTCCCGAACCTGCTGGTTGATGGCCAGGCTTTCATACTCATCGTGCTGGACAATCTGAATCTGAAACAGTTTGATCGCAAGGACCATAAAAGCAACTACGCCGCACACAATTAAAAGTATCAGTGTGCGGCTTAAAATCAGCCTATTGGCTCTCTGTATTTTTCCTTTTCTCGGTGTGCTGGCCATATGTTTCTCCTCTTGGTTGCGCATGACTGGGCGGCTGTGCTAAGGCAAATAAAATTCTGGGCACTGCAAGGGCCAGGGTGTGTCCCGGCCCTTCCTGTCCATATATATGCGGACTATGAGCGGAAGAATTCCACAATGGAATAGAAAAACAGCTCAATCCGGTCAAAAATGCTCAGGCTCTCTTCTTCTGTCGCAGCTTCGCCTAAGATAACGGCATGATCCTCTTCCTGGCTGTCCAGTTGATGAATTTGGGCGTTGTTCGCTTTGACCATCCCCAATTCCGCCACGGCGTACCGCTCTATCTCTGTCAAGTCAAAGGTGCTCTCATACTGGATGGATAGCTGGGTGTTCTCCTCTTCCAGCTGGGCGATCTGCTCGTTTAGACCCACCGTCTCCGAGGAGATCATGGTCATCTGCACGTAGCTCAAAAGCAGCAAAACCAGCACGGCCAAAACGGCAATGGTGCCGATTACCGCCAGAGGGGACACGCCCGGGCGCTCCAAGGCCTTTTTGCGGGTCCTGGTGCGGACAGTAGGCCTTGCCTGTTCCCGGGTACGGGTACCCGTCTGCTCCCGTTCCGGGCTCTGGGGTACCTCTAGAGGGATCTCTCTAGGAGCGGTAGCTACACTGCTCAGGTCATAGGCTAAGCTGCCGTAGGTGCTTGTTCTTCTGTTTTCTAGTTTGACAGCTTCTGCCATGGTATGCAATCCTTTCTTGAATATCCGTTAATCCTATCTATATCCGCTCCGCCACCCGCAATTTAGCGCTTCTGGCCCGGGGATTGGCCGCCAGCTCCTGGGGGGAGGGGGTAATTGGTTTTTTTGTAATGCTCTTCAGGGTGGGCACAAACCCACAAACGCAGACGGGAAAGTCCGGCGGGCAGGTACAGCCCTTGATCTTACTCTGGATCCCGGTTTTCACGATCCGATCTTCCAGAGAGTGAAAACTGATTACCGCCAGGCGCCCGTGGAGGTTTAGCTTGTCCACCGCCTGGTCGATCATGTTGGACACGGCGGTGAGCTCATCGTTTACCGCAATGCGGATGGCCTGGAAGCTCCGTTTTGCCGGATGCTGCTTTTCCCGCAGGGCCTCCGCCGGCATAGCGGACCGAATCACGTCCACCAGTTCCAAAGTGGTTTGAATGGGTGCTCTTTCCCGGCGGCGGCAGATGGCCGCTGCAATGCGGGGGGCATAGCGCTCTTCCCCGTAGTCGTAGAGGATCCGTTTCAGTTCCGCCTCGCTCCACTGGTTGACCACCTGATAAGCGGTCAAGCCGGCAGACCCGTCCATACGCATATCTAAGGGGGCATCTGCGCTGTAGGAAAAGCCCCGTTCCGGGCGATCCAGCTGGGGCGAGGAGACGCCCAAATCAAAGAGCATACCGTCCACGCCGGCAATGCCCAGGCCATCTAAAATGCTGGCCAGATCCCCAAAATTTCCATGTACCAAGGTGACCTTATCCATGTAGGGCGCCAGCCGTTCTTTGGCGGCATCCAAAGCCGTCTGGTCCCGGTCAATGCCGATGAGCCGGCCTGTATCCAGCCGGCGCACAATTTCCAGGCTGTGCCCGGCGCCGCCCAGGGTGCCGTCCAGATAGATCCCGTCCGGCCGGATGGCCAAGGCCTCTATACACTCGGCCAGAAGGACGGACTGATGGGAAAATGCCACGGTACCAGTCCCCTTTCCAACCGGTTAAAACTCGTACTCTTCCATAACCGCCGCAATGTTCTCCGGCGTTGTCTCCAGGAGATCCAGCTCGTTCCAGGTATCGGTATTCCAAAACTCCGCATGGTTATTGCTGCCGATGACAGTCACGTTTTTCGCCAGGTGGGCAAATTCCCGCAGCCGCTGGGGGATCAAGATCCGGCCCTGGCCGTCCAGCTCGCACTTGGCGGCATGGGCAAACAAGGGGCGCATCTTCCGCTGCTTTACATAGGGCATTTCATTGACTTTTGCCATAAACTTCTCCCAGCTCTCTGAGGAGTAAGCACACAGGCATTCGTCCATAGACAAAGTGAGGTAGAATACATCGCCCAATTCCTCCCGAAGGCGTGCCGGAATGAAGATGCGGCCTTTCGCATCCAGCGTGTGCTGGTATTCGCCTGTCATCTCCACCTTCACCCCTTTCGTGGGAAATTGGTACACATTCCACCACTTCGCCCCACCTTGATGGTTTTATTATAGTAGGCGATGCAAAAAAATGCAACCCCTACTTTCTATTTTCAGAGGAAATTTTTCCGGGTTTTTCGCAATTTTACCCCAAAATTTTAAACTTCGAACGTATGTTCTATTTTATGTCGCCTGTGTTTTTATTTTTTGTTTTCTCACCCGGGCATTTATCCCGCAGGCAGGGAAACGATGGGCATAAAAAGAAAAAGGACACACAAGAATTTGTGTGTCCTTTTCTGACAAATACAAAAAGATGGGCGTTTAGTTTTCGTCCTCATCAATGTTTGGCACGTCCACATTGGGGGTGTTGCTAGGCGCTGTAGAGCCCACAGCGCTGCGGAAGCGGATCCGGGACTGGCGGACTTCATCCAATGCGTCCGATATAGCCTCCTCCGTCCGCTTCAAGGCGTCCTCCGCATAGTCGTTGGCCACCCGGCGCAACTCCGTTGCCCGTTTTTCCGCAGAGGCCACCATGTCGTGGCACTTGGCCCGGGCCACTTTGGTGATCTCCTGCTCGTCCACCAGACGGCGGGCCTGCTCTTCCGCTACCTTGCGGATCGAATCCGCCTCCCGCTTGGCGTTGGCGATGTACTCGCTGCGCACAGCCACCAACTTCTTAGCTTCAGAGATCTCCACAGGCAGCTGGGTTTTGATCTCGTCCAACAGGTCCAGGACCTTGTTCCGCTCGATCACGCATTTCTCGGCGCCCAGGGGCAGGCCCCAGGCCTCATTTACCATGGAATAGAGCACCTCAATCAATTCTTGGACGCTGTTTGCCATACTATTTCCCTCCAGATCTTGTCTTTTCGATGATGTCGTCTATAATCTCTTTGGGCACAAACTCCCGCAGGTCTGCGCCGTATTTTGCCATCTCTTTCACCGCAGTGGAACTGAGATATGTGTATTTTTCGCTGGCAGTCAGAAAAAACGTATCCAGATCCGGGCAGATTTTTTTATTGATAACCGCCATCTGGAACTCCGCCTCAAAATCGGAGACAGCCCGCAGGCCCTTTACAATGACGCTGGCCCCTTTGCTCTGGGCATAGTCCACCAGCAGCCGGTCCGAACTATCCACCTCTACATTCCCCAACCGGGCAACCACCCGCTGAATGAGCTCCATACGTTCCTGGAGGCTGAACATGGGGTTCCGCTTCTCCGAGTTCACCATGACACAGACGATCACTTTGTCAAAAACCTTGGCTGTACGGCGAATGATGTTCAAGTGGCCCAGGGTAATGGGGTCAAAACTGCCCGGATAGACGGCGATCTTCATCAGGCTCACTCCTCCGATGGGATTTTTGTATACAGGCTAATCTTGGTTTTTCCATACCTGTATTCCCGCTGTTTTTGGTATGGAGGGGCAAGTTCCGGCATTTCTTTGTCCGCCTTACTTTCGCAGACCATTATACCACCTTCTGACAGGATGTCAAACTCTGTCGCTTTTTTTAAGGCTTTTTCCAACAAATTTGTCTGGTAAGGCGGGTCCAAAAAGATCAAATCGAACTGTTCTCCCGCCCGCAGGAAGCCCAGGGACTCCCCCTGGATAATCCGGGCCTGCTTGGAAAAGCCCGCCATTTCCACATTTTCCCGCACAATCCGGATGGCCGCCGAACTCTCATCCACAAACACGGCGCTTTTTGCCCCCCGGCTCAGCGCCTCAATCCCCAGCTGGCCGGTGCCGGCGAACAGGTCCAGAACCCGCCGGCCCTCGATATCAAACTGGATGATGTTAAACAGGGCCTCCTTCACCATATCGGTGGTGGGCCGGATGTCCATGCCCACGGGCTCTTTCAATTTTCTGCCCCGGGCAGTACCTGTGATCACACGCATAGCTATTCTCCATTCCCGGGATGGAAATGCCGGTACACCTGCTCTGCCACATTTTTAGGCAGCACAGTGCCCAGCTCCTCCAGCCCCGCTTCTTTGATGCTTTTGATGCTTTTAAAATGTTTCAATAGATCGCTGCGCCGCTTGGGCCCGATCCCCTCTATTTTGTCCAGCTCGGACTGGCGTGTATGCTTAGACCGGGTAGCCTGGTGAAAGGTAATGGCAAACCGGTGGGTCTCCTCTTGAATGGTGCCCACGAAGGCAAAGGCCGCCTGATTGCCTGTAAGGCCAATCTCCTGACCCTCCGGGGAGACGATGGCCCGGGTGCGGTGCCGGTCATCTTTCACCATGCCGAACACCGGCAAATGCAGGCCACGGGCGGCTACCACTTCCGCCGCCGCAGCGGCGTGCTTTTCCCCGCCGTCTATCAGCATCAGGTCCGGCAGAGGGGCAAATTTCTCATCCCCCGCCAGATACCGTTCCAGCCGGCGGCCAACCACTTCCCGCATGCTGCCGTAATCGTCCCGAGTCTGGAGGGTCTTGATTTTAAATTTCCGATAGTCCTTTTTGCTGGGGCGGCCGTCCACAAAAACGGTCATAGAAGCCACAATGTCGCTATCCCCCGTATTGGAGATATCATAGGCCTCGATCCGGCGGGGCAGATCCGGCAAATGCAGGGCCTTTTGCAGCCACTCCAAATTTCGCTGGGCCCGCTCCTGCCGGCTGGTGATTCGCTGGACCTCCTCCCGGGCGTTCATGTTCGCCGTCTCCACCAAGCGGCGCTTGTCCCCCCGGACAGGGGTGCGGATCTCCACTTTTCTCCCCAGCTCCTGGGAAAACAGCTGTTCCAACAGGACGCTGTCCCCCACATCCATGGGCAAAAAGATCTCCCGGGGCGCCGTCCCCTGGTTTAGATAATACTGCCGCAGCAAACTG
The DNA here is from genome assembly GCA_964642465.1 of uncultured Oscillospiraceae bacterium. Lineage (GTDB taxonomy): Bacteria > Bacillota > Clostridia > Oscillospirales > Oscillospiraceae > CAZXRD01. The sequence continues at coordinate 6,098 of CAZXRD010000013.1, read as the reverse complement.
GATATGGCCTCGTCGTCCTCTTCCAGAGGCGTTTCAAAGACCTGATAGTCCTTTCCCGACAGCTTGCCCTCTATATAGTGGAGCACCACCAGGCAGCTTTTGGCCTCCCCCCGGTAGAAACCCACAATGTCCGTATCCGAGACTTTGCCGGTGATGATGTTCTGCTGGGTCTCCAGCTTTTGGATGGCCCGGATCCGGTCCCGCAGCTCCGCCGCCCGCTCAAACTGCAATCGCTCTGCCGCCTGGTTCATCTGGGCCTCCAGTTGCTGCTTCAGCTGCCGGGTCCGCCCTTCCAGCACCATCACGGCATCCCCGATTGCGGCCCGATATTCCGCTGCGCCCGGGTTGCCGGTACAGTAGCCCATGCAGTTGCCCATGTGCCGGTTGAGGCAGGGCCGCCCCCGGCCGATGTCCCGGGGAAACTTTCTATGGCAGGTGGGCAGCTTCAGCGCCTTACAGATGGCATCCAGCGCCGCCTTGGTCACATTGCGGCCTGCGTAAGGGCCATAATACTGGGCACCGTCCTCCGCCATTTTGGAGACGATCTCAAACACCGGGTACTCCGCCGATAGATCCAGCCGCACAAAGGGGTAGCCCTTGTCGTCCTTCAACATGATATTATACCGGGGCATGTGCTGCTTGATCAGTGAGTTTTCCAAAACCAACGCTTCAAACTCCGAGTTGGCCAGGATCACATCAAAATGGTCGATTTTGGAGACCATCATGGATGTTTTTGCATCATGTTCCCCGTGGAAATAGCTGCTCACCCGGTTTTTCAGCTGTTTGGCCTTCCCCACGTAGATGACCTTCCCGGTCTTGTCCATCATAATGTAGACGCCGGGCCGCAGGGGCAGGCGCCGGGCCTTTTCCCGCAGTTCCTCTAGCAACGCCGCCCCCTCCTTTACATGACCGGCCATAATACGACGATGGGGCGGGTGTAGACCCGCCCCAGTGTTCACAGAAAAATGAAATACCTTACTCAGAGAAGTTGGAGGCAATCAGCTGCGTCAAGGTATCTACCGCCTCCGTCTCGTCCGGACCGTCGGCAATGATGTTGATAGAGGTCCCTTTTACGATACCCAGGGACAACACGCCCAAAAGGCTCTTAGCATTTACCCGACGATCGTCTTTCTCTACCCAGATGCTGCTCTTGAACTCGTTCGCTTTCTGTATAAAGAAAGTGGCAGGTCTTGCATGTAAACCGACCTGATTGTTTACAACTGCTTCCTTGATATACATGGATGCACCCCTTTTCAACATAGCATATTGCCGTCGATATTTACTTCCTTCCTATACTTTATCAAAATCCCGCTGTATCGTCAACACAATTTTTCCCTAAACTCGTTACTTTAACTCTACAATGGTGACGCCGCTCTCCCCTTCGCCGTACCGGCCCAGGCGGAAGGACTTCACCTGGCGGTTGCGTTTTAGGGCCTCCTGCACCGCCCGGCGCAAAACGCCGGTGCCCTTGCCATGGATTACGGTCACTGTATTCAAATTGGCCAGCATAGCCGAATCGATGCACCGCTCCATAGCGCTCACCGCCTCATCTGCCGTCATGCCCCGCAAATCAATCTCCGATGCGGCGCCCAAACTGCGCAGCTTGGTCTGGGCCCGCTGGGCCACGGCCGGCTGGGGCTTTTGTTCCGCCCCTTCAATCAAGCGCAGCTCGTCTTCCTTGGCGGTGACCTTCAAAATGCCTGCCTGGAGGGTCACGGTGTGGTCGGAGGCAACGGAGATCACCGTTGCCCGGGTACCCACCCGCAAGAGCTCCACGGTGTCCCCAGGCCGCAGGGGCCGGGAGGAGGCCGGCGGGGGCGCCGACGGCTCCTGCTGCAGGGACAGGGCCTCCTCCGCCTGGTTTAGCTGGTGGCGGATCTGGGCCCTCGCCTCGTTTTGCCGCTGCCAATCCTGTTCCTTTTGGCTCTTCCGGCGCATATTGTCCAGCTCTTCAAAGACCAGGTCTGCCGCCGCCCGGGCTTGGCGGAGAATCTCTTCCGCCTCCCGTTTGGCCGTTTGGGCGGCCTTTTCCCGCTGGGCCTCCAGCTCCTTCCGGTAGGTCTCCGCCTGGGCGGCCTCCCGGGCCGCTTTCTGGTGCAGGGCCTGGGCTGCCTGGGTCTCCTGCTCCATAGCCTGGCGCTGTTCCTCCAGGCCGCCGATGGCCGCCTCTAACTTGGCGCTGCCCAGGTCCATGCGGTCCTTCGCCTCTTCAATCACGGCAGCGGGGATACCCAGCCGGGCGGAAATGGCAAAGGCGTTGGACTTGCCCGGTACGCCCAGAATCAGCCGGTAGGTGGGCTTTAACGTCTCCACATCAAACTCGCAGGAGGCATTTTCCACCCCCGGCGTGGACATGGCATAGATCTTCAGTTCCGGATAATGGGTGGTCGCAGCGATCTTGGCCCCCCGGCGCCGGGCGTATTCGATGATGGAGATGGCCAAAGCCGCCCCCTCCACCGGGTCCGTGCCCGCTCCCAACTCATCCAACAGCAGCAGGGTATCCGGGCCGCAGGCTTTTAAGATCTCCACAATATTGGTCATGTGGGAGGAGAAGGTGGACAGGGACTGTTCAATGCTCTGTTCATCCCCAATGTCCGCCAGAATCTGGCGGAAAATCCGCACCTGGCTCCCATCGCTCACCGGGATATGCAGGCCGCAGCAGCTCATCAGGCACAGCAGGCCCAAGGTCTTGATGCTCACCGTCTTGCCCCCGGTATTGGGGCCGGTGATAATAAAGGTATCGGTGGCCCCGCCGATGGCAATATCTATGGGCACCGCCGTCTTCAAGGGCAGCAGCGGATGCCGGGCCCGGCGGAGGATCACCTCCCCCTCCGGCTCCACCCGGGGCTCCATGGCGTCTAAGCGGAAAGAGAGCTTGCCCTTGGCAAAAATCAGGTCCAAGGCCACCAACACATCAAAGTCCCGCAGAATATCCTCCTTGTGGGCCGCCGCCTCGGCGGACAGCTCCATCAGGATGCGCTCGATCTCTTTTTTCTCCCGGGCTTCCAGCTCCCGGATCTCATTGTTGGCCTGGACCACAGACATGGGCTCCACAAACAAGGTGGCGCCGCTGGAGGAGATATCGTGGACCAAACCGGGCACAGAACCCTTGTGGTCCGCCTTCACCGGCACCACATACCGGCCGGAGCGCTGGGTAATGATCTGCTCCTGTAGGGCCTTGCTATAGGCCGGCGAGGAGATAATCCGCTGCAGGGTCTCCCGCACCCGGGCATTGGCCGCCCGCATGTGCCGGCGGATCTGGGCCAGCTCCGGACTGGCGGCGTCTGCAATCTCATCTTCCCCCACAATGGAGTTGGTGATCTTCTCCTCCAAGTATTTGTTGGTCTGGATGCCGGAAAACAGGTAGCTGATGGCGGTCTTGGCCGCCCCCTCCCCGTCGGCATAGGCCTTTACCGACCGGGCGCAGCGCAACACGCTGGCCACGTCCAACAGTTCCCGGGTATTGAGCATACCGCCGCTGTCCGCACGGGCCAAAATGCCGGCGACCTCTTTGATCTCCCGGAAAGAGGGCTCGCCATACAGGGTAATCAGATCTTTCGCCGCCGAAGTCTCCCCCAGGCGCCGGCGCACCTCGTGGACATCTATAGCCGGGCGCAGGGCCAAAGCCCGCTCCTTGGCCGGGTCGCTTACCGCCTGGGCGGCCAGCATATCCAATACGGCCGGCAGCTCTAAAGTATATAGAGATTTTTCATGTAGTTCCATTGGGCAGGTCCCTCATCGTCTTCCAAAAATCTAAGGTCCGAAACCCCCGCTCCAGCTGGGCCAACACATAGGCCTCCGCCAGATCCCCCAGTTGCTGCAGCGCCGCCGGGGGCAGGGTAAATTGCAAAAGCTTTTTCTGCTCTGCGCCTACAATCCAGCGCAAAGCGGCCAAGGCATCTAGATCCAAGGGCATGGCCAGGCCCCGGTCCTCCGTCCGGCAGGCGGCGCAGCGCAGCAGGCCGGCCCGCAGATCCAGCCGGGGGTCTTCCGGCTGGATCCTGCCGCATACCTGGCAGGCATCCACCGCCGGCGCATAGCCGGACAGGCACATCAGCCGCAGCTCAAAGGCCGCCTTTACCTGCTGCGGGCTGCCAATTCCCTCCGACAGGGCATACAGGCAGTTGAGCCCCAGGCGCAAGACCTCCGGGCTGGGGTCGTCTGCATCGGAGACCGCCTCCAGCAGCTCGGCAAAATATGCCCCCAAGGCCAGGCGCACCACATCCCGGCGCAGGCCGGCGAAAATTTGGATGGTACTCCCCTCGTTTAGCGACCAGCGGCCCCGGTTATAAAACAAGGTCATCTCCGAATAGGCCAGCAGTTGGGAGACGGCGGCAATCTTGCTGCTCTTCCGCCGGGCGCCCCGGGCCAATACAGCCAGCTTCCCCTCGTCCGGGGTCAGGACGGTGAGCATCTTGTCCGCCTCTTTATAATTGGTCTCCCGCAACACCAGGCCCGTGGTGGTTTTTAGCATTATGTAAACTCATCCTCCTGCCACATGCCAAAGCCCGCACAGATTTTCTGTGCGGGCCTGGAACATCCCGGCTGCCGCCCGTTTAAGCGGAACGCTCCGCTTCCTCGGCCTGTTGCAGCGCTTTGTACAGCAAGAAAAATACCGGCGCACCCGTTGCATAAAACAGGGTCCACATCGCATCAGAAGTCATGATTTTGTACCTCCGCTGCTTTTATCTTTTGCGCCGGCACAGGGATTATTCCAGGAATATCTTGCTCCTTATGGAAAGCAGGGCAAATAGACAAATTGACTATACCATAAAATGCGCCAAACCGCAATATGCGCCCATGCCGCCGGACGTGCAGGAAGCAGGTCCGGCGGCATGGCTGTTTTTATTTGGCTTGGTCGCTTAAACGGACAAATTGGTAGTGGGCCGGATTGTCTGTCTCCAGGTTCCAGGCCTCTGTAATCGCCTTTTCCGGGTCGGCAGAGTCTATCACATTAAGCCCCAGCAGCACCCCGTCGTAGCCTACAGGGACCCGCACCACCATTTCCGCCGACATATAGCTGTCAATGCAGATCTCCCGGGCCGCCTCCGGCCGGTCGCTCTCTGTCCAGTCGCCGTAGTCCATGCCGCTTTGCCAGTTCTTTTCAAAGTAGACGGTTATCGTCTCCCCATCCCGCTCCACCGTGGCAGACCCGCTGGTGTATACGCCCCCGGCATCGGTCTCCCGCTCTGTGGGCAGGTACAGTTGGCCCGTATAATAGTCGTAAAAGTTATAGTCCTGGACCAAAATGGCCAGATCCAGAGATGCATTGGCGCTGGTCGCACCTATGTAGGACTGGGCTGTAATGGTATAGGTAACCGTATACGTCACATACCCCGTCTCATCCGGGCCGCTCACCGAGATAACCGGTTGGGTCAGGGCGCTGGCAGAGGGCAAGGGGACCAGATTGGCGTCGTTTAAAACCAGGGTTACCGGCATATCCGTATAGGCACGGGGCGCCACAATGGAAAAGCCATGGATGGCCCCAAAGGCGTCGGCATCTATGGGCTGGCTATCCGGCGTCTCCGCTTCCGGGGAGACCGCCGGCGTATCCGCCAGCGCCGGTGTTGGCGTGACCGCCCCATCTTCCCGGTTGGAGGCCAAGGTGATCCCGGCTACGGTGCCGCCGATGACCACGGCCCCGGCCAGGATGGCGGCGATCACCTTGGTGGAAATGCCCGCCGCCGCAGTCGCCGCTCCGGCGCCGCTGGCAGCTGCGCCTGTACCTGCTGTACCGGCGGCGCTTTCCGCCGCTGCGGTCACAGTGGCGCCGGCAGCCGAACCTCCGGCTGCTGCGCCGCCGGCCTGGGCCATCACTTGACCGACCATAGCGGCAGCTGCAGCGCCATCCAAGGCGGAAGCCGCCCCCTCCTGCCGCAGGAAAAAGGCCAAGAGCAGCAAGGGGCTGACGCTGTAGAGCTTGACGCCCTTGCGCTCGTATGCCTCCACCCCGTCCCGAATGGCCTTGCGGGCGTAGTTCAATCGGCTTTTCACTGTGCCCTCACTGACCTCCATAGCCTGGGCAATCTCCTTGACACTCATCTCGTCGTAATAGTAAAACAGCACGCTCATGCGCTGGGCCGGCGGCAGGTTGTCCA
>CAZXRD010000012.1:23630-27830 GCA_964642465.1 uncultured Oscillospiraceae bacterium | reverse complement strand
GGGGCCGTGTACACCGGCTGCTCCACCGGTGGCTGGTATTGGGGCTGGGCCGGCTGGCCGCCATAGACAGGCGGCTGCTGGGGCTGGGCCGGGGCCTGGTAACTCTGCGGGGCAAAGGGGCTGCCGCAGGCTACGCAAAACCGGGCATCATCGTCGTTTCTCATGCCACATCTGCTACAAAATTTCATCTTACTCCCCCATTTTTCTTGGTATTCCAAAAGGCGCTTCCTGCGCCTGGAGAGGCGTCGGTTTTCTATACATTTTCGCCCAGGCTGTCAAACAGGGCACAGGCATACCGCACAGAGGCCATGGCGTCTTTCCCGTAGAAATCCGCCCCAATTTGGTCGGCGTAGTCCTGGGTCAGTACGGCGCCGCCCACCATCACCTTGCACCCGGGCAGCTTCTGCCGCAGCTGGCGGATGGTCTCTTCCATGCTGGCCACGGTGGTGGTCATCAGGGCGCTGAGCCCCACCAGGGGCGCACCGCTCTCTGCCGCCGCCTGGACCACCGCCTCCGGCTTCACATCCTTGCCCAAGTCAATCACATGGAAGTCGTAGTTTTCCAAGAGCACTTTCACGATATTCTTGCCGATGTCGTGGATATCCCCTTTCACCGTGGCAATCACGATGGAGCCCCGGGTCTTCTGGCTGGCGCCGGTGGACTGGAGCTGGGTTTTGATCTCCCCAAAGGCGGCCTGGGCCGCATCGGCGCTCATCAGCAGCTGGGGCAAAAACACCCGCCCCGCCTCAAAATCCTGGCCCACGGTATCCAGGGCCGGGATCAGCATCTGGTCGATGATCTCCAGCGGCGCTTTTTCCTGCAAAAGCTGCCGGGTAGCGGCCGCCGCAACATCTTTCACGCCTTTGATAATGGCGGCGGCCAAATCCGGGCCGCCCTTTTCCGTCATTGGCGCCTTGGGTGCCTGTGCCTGGCCCCCATATTTTTGAATATAGGCCAGACAGTTGGCATCCGCCCCGGAGAGGGCGCAATAGCTGTCATAGGCCTGCATCATGGCCTCGCTCTTGGGGTTGATGATCCCCCCGCCCAGGCCGGCCTCCATGGCCAGGGTAAAGAAGGTGGCGTTGATCTTTTCCCGCTGGGGCAGACCGAAGGAGATATTGGAAACGCCCAGCACCGTAGCCACGCCCAGCTGCTCCCGCACCTGGCGCAAGGCGTCCAGGGTGACCCGGGCCGCCTGCTGGCCGGTGCTGATGGTCATGGTCAGAGTATCCACCACCAGGTCTTTTTTGGGGATGCCGTACCCGGCGGCTGTCTCGACGATCCGCCGGGCGATGGCCACCCGGCCCTCTGCTGTCTCCGGGATGCCGTTTTCATCCAGGGTCAGGCAGACCACCACGCCCCCGTAGCGCTTCACCAGGGGGAAAACTGCGTCCATAACCTCCTGTTTCCCGTTCACGGAGTTGATCATGGCCTTGCCGTTGTAGATGCGCAGGGCCCGCTCCATGGCTGCCACGTCCGACGTGTCAATCTGCAGCGGCAAAGGCAGCACCGCCTGCAGCTCCTGGACCACCTCTTCCAAAAGGGCCGGCTCGTCGATCTCCGGCAGGCCCACGTTTACGTCCAGGATATGGGCGCCGGCGTCCTGCTGGTCAAAGCCCTCTTCCAATATATAGTCGATATCCTCCTCCCGCAGCGCCTGTTTAAAGCGTGATTTTCCTGTGGGGTTGATCCGTTCCCCGATGATCAGGGGCTGCGCCCCAAAGGCCACCGCCCGGTTGTAGGAGGAGACCACGGTGCGCCCTTTGTCTGTGATGGGTTGGACCGGCAGGCCCTTGCACCGGGCCACCACCTTTTCCATATGGGCGGGGGTGGTACCGCAGCAGCCCCCGATGATAGCGGCGCCGCCGGCCACCAGCCGCTCCATAGCGGCGGCAAACGCCTCCGGCCCCACGTTGTAACAGGTCTGGCCGTTGATCACCACCGGTAGGCCGGCGTTGGGCATCATCAAAATCGGCAGGGAGCTCACCGCCGCCAATTCCGGCAAGAAGCGCTCCATCTGCTCTGGGCCCAGGCCGCAGTTCAGGCCCAAGGCGTCCACCCCCAGCCCCTCTAGCAGGGCTACGGTGGCCGCTATATCGCCGCCGGTGAGCAGGCGGCCCTTTTCGTCCAAGACCACGGACACGATGATGGGCAGGCCGGTGTTTTCCTTGGCCGCCAGCACCGCCGCTTTCACCTCGTACAGGTCGCTCATGGTCTCGATGATAATCAAATCCGCACCCGCCTGTGCACCGGCCTGCACCATTTGGCTGAACATGGCATAGGCCTCTTCAAAAGGCAAGTTCCCCAGGGGCTTTAGCAGCTTGCCCAAGGAGCCCACATCCTGGGCCACCCAACCGGAACCGTGTTCTGCCACCGCCGCCTTGGCCAGGCGGATACCGGCGGCCACCACCGCTTCCACGGTATAGGGGGCCCCAGCCAGTTTGGCGGCGCTTGCCCCAAAGGTATTGGCGGTGATGATCTGGCACCCCGCCTCCAGATAGGCTTTGTGAATGGCTTGGATCTTCTCCGGGTGCGTCAGATTCCACAGCTCCGGCAGCTCCCCGGGGGCCAGGCCTTGGCCCTGGAGCACGGTGCCCATGGCCCCGTCAAAGATCAAAAGTTCTTTTCCCAGTTTTTCTAAAAAGCTCAAAGTCACACCTCTTTCCGGAAGGGGCAGTCCCTGCTCCCGCAGGCGGCACAGCCGCCTGCCTGCCGGGGCGCCTCTTCCGTAATGCCAATGATGGCCGTAACGCTTTTGGAGGGCACCATAAGCAGGCTGTCCGTCAGGCCCATGCCCAGGCGCTTGTTGCACTCCAAAATGGCAAAAAATTGCCGCTGGCAATCCAGGGGCAGATCCCCGTACCCAGGGCTAAACCGGGGCCGGAGAAACAGGCCCTCCGCCGCCTTTTCCCGGCGGGTGGACGCCTGGATCTGGTCGCAGTATGCCTCCACCAGGGCGGCAGCCGCCCCCTGGAGCGCCGCCGCCTCCGCCATGTGGGAGACGGCCAGCCGCCGGTACAGCCGGTCCACCTCCGGACCCAGTGTGGCCGCCAGGAGGATGGCCCGCCTGCAGCCCGCCAGGTTTCTCGCCAGATCCCGGCTCTCTGCCTGGAAGGGGCCGACGGCTACACAGCGCCCCTGCACAGTGCAGGCAAATTCCCGGTAAAGGCTCTTGGGCTCCGCCGCCTGCAGCAGCGCCGGCTCCACCTGATCCAACAGGGCAAGCAGCGCCGGGTCCGGATCTTTTGTCCGGACACCCATGTAGCGCAGGGCCTCCCCCCGGGGAAAAGTCAAGGTCTCAGCGGACATAGATGGCAGACAAATTGTCCAAGATCTGGCCGGCCACTGCCGGCTTGTTCATGGTATAGATGTGGATGTGATTCACCCCATTGGCCACCAGGTCGATGATCTGTTCCGTGGCATAGGCGATGCCCGCCTGGCGCAGGGCCTCCGGCTTGTCGGCAAAGCGCTCCACAATGGCCTTGAACCGGGGCGGCACTGCGTTGCCGGAGAGTTTTACGATGTTGGCGATCTGCCCGGCGTTGGTCACCGGCATAATCCCCGCCGTTACCGGCACCTGGATACCCTGCTTTAATAATTTATACAGGAAATTGTACAAAATATTGTTGTCAAAAAACATCTGGGTCACCAAAAACTCGCAGCCGCTGTCGATCTTCCGCTTCAAGTTTTCAATGTCCGCCTGGATAGACGGGGCCTCTGGATGTCCCTCCGGATAGCAGGCACCACCAATGCAGAAGTCCCCTTTGCTGCGGATATCCTGAATCAGCTCGCTGGCGTGCTTGTACTGGTTGGGCAGGGGGAAATCCGCATGCTCCGGAATATCGCCCCGCAGGGCCAGGATATTCTCGATCCCCGCCGCCTTCAGCTCTTCCACCACCTGGGCCACTTTCTCCCGGGTGGAGGAGGCACAGGTGAGGTGGGCCAGGGCCGGGACGCCGTCCTTCTGAATCTCCTGGGCCAGGTCCACGGTGTATTCCGACGTGCCGCCAGTGGCCCCGTAGGTCACGCTCATATAGGCCGGACGCAGCGCCGCCATCTCCTTCACCGTCTCCCGGGCATTGGGCAGCTGGCTGCCCAGTTTCGGCGGGAATAGCTCACAAGAGATGCTCACGGCATCCGATTTTAAAATATCAATTACTCGCATATCGTTTCTCCGTTTCTTAAAAACAGGCCGCAAAG
>CAZXRD010000012.1:7280-23530 GCA_964642465.1 uncultured Oscillospiraceae bacterium | reverse complement strand
AAAATATCAATTACTCGCATATCGTTTCTCCGTTTCTTAAAAACAGGCCGCAAAGACCACACTTTATATTATTTTGTATTATATCACCTTGCCCCCGGTACGCACAATAGATTTTCGAGGCATTTCCCCCAAATGCAGCAAAAAACTGGAAAGCCGGTTGCCCCTGCCAAAAATAACCGCAGATTTCCCTGCATAGGCAAAAGAATCCTGCGGATACTATAGCTATCGGAGAAATAAAAAACCACAGGAGGAATTTCTATATGAAAGCAACCGGAATCGTGCGGCGCATTGATGATCTGGGCCGGGTGGTCATCCCCAAGGAAATTCGCCGTACCATGCGAATCCGAGAGGGCGATCCTCTGGAAATATACACGGAAAAAGACGGAGAGGTCATCTTCAAAAAGTACTCCCCTATGGGCGAGCTGTCCAGTTTTGCCGCACAGATCTGCGAATCGTTAAATAAGACAACGGGCCAGGCGGCCATCGTCTGTGACCGGGACAGCGTTCTGGCCGTAGCCGGGCTGCCCAAGCGGGACTTGACGGACCGGCGGGTGAGCCGGGAACTGGAACAGCTGATGGAAAACCGGAAACTCTACGTCTGGACCGGCGCCGGAGCTTCCGTACCGGTGACCGACGGCGGAGACCGGCACACCGTGGCTGTGGCTGCCCCCATTTTGGCAGAGGGGGATGTGATGGGCTGCGTCCTTTTCACCACCCCGGAACAGGGCCCCATGCCGGGGGAGACGGAGCAAAAACTGGTGCAGACCGTATCCAGTTTCCTGGGCAAACAGCTGGAGCTGTAAAGGATCCCTCATTTCCAAATATCCCACCAAAAAAGGCGGATGCGCTGCGACGCATCCGCCTTTTTTCCGTCTTTACTTTTTAAGTGCAAAATTTTTACGCTGCCCAAGTGAAAATATGGTATACTGCCTCTAGACAAAGAAAGCGCTGCCCGGCTGGTCGCCGGGCTTTTAAAAGGAGGCTTTCCCATGGAAAACTTTATCTATCACGCCCCAACTCGGGTGTATTTCGGCCGGGGCGCCGTAAAGGAGCTGCCCCAATTTTTACAGGCCTTTGGCTGCCGCAAGGTGCTGCTCCACTACGGCGGGACCTCCGCCCGGCGCAGCGGCCTTTTAGACCAAATTACCGGGCTTTTCAAGCAAATTGCCCTGCCCTATGTGGAGTTAGGGGGCGTGGCGCCCAATCCCCGCATAGATCTGATCCGGGAGGGCGTAAGCCTGTGCCAGCGGGAAGGGGTGGATTTCATCCTGGCCGTAGGCGGCGGCAGCGTCATTGACTCGGCCAAGGGCATCTCCCTCAGCCTGACCATGGGCCGGGACGACTGGGAACTCATCGAAACCCAGACCATGCCCGACCGGCCTGTTGTACCGGTGGCCGCTGTGCTCACCATCGCCGCTGCCGGCAGCGAGATGAGCTATTCCCATGTGGTCACCAACGCAGCCCTGCACAAAAAGCGCTCCCTGAACCATGACCGGCTCCGCCCAGTGGCGGCCTTCATGGACCCGGAGCTCACCTACTCCGTCTCCCCCTACCAAACCGCCTGCGGCGTGGTGGACATCATGATGCACACCCTAGAGCGGTATCTGGCCCCCAGCGCCCCGGTGCCCCTCACCGACCGGATTGCCGAAGGGCTTTTGCTCTCTGTAAAAGAGGCGGGGACGGCCGCTATGGAAAACCCCAAAGATTACGAGGCCCGGGCCACGCTGATGTGGGCCTCCAGCCTTTCCCACAACGGGATCACCGGCTGCGGCAAGGTGGCAGGTGGCTTTCCCGCCCACAAGCTGGAGCACGATCTCTCTGGCCTGTTTGACGTGGCCCACGGGGCCGGCCTGGCGGTGATCTTCCCCGCCTGGGCCCAGTACATCTACCGGTACGACCTGCCTAAATTCGCCCGCCTGGCGGAGGCAGTCTGGGACATCACCCAGGGCACAGAGGAAGAAAAGGCCCTGGCGGGCATCCAGGCCATGCGGCAGTATTTCCAGTCCATCGGCATGCCGGTCACCCTAGGGGAGCTGGGCATCTCCTCAGCGGACTACGAAAAGATCGCCGACCTGACTACAGACGGCGGGACCAAGGCCGTCCCCTCCTACATTCCCCTTACGAAAGCAGATATCCTGCGCATCTACCAGCTGGCCCAATGAACCAGAAGATCAATTACAACGCCAAGATGGAAGAGACCATCGCCGCCCTGGCGGGTAGCCGGCCCAGCCTGCTGCTCCACAGCTGCTGCGGTCCCTGCAGCAGCCATGTGCTTAGTGTGCTCACCGCCCATTTTGCTGTGACGCTATTTTACTTTAACCCCAATATTGCCCCGGAGGCGGAGTACCGCCACCGGCTGGCGGAGCAGACCCGGCTGGCCGCCATTTTGGGCGTGCCCATGGTGGAGGCCGCCTATGACCCCGCCGTCTACTACCAGGCCGTCTGCGGCTTGGAACAGGAGCCGGAGGGGGGCCGGCGCTGCCACCGCTGTTTTCAGCTGCGGCTGGAGGCCACGGCCGAAAAGGCGGCGGAGCTGGGCTTTGCCTATTTTACCACCACGCTGTCTGTCAGCCCCCACAAGGACGCCCAGGCCCTCAACGCCATCGGCGCTGCGGCGGGACAGCGGTTCGGCGTGCCCTATCTCTACGCCGATTTCAAGAAAAAAGGCGGCTATCTCCACTCCATAGAGCTGTCCAAAACCTATGGCCTTTACCGGCAAAATTACTGCGGCTGCATCTTTTCCCTGCCCCGGGAAAAAGAGGATGGAAATTCCCAGGAAACTGTGCTATGATGGGGTGGCTGTCTGGGGCTATGCCCAGGCGGCAGGCAATATGCGATTTTTCGGCCCAAAGCTGGGCCGCTTCATCAAACAATGAGGTGACAATATGAAAGTCAAAAAAGCGGTCATCCCAGCCGCTGGCCTGGGGACCCGTATGCTGCCAGCAACCAAGACTGTACCCAAAGAGATGCTCCCCATGGTGGATAAACCGGTGCTACAATACATTGTGGAAGAGGCCGTGGCCGCCGGGATTGAGGACATTCTCATCATCACCAACCGGGGCAAAAGTGTGATGGACGACTACTTTGACTACCATCCGGAGCTGGAACACAAGCTGGAGCGGGATGGCAAGCTCCACGAGCTGGAGCGGGTAAAGGCCTCCGCCGATATGGCCAACATCTTTTATGTCCGGCAGAAGGAGACCCGGGGCCTGGGCCACGCCGTATACCGGGCCAAGCGTTTCATTGGCGACGAGCCTTTTGCCGTGCTTTTGGGAGACGACATCATGCGGGCCAAAACCCCGGTAATCGGCCAGCTGATCCAGGCGGCAGAGCGGTATGACGCCAGCTGCGTCGGCACCCAGTGGGTGGCGGACGAGGCGGTACACCGCTACTCCTCCCTCCAGGTGAGCCCCCTGGAGGACCGGATCTTCCGGGTTACGGACATGAACGAAAAGCCCTCCCCGGAGGAGAAATTCTCCAACTACGCCATCTTGGGCCGCTATGTGCTAAAGCCGGAGATCTTTGATATCCTGGAGCATGTGGCCCCCGGCTACGGTGGGGAGATCCAGCTCACCGATGGGCTGCGGGCTCTGTGCAAAACCTCCCCCATGGTGGCGGTGGACTTTGAAGGCCGCCGGTATGACACCGGTCAGATCTGCGGTTTTTTGGAGGCCACGCTGGACTTTGCCCTGGACGCCCCGGAGACCGGCCCCTTCCTGCGCAAGTACATTTTGGATAAGGCCAAGGTTCTGGAAAATAAGCGATAAGCACTTCAGGCGGCATGGTTTTCCCCATGCCGTCTTGCTTGTCCCTGTTTATACTATGGTTTTTCCCGATTTCCCTTGACTTTTGGGGAATTTCGTGTATAATTTATAGGCTTGCTTTATGTGGCAGGCGATCCTTGCTCCCGCCGTGAGCGGGGGCCATCAGTCCAAAAGGAGGTGCAAATTATGGCAAAAACCACAGCCAACTACGAGGTCATGTACATCATCGACCCCACCCTCAGCGAAGAAGACACCAAAGCCCTGGTAGAAAAGTTCAAGGCACTTATCGAGACCCACGGCACCATCGGTGAGCTTGAGGAGATGGGCAAGCGGAAGCTGGCCTACCCCATCAACGACATGACAGAGGGGTATTACGTGCTGGTCACCTTTACCTCTGGCCCGGAGTTCCCTGCGGAGCTGGACCGTGTTATGAAGATCACGGACGGCATCATGCGGTCTCTTATCACCCTGCGGGCGGAATAAGGAGGGGATAGGATGCTGAATCGTATCATCCTCATGGGCCGCCTCACCCGTGACCCGGAGCTGCGCCACACCCAGACGGGTACGGCGGTGGCTTCCTTCTCCCTGGCGGTAGACCGGGACTTTGCCTCCCGGGACAGCGGCGAACGGCAGACCGATTTTATCGACATTGTCGCCTGGCGCTCCACAGGGGAATTCGTCTCCAAGTACTTCACAAAAGGCATGCTCTGCGTGGTAGACGGGCGCCTGCAGATCCGGGACTGGACGGACCGGGACGGCAACAAGCGCCGCAGCGCCGAAGTGGTGGCCGATAACGTGTATTTTGGAGAGAGCAAAAAGAGCCGGGACAGCGCCCCTGCGCCGTCTATGACGGGCAGCAGCTTCACCCCGGACTATGGCCAGGACCTGTCGGAGCCCTCCGGCTTTGCCGATCTGGACGACGATGACGGGGACCTGCCTTTCTAAGACGCCTTGCCCATTGGGCTTTTCGAACTTTGCAACAGAGATAGGAGGTTTGTAACCATGGCTATGGAAAGAGACAACAAGTCCCGCAACCGCAAGCGCAGGAAAGTTTGCCAGTTCTGCGTGGACAAAGTGACCCATATCGACTATAAGGACGCTGCCAAGCTCCGCCGCTTCATGTCTGACCGGAGCAAGATCCTGCCCCGCCGGACCACCGGCACCTGCGCCGCCCATCAGCGCCAGCTGACGGAGGCCATCAAACGGGCCCGGCAGATCGCCCTGCTCCCCTACGTCACCGACTAATCGGGAGCCGATCCAATAAAAAAAGCCAGCAAGGCAAAACCTTGCTGGCTTTCTTTTTGTCCTTTTTACCGGATGTTGTAATCTACGAAACCGATGTTCATATCCACACCGGTAGAAATCCCGGCCACCACACTAGTGGAGCTGTACTGCCACATCTGGAAGTGGTAGTAGAAGGTGGGGTAGGTCCCTGCATACCAGAAGCCGTACTGGGCAAACTGGCTGAGGTCATACTGGAAATAGCCCAGCCAGGTGTAGAAATACACCGCCGGCTCATAGCCCGCCGCCTCGATTGTCTCGCAGAAGCGCAAGGCGCACAGGGTCAAAATATCGTTGTCCAGGCCGTTGGTCCGGGCCTCTTCATCGTCCGGCAGCTCCCAGTCAAAGACCACCGGGAAGGTGATATCGTACCCCTCAATCCGCTCCAGGACAAATTCCGCCTCCTCAATGGCCTCCTCTTCTGTAATGGCCTGGGAGTAGAAATACACCCCTACATCCAGCCCCGCATCCAAGGCGCCCTGGATGTTCCGCTCAAAATAGGCGTCTTCATAGACAATGCCCTGGGTATAGCCCCGGTAGCCCACACGGATGATGGCAAAGTCCACCCCGTCGGCGGCCACGGCCTCCCAGTCAATGTTCCGCTGCCAGGAGGACACGTCGATGCCCACCAGGGTCTCCAGGTCCTCTGCGGCATAGGTCATCCGCCCCGTCTCCTCGTCCCGGACAAACTGGTCCAGGTCATATGTATTCACCGGCACCCCTTCCAGCACGTCCAAGGTCCGGCCACTGTAGGTGAACTGCCCCAAATGCCTGCCCTGTACGGCCGGGGTCAGGCCGCTGAAGTTCTTGATCTCCCCTGTAATGGTCACATTCCGCAAAGTCACAGGGAAACGATTGGCATTTTCCGTGATAATCAGGTCTCCGTGGATGGTCATATCCCGCAGGATCACTCGCTGGGAGGTGTTCACCACCAGGCCGCCGTCCACGCTGGCGGTGTAGGTGCCGCCGGTGGAGACAATGCCCGATATGATGTTGTCCAAAATGGTCACCGCCTCCGCCCGGGTAAGATCCCCCTCCGGCCGGAACAGGTTCCCGTTCCCCTGGATATAGCCCAGGGCCGTCATGGCGCTGACAGAACCCACCGCCCAGTCGGCAATGGAGTCGGCGTCGTCATAGGGCAGGGCCGCACTGGACGCCGGGATCTGGAAGGCCCGGGCCAGGGCCACCACCGCCTCCTGGCGGGAGATGTTGTCCATGGGCCGCACATAGCCCTCATACCCCTCCAAAACGCCCGCTGTGGTCAGATGCAAAATGGATTCGGTGTACCAGTCCTCCGGCAGGTCCGCATAGACATTGTCCGACTGCTCCACATAGCAGAGCAGCCTATCCAAAACCGCCGCCAGTTCCCCCCGGGTCATGGGGTCGTTGGGCCGGAAATAGCCGTAGGCCCCCTGGAGCAAACCGTGTTCATTGCTCCACTCCATAATGGCGGCCTCCGCCCAGTGGCCGGACACATCCGCATAGTCCACTGCCTCCGCCGGAACGGATAAGCCAACTGTCAACAGCAGCGCCGCCAGGCCCACAGACAGCCACCTCTTCCAAACGCTCTTCTTTGCCATAGCGGCCTCCTTTCTACCGGAATCTACAAGTTACGCCTTTTATCTTACTGAAAGTTCTGGATTATGTCAATGTTTTATATTATCCAAATTTTTCTGAAGCAACATTTTTAAGCAAAAAGAATCCGCCCAGCTTTGGCTGAACGGATCCTTTTCTGAATCGAAAAAGCTTAATAGTTTTCGCTGCGTACTTCAAAATAGGCCTGGGGATGGGCGCAGACGGGGCAAACCGGAGGTGCCTCTGTCCCCTCGTGGATATGGCCGCAGTTGCGGCAGACCCAGTAGACCTTTTCGCCCTTTTTGAACACCAGATCGCTCTCCAGGTTCTTCAGCAGGGCCAGGTAGCGCTCCTCATGGGTCTTTTCAATGGCGCCCACGCCGGCAAAGGCGTTGGCGATCTCATCAAAGCCCTCTTCCCGGGCCACCTTGGCAAAGTCGGCATACATCTGGGTCCACTCCTCGTTTTCCCCAGCGGCGGCAGCCTTCAGGTTGGCAGCGGTGTCCCCGATGCCGCCCAACAGTTTGAACCACATCTTGGCATGCTCTTTCTCGTTATCCGCCGTCTCGGTGAAGATGGCCGAAATCTGCTCATAGCCCTCTTTTTTGGCGGTGCTGGCAAAATAGCGGTACTTGGTGCTGGCCTGAGACTCGCCGGCAAAGGCATAGGCCAGGTTCTCTGCGGTTTTGGTCCCTTTTAAATCTTTCATGGTTTTTACCTCCTCTTTAAAAATAGTAATCATTCTTGTTTTATGTATTTACATTATACGCCTTTCTTTTAAAAATGCAAGGGGATTTTTCAATTTTTTTCGGATGAGAGAGAAAAAATTTGCAAATACTAAAGCAGCGGAAGCATATCAGAAACACAGGAGGAAAAGAAAATGAAAAAATGGCGCAGCTATTGCCTGGGCGCCTGCCTGATGGCCGCCCTGCTGTTTACAGGCTGTGAGCCCAATGTGCCGGAGACGGAGACCTCTCCCTCTAGCACAGTAGACCTGTCCCCAGACAGCTCTCCCTCCCCTTCCAGCGTGGTGACCGCCCCAGTTACCGACGATTCCGGTACAGAGAGCCAGTCCCCCCTGCCGGAAGGGACAGAGGGAGAGGCAAACGATCCTGCCGCTGTAAACTAAGGCTACAGGAAAAAAGGCGCCGGCTATGCCGGCGCCTTTTGCTGTGCAAAGTGTAGAAAAAGCGGCTTTTGCCCTCTGGGCAGATCAAATAATGCCCATAAAGGCCAGAAGCAGCAGTACCAACGTGGCCAGCACCACCAGGGAGCAGAGCAGCACACCCACGCTCAGCTTCTTTTTGGGTCCGCTCCCCGCCTCCTTGGGCAGCAGCCCCGCCTTCCGCAGGCCGGTGACCACCGGCTTGTAGATCAGCATGGTGATGCCGGCGTTCAGGCCGTGCTTCAGCAGGTTGAAGGGCAAAAAGTAGGGGATCAGCATAGACGCCACATCCGCCCGGGTGGTATCCATGTACAGAGGGGTGATCAGATAGTTCCAAAGGAGCATCACCACGGTACCAACCAGGGCGCCAGTGACCAGACCGATGGCCGCTCCCTTCACGTTGTGCATCTTCTTGTAGATAAAAGACGCCGTGCAGGCAAAAGAGCAGGAGGACAGCACATTCATAATAAAGCCAATCCAGCCGGTACCGCTGACGGTGAGCATTTCCACCAGGGAGACCACCACACTGATGGCCGCCGAGGCCAAAGGCCCGTAGATCAGGCCGCCGATGACAATGATGATATCCTTGGGGTCATAGCTGAGGAACAGCACCACGGGGAACCGGCCCACCAGCATCACCACATAGGCCATGGTGGCCAGCATGGCCAAAGTGACCATGCGTTTCAGTCTCTGTTGTCTTACGTTTACCAAGAAAAAAACCTCCTAAAAAAGAATAAACACCTGAAAAAATGCTTCTTCAGGTGTTTAACTTTTCCATAGGAGACGGAGCTAAACACGTCTTCTTCCATCCAGACTATACTGTCGGTATCGGAGTTACACCGATTCAACGCCGAAGCGCTCGCGGACTGTACCGCCGGTCGGGAATTGCACCCTGCCCTGAAGACATTTATCCAGTTGTCTGCTCTATTGTACCACGCCGCCTGAAAAATGCAAGCCCTTTTTGCAAACGCCCTGCCTGGCAAGGCGCACATGCCCTTTAGTCCAGGTAAGCGCCGCCATAATACGACCGGCCCAAGATCTCTGAAAACTCCATAAGCACATTGCGCATGCCAAATTGGCCATACGCTTTGGAGACATCTTTCAGCACAGCTTTGTCCACTTGCCGGTTGGGGAAGGAAAACTCCACTGTGGTCCCAATGCCTTCCCGGCTCTCCAGCATGAGTAGGCCCCCGTGTTTTCTGGCCAGGTTCGCCGCCACAGAGAGGCCCAGACCCAGGCCTCGGGGGACATCCATCTCCCGGGGTCTTTGATAGGCCTGGAAGGCATAGCGCAGCTCCTCTGCAGTCATGCCCCGGCCATTGTCCTTGACGGCAATCACCAGATTGTCGCCCTGTTCCTGGAGCTTTAATTCCACCACGCCTCCATCGGGCATGCTCTGGACACTGTTGGCGATGAGGCTCAAAAGCAGCCATTCGGCCCGCAAGGGATCCAGCGCCGCCACCTTGCTGCCATAGGGGGTGGAAAACCGCACCTGAACCCCTATCCCTGCCAACACATGGTCCGCCGTACTGGCAATGTTGCTTAAAAACACCGGCACATCTACATTTTCCAGTTGGATGCCCTTGCCGTCCCCGCCCGGCAGGCTGGAAAAGGCCTCTAAGTTCCGGGCCAGGCGCCCCAGCTGGAAACTGCTGCGGTTGAGTATCTCCACGTATTGCTGGCTGCGGGCATCCCCGGCAGCTGCTTGGCTTTGGAGCAGGCCGCCCACCATCAATAGCAGGGACACATCTTCATTGATCTTCTGCCCCAGGTCAGCAAAAAAACGCCCCTGCACATCCCACTGGTCCACCGCCGGACGCTGGCAGCTGAGAATAAACAGCTCACCCAACGCCGAGACCGTGACGGTGACCGGTACCTCTTGCACCAGGCAGGCAATTTTGCTGGCCTTCAGTTCTGAGGGAAAGTCCGGCAGCACCTCCGCCAGCTTTTGCCCCACCAGGGGCATCTGGAAAAAGTCCCGGGCCGCCCCGTTGGCAAACACAATTGCCCCGTCTTGGACCCCCAGCACCATTTCATCGTAAGCTTCAAAAATATCCCCAATTTCCCCCATACGATTGCCCTTTCTATTTGTTTTCTCCCTGGTCGATCATAGCATTGATCTTCTCTATACCATACTGGATGATCGCCGGGCAGGGCCGGTCCGGTCCCGGATCCGGGCCCAGGATATCCCGGCAAAGCAAGCTGCCGTACCGGCACTGGAAATCGTCCATAAAGTCTTTGGCCAGCTGTTCCCCGTCTTCCCGCTGCTGTAGCCCCAAGGCCATCAGGCCGCCGGTCACCACGCCGCAGACCTCGCCCCGGCGCATACCGCCGCCGAAGTAGCTGCCCAAAGCAATGGCGGTTTCCTCCTCTATTTTATTATGCCTCGTTCCCATAAGTGTTTTCTGGCAACAATTTCTATGGGGCGTCTTTTCCTGTTCTGCCATTGTCCTCCTCCTATTTGCCACGGTTCGGCAGTTTCTCTGTCGATTTATGTCGAAATGCGTATTTTGCTGTAAGGCTATCATACCAAAATTTAAGGCGCACCGCCACAGGATTTCTATGTTTTCTAGAAAAAACTTTTCCAGGCTGTTTCCAAATGAAAAATGCTCTTGTTGTTTTTTCTCCAAAAAACTGCGGCCGTCTTGTGATTTTTTTGTCAAAACACCAAAAAGTATAAAATCTTTTGGTTTTTTAGGGAAAATGCTTTAATTTTATTGCATAAAGGATTATAATAAGTTCGATAATAAACACTGCTAAATTTTATCAAGTAATGGAGGAAATTATGGCTATTAAAATTGGTATCAACGGCTTTGGCCGCATCGGCCGTCTGGTTTTCCGGGCCGGTATTGTCTGTGACGATGTGCAGTTCGTCGGCATCAACGATCCCTTTGTGACTCCGGATTATATGGCTTACATGCTGAAGTACGACACCATGCATGGCCGCTTCCAGGGCACCATTGATTACACCGATCACTCCATCATTGTCAACGGCAAAGAGGTTGAGTTCTTCGCCGAGATGGATCCCAAGAACATCCCCTGGGGCAAGGTTGGCGCTGAGTACGTGGTAGAGTCCACCGGTCTGTTCCTCACCAAGGAAAAGGCCCAGGCCCACATCGACGCCGGCGCTAAGAAGGTTGTCATGTCCGCTCCTTCCAAGGACGACACCCCCATGTTCGTCTGCGGTGTCAACCTGGACAGCTACACCCCTGACATGACCTTCGTGTCCAACGCCTCTTGCACCACCAACTGCCTGGCTCCTATTGCCAAGGTTCTGCACGACAACTTTGGGATCACCGATGGCCTGATGACCACTGTTCACTCCACCACCGCTACCCAGAAGACGGTGGACGGCCCCTCTAAGAAAGACTGGCGTGGCGGCCGTGCTGCTGCCGGCAACATCATCCCCTCCTCCACCGGCGCTGCCAAGGCCGTGGGCAAGGTTATCCCCTCTCTGAACGGCAAGCTCACCGGTATGTCCATGCGTGTCCCCACCCTGGACGTCTCCGTCGTGGACCTGACCGTCAACCTGGCCAAACCTGCCAAGTACGACGAGATCTGCGCCGCCATGAAGGCCGCCAGCGAGGGCGAGCTGAAGGGCATCCTGGGCTACACCGATGAGGACGTGGTCTCCAGCGACTTCCTGGGTGATCCCCGCACCTCCATTTTTGACGCCAAGGCCGGTATCGCTTTGACCGACACCTTTGTAAAGGTGGTCTCCTGGTATGACAACGAGTGGGGTTACAGCAACAAGGTTCTGGACCTCATCCGCCACATGGACAAAGTAAAATAAGCATTTCCCGCAAATTTGAAAGGGGCTCTGGAAATTTCCAGAGCCCCTTTTTTGTGTCCTATTTCTCTTTGTCAACGGGGTTTCCCATAGGGTTTTACCTAATTTCTACAAAAAACAGCCCCTATTTTTCATAGTATGCAGCATTTTCTACATGTCTTCTCTTGTGGCGGATGGGATTTTCATGTATAATGAAAAGGTACTATGGACATAAGGATTGCATATTTGGATAGCTATTCGCCTACCCCCACTGGAAGGAGGCCTTTTATGGAAAAGAAACTGGTAATGGCCGCATCTATCGGCAACTGCGTCCATGTGGCCGGTGCCGTACACTTTTTAAATTTGGCGGAGGACGAGGGGTATGACACCCTGTTTCTAGGCCCCGCTGTGCCCATCCCAGAGCTGATCACCCAGATCAAGCTCCACCGGCCTTACATGGTCTCCCTGGGGTACCGGCTCACCCCGGAAAATGTGGTTCCCCTCATTCGCCAGCTGAAGGAGCTCAGCCGCAGCCTGCCGGTACAGCCCCGGTGGGTATTTGGCGGCACCCGGCCGGTGGCGGAACTGGTAAAGCAGGAAAACTTTTTTGAAAAGATTTTTGACGGCAGCGACGACTTGGACGACACCATCTCGTTTTTGCGCAACGAACATACCGGCGGGGAAGATGTGATCCCGCCTGACGACCTCATCCCCCGGATCAAGGCCAAAGCCCCCTATCCCCTGCTGCGGCACCACTTTGGCCTGCCCTCCTTTGCGGACACGGAGGCGGGCATCCGCCAGATTGCCCAGAGCCGGGTGCTGGATGTGATCTCCTTAGGGCCGGATCAGAACACCCAACAGTTTTTCTTCCACCCGGAAAACCGGGATCCGAAGATGGACGGGGCCGGCGGGGTGCCCATCCACACAGAGGCGGAGTTCCGCCGGCTGAAGGCCGCCTCCCAAACGGGGAACTATCCCCTGATGCGCTGTTACAGCGGCACGGCGGATGTGTTGGACTTCGCCCCTCTGCTTTGGGACACCCTGCGCAACGCCTGGTGCGCCGTGCCCCTCTCTTGGTACAACGAGCTGGACGGCCGGGGCACCCGGCCGGTGGAGGCCTCCATGACAGAGGCCCAGGCCCTGATCCGCTGGCACGCCCAGCGGAAGATCCCCGTGGAGATCAATGAGCCCCACCACTGGGCCCTGCGGGACGCCCACGACACCATCGCCGTGGTCATGGCCTACATCAGCGCATACAACGCCAAAAAATGCGGCGTTTCCGACTACGTCTCCCAGTACATGTTCAACGTGCCCCACTCCCTCAGCTTCTCCATGGACCTGGCCAAGGCCCTGGCCCAGGAGGCCCTGGTCTCCTCTCTGGATGGAGACGGGTTCACCGCCTATCGGGAAGTGCGGGCGGGCCTTCCCTTCCTCAGCAGCGATTTGGACGTGGCCAAGGGGCAGCTTGCCGCCTCCACCTACCTGTCCATGGCACTGAAGCCCCACATCATCCATGTGGTTGGCTACAGCGAGGCGGAGCACGCCGCCACGCCGGAGGTGGTTATAGAGAGCTGCCGCATTGTCCGGGGCGTCATCCGCAGCATCCTCTTCGGCGGCGTGGACTATGCCCAGGACCGGCGGGTCCAGGAGCGGAAAGAGGAACTGATTGCAGAGGCGATCTATCTCATCGAGTTCATCCGCCAGCGCTACGCCGGCAGTTCGGAGGATCCTCTGGCAGATCCGGCGATCCTCTCCGACTGCATCATGCGGGGGATTTTGGACGCCCCCCATATTGTAAAAAACCAGAAGTTCCGGGGCATATTGAAAACCCGGATGCAGGATGGCAAATGCGTGGCCTACGATCCCCAACGGCAGTGTGCCATTACGGAAAAGGAGCGGATGGAGCTGTTGGCCCGCTCCGGCAACTTGGATCCGGACCTCTTTTCAGGCCTAGATTCCACCAAGAAAATCAGTTAGGAGGTCCGGCATGCTCAATCAAAACAAAGTCGCTATCATCAGTTCCGGCAATGGCGGGCAGGGCCTGGCCGCCTATTTCTCCAATCTGGGCTACGAGACCACCCTTTACGCCCGGGAGCAGGAACGGGTGGATATGTTCTCCTCCAATGTGTTTGCCGTCTCCGGCATCTACGAAAAGCTGGTGCCCGTTTCCCTCATCTCCTGCCACATGGCGGAAGTAGTGGCGGACGCCCACCTGATCATGGTCACCACCCCTTCCCAATACCACCACACGGTGGCCGGGGAGATGGCCCCCTATCTGGAGGACGGGCAGATTGTGGTTCTAAATCCAGGCCGCACTTTCGGCACCTATGCCTTTGACCAGAAACTGCGGGAGCTGGGCTGTCAAAAGGACGTCATCATTGCCGAGGCGGAGACGTTTATCTTCACCTGCCGCTGCCTGGCCGTTGGCCAGCCCCGCATCTACACCATCAAAAATCACGTGGGCGTGGCGGCCCACAACCCCAAGGACACTCAGCATGTGGTGGAGGTTTTAAACCGCAGCTTCCCCACCTTTGTCCCCTCTCCCAGCACGCTGCACACCGGGTTTGGGAACCTGGGCATGATCTTCCACCCACTGCCCATTTTGATGAACCTCACCAGGGTGGAAAATAAGGAGGATTTCCTCTATTACCGGGGCGCCATCTCCCCCCTGGTCGCCCATCAGCTGGAAAAGCTGGACAAGGAGCGCTGCGCCGTAGCACAGCGGCTCATCGGCGGCACGCTTTCCGCTGTGGAGTGGCTCCACGAGAAATACAGCTCCAAAGGGGAGAGCATCTACGAGTGTTTGCAGCACACCGACGCCTATGCCGAGGTGATGACTCCCAAGGACCTGTACACCCGGTATGTATTTGAGGACATCCCCACCGGCTGTGTCCCCATGCTGAGCATGGGCCGCTACTTGGGTGTGGACATGCCCTTCACCAATGCGCTGGTCCAGTGGGCCTCCGCCGTCTATGGCGTAGATTTCTATGAGAGCGGCCGCAATGAGACCAAATTGGATATGGCCGCCATCTGCCGCCAGGCGGAAGCGATGCTGGCCTAAAGAAAAAAGATGCGCCCATCTCGGCGCATCTTTTTCCATACACAGCAAAAACACTCTACAGGAGAGGAATTTGCATTTAGCCGAACACCGACAGGAGGAAACCTGCGGCCACAGCGCTGCCAATGACGCCGGCCACATTGGGGCCCATGGCATGCATCAGCAGGAAGTTAGACGGGTTGGCCTTCTGTCCCTCGATCTGGGACACCCGGGCCGCCATAGGTACGGCGGAGACACCGGCAGATCCAATCAGCGGATTGATCTTCCCGCCGGAGAGCTTGCACATCAGCTTGCCCAAAAGCAGACCGCCAGCGGTGCTAAAGCTGAAGGCAATGAGGCCAAGTACGATGATCTTTAAAGTATCCAAGGAAAGGAAACTGGTGTAGATCGTCGTGGCGCCCACAGAGATGCCTAAGAAAATGGTAACAATGTTCATCAGGGCATTTTGGGCCGTATCGGAGAGCCGATCCGTCACACCACATTCTTTGAACAGGTTCCCTAACATCAGACAGCCGATCAGCGGCGTCACGCTGGGGAGGATGATGCAAGTGACGATGGTCACCATAATGGGGAACACAATGCGTTCCGCCTTGGACACGGGCCGCAGCTGCTCCATCTTGATCTCCCGCTCCTTTTTGGTGGTCAGCAGCCGCATAATGGGGGGCTGGATCAGCGGAATCAGCGCCATATAGGAGTAAGCCGCAATGGCGATGGGGCCCAGATATTCCGGAGCCAGGATTTTCGTGAGCCAGATGGCGGTGGGGCCGTCTGCCCCGCCGATGATACCGATGGCAGCGGCCACATTGCCGGCAAAACCCAGCACCAGGGCCAAAAGCAGGGCCGCATAGATACCCAACTGGGCGGCAGCGCCCAAAAGGATAGACTTGGGGTTGGCGATCATGGGGCCAAAGTCCGTCATGGCACCTACGCCCAGGAAAATCAGAGAAGGGTAGATACCAGCCTTGACGCCGATGTACAGAATGTCCAAAAAGCCGCCGTTGCGCAGCACTTCCCCGTAATTCACATCATTCCCAAACCAGTACTCCGGGTGGTAAACGCCGGAGATGGGCAGGTTGGTGAGCAACATGCCAAAGGCGATGCCCACCAGCAGAAGGGGCTCAAACTTTTTCACAATGCCCAGGTACAGCAGGACGCAGGCCAGCAGGATCATAATGATCTGCCGGTAGTCCATGGACGCCAGGCCGGAACTCTCCCACAAATTGGACAGGGTTTCTGTAATGCTCATAGAAACCCCCTAACCCAGTACGACCAGAGTATCTCCTGTGTTCACAGCGCTGCCCTTCGTCACAGCTACTTGGAGCACGGTGCCGTCATGGGGCGCCAAGATCTCGTTTTCCATCTTCATTGCCTCGATCACAACCAGGACCTGGCCGCTCTTCACCGCCTGGCCGGCAGTCACATCCACGGAATAGATGGTACCGGGCAGCGGGGCGTCCACAATCTCGCCGCCAGCCACAGGGGCAGCCGGGGCGGCAGGCGCCGGGGCCGGGGCCGGTTCAGGGGCGGGTGCGGGCGCTGCAGCCGGGGCCGGAGCAGGCGCCGGGGCAGGTGCAGGAGCAGCAGCCGGAGCAGGCGCCGGGGCGGGTGCAGGCGCTGCAGCAGGCGCCGGGGCGGCGG
>CAZXRD010000012.1:0-7180 GCA_964642465.1 uncultured Oscillospiraceae bacterium | reverse complement strand
GCCGGAGCAGGCGCCGGGGCGGGTGCAGGCGCTGCAGCAGGCGCCGGGGCGGCGGGATAGGCCACTGCATCATATTCGCTGGCCAGGATGGCCTGGCCTCTTTCCACTTCTACTTCATAGGTCTTGCCGTTCAATGTCACTTTATATTTCATAATTCTACTCCTCAAACCATCCGGTCCTAGGGCCGGTTTTATCTGATTTTCTTCTCTTCTCTCTTAACCGTCGATCTCCCGGATGGAGATAAACCGCAGCTCCTCCAGGGGCACCTGCATCTGATCGGCCACAATGGCCATCAGCATGGCCGCCGTGCGATCCGGCACAGTGTGCAGGGCCACAGACCCGCAGGAGCCGGGGGCCATGGGCCCCACTACGGACACGGGAACCGGAGCCGCTGCCGGGGCCGCCGTAATGATGGGACCTGCAACCGGGGCGGGAGCCGCAGCTGCAGCGGACGGAGCAGAGGCCGCCTGGGCCTTTTCCTTGTTCACGGCACGCAGAATAGCGGACATCAGATGGATAATGACCATCAAGAGAATCAGCACCACAAAGACCACACACATCCCGATAATCAGGATCACGCCACCGTCGGCTATGGTGGTCTCCGTAGCGGCAGTAAAAAGATTATAGTTCATAGTTCTAGCCTGTCCTTTCTATCGCTGCCCGAATTATTCCATGGGCTCGATGGTGTACTGTACATAGTGCTCTTCCCGCTCTTTCCGATCGGCAAAGAATTTCTCCGCCTGCTGAGGGAAGGCAATGTAGGACAGCACGTCCTCATCGCAGCGGGCCATGTCGCCCAGCTCTGCCTTGGTCTTTTCAAAGGCGGGCTCCAGCGTATCAGCAAAACGGCCTTCGATGGGCTTTTCGTCGCCCAGGGCTTTTTTCAGCAGATCCTGGTTCACCGGGCCAGGGGCCTTGCCGTACTCGCCCCGGAGATAGGCCTTTACCTCTTTGCCGATGCTCTTGTACCGCTCGCCCAGCAGCACGTTGGTGGCCGCCTGGACACCCACCATCTGGCTCATCGGTGTGACAAGCGGAGGATAGCCCAGGTCTTCCCGGACTCGGGGGGTCTCCACCAGCACCTCGTCCAACCGGTCGATGGCGTTTTGCGCCTTCAACTGGGAAATCAGGTTGGAGAGCATGCCGCCGGGGATTTTATAGTTCAAGGCGTCTGTATCCGTGGCCATGACCTTGGGATCCAGCAGGCCGCTGGCCAGGTAGTTGTCCCGCAGGGGCTTGAAATAGTCGTTGATGGACTTCAGCACCTTGTCGTCCAAATCCACCTCATAGCCCAGCTGCCGCAGCGCATAGGCCAGAGTCTCCGTGGCGGGCTGGGAGGTGCCGCCGGAGAAGCTGGAAATGGCGGTGTCAATCACATCGGCGCCGGCCTCCACAGCTTTCAAAACGGTCATAAAGGCCAGGCCTGTGGTGCAGTGGGTGTGGAGCACTACCGGGATCTTTACGCTCTCCTTAATGGCCTTTACCAGTTCATAGGCCTCCTGGGGGCTCATAACGCCGGCCATGTCCTTGATGCAGATGCTGCCGACGCCCATGTTCTCCATCTGTTTCACCAGTTTTACATAGTTCTCCAAGGTGTGCACCGGGCTGGTGGTGTAGGAGATGGCGCCGGAGGCCAGCGCCCCGCATTTGATGGTCTCGTCCACGGCCACCTCGATATTCCGCAAGTCATTTAATGCGTCAAAAATGCGGATAATATCAATGCCGTTTTTCACAGACAGCTGCACAAACTTCCGCACAACATCGTCCGGATAGTGCTTGTACCCCAGGAGATTTTGTCCCCGCAGCAGCATCTGCAGCTTGGTGTTGGGCATTTTCTCCCGGAACGTGCGCAGCCGCTCCCAGGGATCTTCGTCCAAGTACCGCAGGCAGGAGTCAAAAGTGGCGCCGCCCCAGCACTCCACCGAATAATACCCCGCTTTGTCGATCTCCCCCAGGATGGGTTCCATCTCCGAGATGGGCATCCGGGTTGCAATCAGCGACTGATTGGCGTCCCGCAGGACGGTTTCGGTAAAGTTAACTTTCATACACGTCTCCCCTTCAGTCATATCCAAGTGCCGGCCTTCTCTACCCCTTGCCGGCACCTGTTGCAATAAAAATCTTACCTGGAGCAGGGAATTTGAGAGAAATACCAATTCCCCCCCATTATGAAAATTATAGTTGTATCATACACCCAACGGCCGCTTCTGTCCAGCGTTTTCCCTAGAGAAAGTATGCAAAAATTTCATTTTTATTGATCTTTTGCAAGAGATGTGCCTTATACAGAAGAAATCCCGGCTCTTTATACATTTTATGAAAATTGCCTCTTCTTAACCGGATAGAAATGTGCTAAGATAAGGGATGAATGAAGTTTTTTCGATAGGATGTGATGTTATGGGCTCCAAAGGACAGATCCGCCGCCTGGTTGTCAAGGTTGGCACCTCTACCTTGACCCACGCCTCCGGGGAACTGAATTTCCGCAACATGGACGGTTTGGCCCGGGTCCTTTCCGATATTAAAAACGCAGGATGTGAAGTGATCCTGGTCTCCTCCGGCGCCATTGCCGTGGGAGTTTCGAAACTCTCCATGCCCGGTCGGCCAGAGGAACTCCGTTTAAAGCAGGCAGCGGCGGCAGTAGGCCAATGCGAGCTGATGCATTTATATGATAAATTCTTTGGGGAGTATGGGCAGACCGTGGCCCAGATCCTGCTCACCAAAGAAGATGTAGAGCAGGACGATATCCGGCAAAACGTGGTCAACACCTTCCACGCCCTGCTGGAACTGGGGGCCATCCCCATTGTCAATGAAAACGACACCGTCAGTTTTGAGGAGATCGAGTCGGAACCGCACAAAGTCTTTGGCGACAACGACACCCTGTCTGCCATTGTGGCCGTCCTCTGCGAAGCGGATACCCTGGTGCTCTTGTCGGACATCGACGGTCTCTATGAGACAGACCCCCGCCAGGATCCGGACGCCCGGTTGATCCGGGAGATCCGCAGCATTACAGAGGATATCCACAGCGTGGCCGGGGGCGCCGGCTCCGCCCGGGGCACTGGCGGCATGATTACCAAGCTGGCCGCCGCCGAAATTGCCACAGAGGCGGGGATCGATATGATCATCACCAATGGGGCACGGCCCCAGGATTTGTACGCCGTGATGAACGGCGATATGGTGGGCACCTTATTCATCGGCCACCACAAAAAGAGGAGGGACAGCCAATGACTGCATTAGAAAAGCAGGGCCAGGCCGCCAAGGCGGCAGCCCGCACCTTGGCCACCGCCGGCACCGCCCTGAAGAACCAGGCGCTGGAAGCCATCCGCCAGGCCCTTTTGGAAAACAAGGCGGCTATTTTGGCCGCCAATGCAGAAGATCTGGCCCGGGCCAGGGAAAGCGGCATGTCCCAGTCCCTGCAGGACCGGCTGGCTCTGACAGAGGCCCGGATTGAAGCCATGGCCAACGGGGTGCGCCAGGTGGCGGCCCTGGCCGATCCCATTGGGGAGGGCATCTGCTCCTACACCCGGCCCAACGGGCTGAAGATCCTCAAAAAGCGGGTCCCCTTGGGCGTTGTGGCCATTATTTACGAGGCCCGGCCCAATGTGACGGTGGACGCCGCCGCCCTGTGCTTAAAATCTGGCAACGCCGTGATCCTCCGGGGCGGGAAGGAGGCCTTTGCCTCCAATGCCGCCCTTACAGAGATCATGCGGCAGGCCTTAGAGCGCAGCGGCCTGCCTATAGACTGCATCTCCCTGGTGATGGACACCTCCCGGGAGAGCGCCAACGAACTGATGGGCCTGTCCGACTATGTGGACGTACTGATCCCCCGAGGGGGCGCCGGCCTCATCCGGGCCGTGGTGGAAAACGCCAAAGTCCCCGTCATCGAGACCGGGGTGGGCAACTGCCACATCTATGTGGATGACACCGCCGATTTGGATATGGCGGCCCGCATCATTTATAACGCCAAGTGTTCCCGCCCCTCTGTGTGCAACGCAGCGGAGACCCTCCTGGTGCATAAGGCTGTGGCGACGGATTTCCTGCCCCGGGCCAAGGCGCTGCTGGATCAAAAGCAGACCCAGCTGCGGGGGGATGCCGCTTCTGCCGCCATCTTAGGCGGCGACACCGTCCCCGCTACAGAGGCGGACTACGCCACAGAGTTTGGGGATTATATTCTGGCGGTGAAAGTGGTGGAGAGCCTGGATGAGGCCATCGACCACATCAACCGCTTTACCACTGGCCACTCGGAGGCCATTGTGACGGAGACCTACAGCCACGCCCAGCGCTTTTTGGACGAGATTGACGCCGCCGCCGTATACGTCAACGCCTCCACCCGGTTTACCGACGGGGAGGAGTTCGGCCTGGGTGCGGAGATCGGCATCTCCACCCAGAAGATGCACGCCCGGGGGCCCATGGGCCTGCAGGAGCTCACCTCCTGCAAGTATGTGATCTATGGAAACGGACAGATAAGGGAGTAATCGAATTATGTTTGATTTTGCCATTGTACAGGACGAGGCCAAGGCCGCTGTCCTGGAACTTTTGGATGCGGCCAAACTGGAAAAAGGGGACGTCCTGGTAGTGGGCTGTTCCTCCAGCGAGATCGTGGGGGAAAAGATCGGCAAAGGCTCCAGCCTGGATGCGGCCAAGGCCGTATTTGCCGGCATCTACCCCGTTGTGCAAGACCGGGGCATCTACTTAGCCGCCCAGTGCTGTGAGCATTTAAACCGGGCTTTGATTGTGGAACGGGAGCTGGCCCGGGCCCGGCAGCTGGAGATTGTCAGCGTCATTCCCCAGCCCAAGGCCGGCGGCTCCTTTGCCACCACGGCCTGGCAGAATTTTCAGGACCCGGTGGCCGTGGAGTACATCCAGGCAGAGGCCGGGATGGACATCGGCGGCACGCTGATCGGTATGCACCTGCGCCATGTAGCGGTGCCGGTGCGCCTTTCCCTGCAGCGGATTGGACAGGCTATCCTGCTCTGTGCCCGCACACGGCCCAAATATATCGGCGGCCAGCGGGCGATCTACAGCCTGTAGCCCCCTAGCAGGATATGTCGTTCCTACACTTTGCAATTTGGATACAAGCCAGAGAAAGCCTTTCTCCTGGTAGAGAAAATAACAGGGAGGATCCAACTATGGAAACAGCAGTAAAACGAATCGGTGTGCTCACCAGCGGCGGTGATGCCCCGGGCATGAACTCCGCCATTCGGGCTGTGGTGCGCACCGCCGCCTATTTGGGCATTGAGTGCATCGGCATCCGCCGGGGCTATAACGGCCTGATCAGCGGGGATGTATACCCCATGGACCCGAAAAGTGTGAATGGGCTCACCTCCCGAGGCGGCACGGTGCTATATACCGCCCGCAGCGAGGAGTTTAAAACAGAGGCGGGTCTGACCCGGGCAGCAGAAAACTGCCGGTTCCTGGGCATTGACGGCCTTGTGGCCATCGGTGGGGACGGCACCTTCCGGGGCGCTTTGGACCTATCCAAATATGGTGTCTCTGTGGTTGGCATCCCCGCTACCATTGACAATGACATCGCCTGCACAGCGTACTCCATCGGCTATGACACCGCCTGCAACACAGCCATCGAGTCCATTGACAAACTCAGCGACACCATGCGCTCCCACGAGCGCTGCTCCGTTGTAGAGGTCATGGGGCACCGGGCCGGGCACTTGGCCCTGTATGTGGGCCTGGCCTGCGGAGCCACGGCTGTCCTGGTGCCGGAGCATGAATTTGACTTTGAGCGGGACGTGATGGAGGCCATTCGCCGGGCAAAACTCAACGGCCGCTCCCACTATATGATTATCGTCGCCGAAGGGGTGGCCTCCGCTGCCTCCATCGCCGATCAAATTAAAGCCGCTTCCGGCATCGATCCCCGGGTCACCGTGCTGGGCCATGTCCAGCGGGGCGGCGTCCCCCTGGCCAGAGACCGGGTCATCGCCTCGCAGATGGGGTATACCGCTGTTAAGATCCTGGCGGAGGGCCGGCGCAACCGCATCGTGGCCTACCAAGGGGAACAGTATGTAGACTTTGACATTGAAGAGGCCTTAAACATGACCAAAGGTTTGGACGAGCAGGTTTTGCAGACCCTAGCTGCTTTAACAACCGGGTCTTAATCTTAAAATGCAAGGTGGGGACATAATGTGCAGTATACCAATCTCTCTTCTCTGACGCTGCAACAGATCCAGCTGTTTTTGGCCACAGCCAAATATGAAAACTTTAGTTTGGCGGCCCAGCAAATGTATGTAGCGCAATCTACCGTGAGCAAAAGCATCTCCGCTCTGGAAAACACCCTGGGATTGAAGCTTTTTGACCGCACCCGCCATGGTGTGCGGCTGACGCCTGCTGGCCAAAAATTCGAAGCCGGCTGCAATGACATCATCTACCGGCTGAATCAAGCGGTGACCCAGGCGTATGAGGCCCAGGCCTCCAGTGTCAATTATCTGCACATTGGCGACATGGATTCCACCTTTAAAGACGCTTACCTTACCCCGATTTGCTGTAAGTTTTTGGAGAACCATCCGGATTTCAATCTGCGGGTAGAGCAGTATCCCGTGTTCGAGCTGCCGGATCTGATGAACTTGGGAGTTGTGGACTTATCTTTCACGCTGCTGATGGAAATGCGCACCTTAAATTCGCAAAATCTCTGCTGGCAGCCGCTGATTGTCTGTCCAAAAAGTATTTTAGTCCCCCGGTCACACCCCCTGTTCAGCCGGGATCACGTCTCTGTGGCCGAGCTGAAAAATGAGCATTTCATCGCCATCTCCCCCACCCGGCAAGCCTCTTGTGTAACCTACATAACGGATATGTGCGGCCTGTATGGGTTTGAACCCCATATATCCCTGTACGTACCCAATGTGCCCAGCATGCTGTTTAACATCAAGTTGGGCAAGGGCATCGGCTTATCGGACAAGCTGATGAGCGTATCCGATTCCGATCTGAAACATGTGATCCTGGACGGGTTCCAGGGGGGCGTTTTGATGGTCTGGAACCGCCACGCCGCCAATCCCCATGTGGAGACCTTTGTCCGGGAGGCCCTGGAGCTCTTTGGGGATCCGCCGCTGGTAACAGACCCTGTGCTCTCTGGGCGAGGGCTGCCCTCCACATAATAAAATTCCATAACAAAAGCCCCCTGCTGGTTTGACCAGCAGGGGGCTTTGTTTATACGCTTGTGGCCTATCTGGCTTTGTGCCAG
>CAZXRD010000011.1:0-28295 GCA_964642465.1 uncultured Oscillospiraceae bacterium | reverse complement strand
TGGCCCTGAACCGGGCCATGCTGGTCACCATCCTCTACCGGATGGAGGGCGAGCCGGAAGTCACTGGCGACACCCCCTTCACCGACCTGGATCTGGTAAACGGCACCTGGTACTTAAATGCTGTGGCCTGGGCCTATGAGAATGGCATCATCACCGGCCGGGACGAGACCACCTTTGACCCCATGGGCGCCGTCACCCGGGAGGAGACAGCGGCCATTCTGTACCGCTACGCAAACTACAAGGGCTATGACATGACCATCACCGGCGACCTCAGCGAGTTCGTGGACGGGGATCTGCCGGAGCCCTACGCCCAGACGCCTCTGGCTTGGGCTGTATCTCAAGGCCTGATCAATGGTGTTGGGAACAACACCCTAGACCCCAAGGGGGACACTCCCCGCTGGCAGGCTGCCATCCTGCTGATGCGGTTTGTGGAGAATCTCACCAAGTAAATAGGACATAACAAAAGGAGCCAGGCGGGATAACTGCCTGGCTCCTTTTATTTGGGGACGGGGGATGCGGAAGACGAAAGAGCCGGATTCCCACGGCGCCCTGTGGGGCCGCCTCGGAATGACAAAGCTTGGAGAATTACCAGGGCAGGGCAGGCCGCACACACTTCTCCCCATGTCATTGCGAGCACAAGGGGCCACCTAAAGTGGGCCCTTGTGCGTGGCAATCCGTTTCCCCCGTCCCTCACGTTCCCTGTATCATTGCGAGGGTCGCTCGGCGGCCCGTGGCAATATCCGTTCCCCTCGTCTCCATTCCCGTTTTTTCCTGCCATTGCGAGCAAAGGGGGACGAAGGATACGGATTGCCACGTCGGGGCTGCGCTCCTCCTCGCAATGACACGAGAAAATAGGGATAGGAAACAAGGCTGCGTTTCCCCCGTCCCCTAGTAAAATAAAAAAGAGCCGCCCCTGATTGCAGAGGCCGCTCTTCTAGTTGCTCAATAGCGTTTAAAAGAATATTTCCGGCTGATTAATAAGCCGATCATTGATCATTTTCATAAACCAAGAAACACTGGGATCTTCCCCATTGGTACGCCAAGCCACGCCCAAATCCAGAGATTGATTGACCCCCTCCAAGGGGACAAAAGCCAAGTCCGTGTTCATATATGTCCGAAAACTATAGGGCAAAAATGCAATCGCCTGTCCGCATTCTACCACAAACAGCACATCTGCCATGCTGGGATATTCCTCAACTGTGCGTGGGACAATTCCCAAATTCTTGCACAACACCAAAAACTGTTTATACATATATAGGCCTGTGTCTGCAGATAAGCAGGCAAAGGACTCGGTGGCAAGCTTTTCATAGTTGATCTTCATTTCTTCCAGGCTGGGATGATCTTTGGGACAGACCAAACAATAGAAGTCGGAGGTCAATTTTCGTGCATCATACGTACTGTATCCCTCTAAATCCGGCATTAATGAAAAGGCCACATCCAGTTGCCCAGCGGCCAACCCCTCCTGCACTTCTGCTGCGTTCTGCCGAATCAGCTGCACTTTTACCTGGGGATGCTCCCGTTGGAAAGTTTTAATCAATTGGGGTAAGAAATGCCGGCATTGAGAATGCAGATACCCAATTTTCATCTCCATATGTTCAGGTGCATCTAACTGCCGGAGCCGTTCCTTGGCCTGCGCTTCCTGGGCCAAAATCCGCTCTGCATCCTCTAAAAACAGCTCGCCGGCTAATGTCAGCTCCACGCTCCGGGTCGTTCGGTGAAACAGGCGCACACCCAGCTCCTCTTCCAGCACAGAAATTTGACGGGTAATGGCCGGCTGGGTCATGTAAAAGCCCTTTGCGGCTTCTGTAAAATTCCTATGCTGTGCTACCGCCAGGAAATACTGCAGTCGCTCTGTGTTCATGGTTTTCCTCCTTGCGCCATAATAAACCTTTTTATTTGTAATATATCTTATTATAAAGGAATAAAAAAGTATTATCAATCCCTTGGCGGAAAAAGAACCTGTCACAGCGTTTGAAATAGCAAACATAAAGCGCTTGGAACCGCAGTTCCAAGCGCTTTTTCCTGTTTTAAGCGTTTACCGCTTTCTTCGCCATATCGGTAAGGGCCGTGAAAGCAGCTGGATCGTGGATGGCCATTTCCGAGAGCATCTTCCGGTTCATGTCCACACCAGAGAGCTTCAGCCCGTGCATGAAGGTGGAATAGTTCATCCCATTCATCTTGCAGGCAGCGCTGATCCGGGTAATCCACAGCTGACGGAAATCTCTCTTCTTGCGTTTCCGGCCCACATAGGCGTACTTGAGAGACTTCATAACGGCCTGGTTGGCCATTTTATAGTGTTTGGACTTTGCACCCCAGTATCCCTTGGCAAGGCCCAGGACTTTTTTTCTTCTTTTGCGCGTCATCATGGCGCCCTTAATTCTAGCCATTTCTCTAAACCTCCGATCTTATTTGTACAGGATCATGCGCTTAATTGCCGCCACGTTGGTGCTGTCGGCATAGGTCCCCTGGCGGAGGCCCCGTTTGCGCTTGGTGGATTTCTTGGTCAGGATATGGCTCTTATAGGCGTGCGCCCGTTTGACTTTGCCGCTTTTTGTCAGGTTGAATCTCTTTTTCGCCCCACTGTGGGTCTTGATCTTAGGCATAACCGTGGTTCTCCTTCCGTAATTGGCTTTTATTTTCCCTTCGGGGATAAGAATATGGACATATGCCGCCCATCCAGTTTCGGCGGTTTATCCAGCGATGCGATTTCTTCACATTCCTTTGCAAAGCGAACCAGAAGCTCTTCTCCGATCTCTGTGTGGGCCATCTCCCGGCCGCGGAAACGCACCGTAACTTTCAGCCGGTCCCCTTCCCGCAAGAACTTCTGCCCATTGCGGAGCTTTACATTAAAGTCGTTTTGTCCAATGCTGGGGGACATGCGGATCTCTTTTACTTCCACCACATGCTGATTCTTTTTGGCCTCTTTCTCCCGCTTGGCCTGCTCAAACCGGTATTTGCCATAGTCCATTACCTTGCAAACCGGCGGGGTAGAGTTGGGTGCAATCTTCACCAAATCCAGATCTTTCTCTATGGCAATGTTCAGCGCCTCCTGGGCGGAGACAATGCCAAGCTGAGACCCGTCCTCGTCAATCAAGCGAACTTCTTTGTCTCGAATTTCTTCATTAATCTGATGGGTCACCTTGCTAATGCGAAAACACCTCCACTTCCAAATAAAAAACGCAGATGCATAGACATCCGCGCAATCACACACCTGCACACTGCGCCCTGACGCAGTATACAAACCATGTTAACCCGGCGCACACATATGGCCAGGTGAGGGCGGGATGCCGCTCCTACTTTGTTGTAGCCTAGAAAGTATACCAAAGCCCCTTCTTTTTGTCAAGCGTCTTTTTCATTTTGGTTTTATTTTTTCGCCGCCGGGGCATGCTAATCCTATCTAAAAAGGGGAGGTTTTTTCTTGCATAGATTTGGAGAATACGCCGTCGTTTTTTTAATCGGCGCCCTGGGTTACGGCTGTATTGAACTACTCTGCCGGGGACACACCCATTGGTCCATGCTTGTCGCCGGCGGTATCTGTATGGTTTGTATCTATTTTGCCACCGTCTTTTTGCGGGCCAGTCGCCTGCAGCTGTGGATTTTGGGTATGTGCATCATTACCACCGTTGAGTTCGTGGTTGGTGCCGTCGTGAACCTGCAATGGGGTCTAAACGTCTGGGACTATACCCACTTGCCCCTGGATTGGATGGGCCAAATATGCCCCCTGTTTTCTGCCCTGTGGTTTTTGCTCTCCATTCCCGTTGTGGCGCTATGCCGCACACTGCGGCAGCGGCTATTTTCTACTTGGCGCCCTCGCTTGTCTGCCCAAAGTCTGGCGAAGGCCCCCAAATCATTTCCCAATGGAAGGTGATTCTATGTACACCGTATCCGTAGCAGAGGTCCCAGGCGAGAGGCTGGCGGAAACCATTTCTGCATTCGGGAGCAAAGGGGTTTCCTCCCCCTTTACGGTAAGTCACGCTTTTTACCCGGATGCGCTCCTGGTTGCCTCTGCAGCCGGACTAAAGCAAGTACCGGAGCTGGACTATGCCGCCGCCGTCCTCCCCTGTTTTGAAACCCTGGCCATGCCCTGCCGGATCAACGCCCCCCTTGTGGTCAGCTACGGCATGTCCCCCCGGGCCAGCATCACCGCTTCCAGCATTCAGGATCAGGTCTGCCTTTTTTCCCTACAGCGGGATTTGCCTCTGCTCTCCGGCGGTCTTTTAGAGGCACAGGAGTTATCTATAACCCTGCCGCCGCAAGTTGGCCTGGAAATTTTTATGGCCGCCCTAGGGGCCGTACTCCTTTTGGGTCTGCCGCTAACACAGCTTGGGAATACTCCCCTTTAAACCAGAATATACTTCCTCAGGAGATGAACTCTCGTGGGGGGTGAAATTTTGAAAGAAACATCAGCCAGCAATATTGCGGAGCTCTGCGGCGTTTTGGCCGAGGCCCCGCACTTTTCCCACAGCAGCCGGGACGAGTTGTATTATGTCTTCGCCTTAGAAATGGAGCGGCTCTCTGGCACAAAAGACGTAATCAATGTGGTGGCCAGAAAAAGTCTATTATCTCGGCTAACCATAGACGGTGGGGAAAAAATTCATGTAATGGGGGAACTGCGCTCCTTCAACAACCGCAGCGGGCAGGGCAACAAACTGGTCATTAGCGTGTTTGCCAAAAGCCTGGCCTTTTCCTCTGGCGAGGATATAAATAGCGTGTATTTAAACGGTACCATCTGCAAACCGCCAAACTTTCGCAAAACACCTATGGGCCGGGAAATCTGCGACGTCATGCTGGCAGTTGGCCGGCGCTATGGGCGCTCCGACTACCTGCCCTGCATCTTCTGGGGCCAGGATGCAGCTGACGCCGCCACCTTGGACGTGGGCAGCCACATCGCCGTCCACGGCCGAATTCAGAGCCGCAAATACATAAAAATGCAAGAGGGCTGCCAAATTGAAAAAACCGCCTATGAACTCTCGGTGATGGAGGCAGAATACATAGATGACCCTGTAGATTCCAGCTTGTGAAATAACAAAAATTGTAATTTAAATGCCTGTATAATGCGGGACTTTGGGGCAAAGCTATTACCGGGACACACCCAAACAAAAGATAAGGAGATAAAGAGAATGTCCAAAACTTCTAACAAGATCCTCAATCCCAATGCTCGGGAGGCCCTCGATCGTTTTAAGATGGAGGCTGCCAGCGAGGTCGGCGTGCCCCTGAAGCAGGGTTACAATGGCGATCTGTCCTCCAAGCAGGCTGGTTCTGTTGGCGGTCAGATGGTCAAAAAGATGATCCAGGCTTACGAGGACGGCATGAAGTAACTTGCTTTTCCTCTGCTATGCCCGCCTTCCTGGAAACCCAGGAAGCTGGGGCTACAGCTGCTTGGAAAAGTCAGCCATGCTGAACAAAGCAAAGGCGAGGAGCCCTGGTGGCTGCCCGCCTTTGTTTTCATCTAGTCCGCCGCATACAGACCGGAGGAGAGGTATCTTTCCCCCGTATCCGGCAGCAATGTCACAATGGTCTTTCCCTGGTTTTCCGGCGCTTTAGCCAGCTGCAAAGCGGCACACAAAGCGGCGCCGGAGGAGATGCCCGCTAAAATCCCCTCTGTTTTGGTCAGACGCCGGGAGGCGGCAAAGGCGTCTGCATCCTGCACAGGCATCACCGCCTGGTATACGGACTGATCCAACGCCTCTGGGATAAAATTGGCGCCAATCCCCTGGATCTTATGGGGGCCTGCCTTACCGCCGGAGAGCAGCGGGGATCCCGCCGGCTCCACCGCCACAATGCGGATATCCGGCTTTTGCTCACGCAAATACCGGCCCACCCCGGTAATGGTGCCGCCGGAACCCACACAGGCCACAAAGATGTCCACCTGTCCCTGGGTATCTGCCCAGATCTCCGGCCCTGTGCTCAGATAGTGGGCCTGGGGGTTGGCGGGGTTTTCAAACTGCCCGGGAATAAAGCTGGACGGATAGCTGACGGCCAGCTCCTGGGCCTTGGCCACAGCGCCGCCCATACCCAGTGCGCCAGGGGTGAGCACGATCTCCGCCCCATAGGCGGCCATCAGCTGCCGCCGCTCTAAGCTCATGGTCTCCGGCATGACAAAAATAGTCCTATACCCTTTGGCTGCGCACAGAGCGGCCAATCCGATGCCGGTATTGCCGCTGGTGGGCTCAATAATCACGGTGTCCTTTGTAATCAGCCCCCGGCGCTCCCCGTCTTCAATCATGGAGAGGGCCGCCCGGTCTTTGACACTGCCCCCCGGGTTAAAAGATTCCAGCTTGGCCAAAAGCCTGGCCCCGACGCCGGCGGCAAAACGCCGCAACTCCAAGAGCGGCGTGTGGCCGATCAGCTGGGTGTATTCTGTGCAAAGCATGCTCCTATCCCCTTTCTGGCAGAAGTGTCATCAACTTGCCGTAGTCAAAAAAATCCCGGATCCCCATACATACGCCTGGCAGGGCCAAATAGCGATCAAAGTCCCCGCCCGGTTCCACCGCTACAATGGCATGAACCCCAGCTGCATAGGCAGAGGCCATACCGGACTCTGCATCTTCAAAAACCACGCAGCCGGCGGGATCCACGCCCATGCGCTGGGCTGCCCGCAAATAAATATCCGGGTCCGGTTTGCCTTTGAGCGTCCCGTCGTCATAGACCAGCTGATCCAGATCAAACCAGCGCTCCAGCTGAAAGGCCTCAATATAATAGGCCATGTTTTCCGGTACAGAGGCCGTGGCGATATTCATGGGCACGCCTTTGGCCTTCAAATGGTCCAAAAAGGCGGGCAGCCCCGGCGCCAAACGGAACTTATCCCCCAGCTCCTGACACAACTCCCGGTAGGCAGACTCTTTCATAACGCTGTATTTTTCCAGCTCTTCCGGCGTAGGATCCCGGCCCAGGAAGTGGGCTGTGATGGCAAAGTTGGTACGCCCATGGACGCTGGTAACAAAC
Organism: uncultured Oscillospiraceae bacterium; assembly: GCA_964642465.1. Taxonomy (GTDB): domain Bacteria; phylum Bacillota; class Clostridia; order Oscillospirales; family Oscillospiraceae; genus CAZXRD01. Next base: position 21,350 of record CAZXRD010000011.1, on the reverse strand, counting down.
TCTTCTTTTTGGATGTCCCGCCCGCAGATGGCCTTGGCCGTCATGCCCCAGGCCCGCTCATGGAGGGGCGAATCAAACACCATCGTCCCGTTCATATCAAAGATAAATCCACTGTTCATATGCAATCTACTCCGTTTCCAGTTTGGTAAGCGTGGCAGTTATCTGGCCGTTGTCTATGAAAACCAGCCCATAGGTTTTTCCATACCCAATGCTGCCCGGGTTCAAAAGGGTCATGCCCCCCTCGCTTTGCAGCAGGGGCACATGGGTATGTCCAAAGAGAACCAGATCCGCTTGCGCCGCTCTGCCCTGATAATCCAGGACATCCAATCCAGCCTTCACCTGGTACCGATGGCCATGGGTCATCAAAACCCGGACCCCCTCCAGGCGGAGTTCCAGCTGTTCCGGCGCCCAGTCGCCCAGGTCGCAGTTGCCACGTACATAGCGCAGGGCTGTCGTCTGAAATTCTCGCTCCAGGCTTCTAGCATCCTGCGCATGGTCGCCCAGATGCAAAATCAAATCCGGCTGCTGTTGCCGGACGGCCTGGACCATGGGGGCTATGTGCCGATGGCTGTCAGAAAAGACGGCGATCTTAATCATAGGTTCACCTCTTGCAGGGCTATGAATATACTGGAATGAAACCAGTTTTGGGAGGCCCTAAAAATGTCCTATAGGAAAAACGATCTATCCGATCAGATTTTTAGCTCAGAAAATGCGGCGAAATTAGCCGCCAAGCAGAAAGAGATCCAACAGCTTGGCCAGTCCCCCGAGGGGCAAAAAGTCCGGAAGCTTTTGGGCGGCAACGCCAACGCTCTCCAAGACGCCGCTATGCGGGGCGATGGGGCGGCGCTGCAAGAAGCGCTCTCCAAAATTTTAAGCACCGAGGAGGGCGCCCGCTTTGCCCAGCAGATCTCCGATATGATGCAATAGCCTGCAGGAGGGCCGCCATGAGCGATTGGGAAGAGAAATTAAACAGCATCCTAGGCTCGCCGGAGAATATGGCAAAGATCATGGAGATGGCCCGCTCCCTGGGTCTAGGCGGGGATAAGGCGCCGGAACCAGAGCCAGAACCGGAGCCGGACCCCGGCCCGGGCCTGGATCCGAAAATGTTGTCTATGCTCACCCGGCTGATGGGGGAATTCCGCAACAGCAACGGTAGCGAACAGGCCGCCGTCCTCTCTGCTTTAAAGCCGTATTTAAAACCCGACCGTGGAGAGAAAATTGACCGTGCTCTGAAAATTGCCCGGCTGGCCAAAGTAGCAAAAATCGCCTTTGCGGAGTTTGGCGATGCCGGCATTTTTTGAGCCTGAAGGAGGAGGCAGCGGCTTTGTATAACCGGTACATAGGCCAGAATGGGGCGTATTACCCGATAGAGGAGGCCCCGAACCGAAACGATATAGGCCGGCAGCCACCGCCCCACCACAGCGGGCCAGATCCTGGGGACTCTATTTTCGGCGGCATCGCCAGCGCACTGAAAAGCATTTTGCCGGATACCATGGACACGGGGGATTTGCTCTTACTGCTCATTCTCCTGCTCATGTACATAGAGACAAAAGACGAGGAGACATTGATCACCCTCATCGTGTTGGCTATTTTGATGTTTAAGCAATAAAATTCATGGCGTGGCCATGAATTTTATTGCTTTCCTGTCTAAGGCCGGATCACTTGGCCGTCGGGCAGCGTAAATTGTCCTTCCTGCCCTGCATACTCTGCAAAGTTGGTCTCGCTCATCCGGTAAATCAGGGTCTCCCCTTCATAGGTTTCCGCCCCCACCAGCAAGCCCGTGGTGGTAGAGATATAATAGGTCTCCACATAGTCCAGGACCGCCGTAAGCGCCTGGACACAGATACAATACTGTCCCTCATATTCCACGTAGCCTGCCGCCTGGATGCTGGAAGCATCCAATTCCAACACATCTTCATAACTGGGGATCATCTGGAAAGCGTCGATTTGTGCCGTGCTCTCCTCCAATGTCCCCTGATAAACAGGGGCCGCCCCATCATACCAAATGTAAACGGAATCCCCTGTGAGGATCATATCCTTCTCTACAGCGCCGGTGATCTGCATCCGCATCAGGCCCTCATAAGCCCATACGCTTACTGTATAGACGGCGCTCTCCCCGTCCCCCCAAAAGCTTTCCACTTGCATGGTTCGGGTATAGTTGTCCCGCTGTTCCAAGGTGGCAATCACCACTTGTACGTTGTCCGGCTGTATCTCCACCTGGGACATGCTGTTATCATCATTTGCACTGTCCGATGCCGCCGGAGAGGGCAAAGTGATCTCGTGATCGCTGGATCCATCCCAGAAATACATCACAAATACCAGCACCACGACTAGAATAGAGGCGCCCACTGCCACAAAAATCATCCGGCGCCCGGTCATATCGGCTGTCCCCCAGTAAATGGCGCCGGTGGCTGATCCGCTTGGCCAAAGCTCCACAAGATGGCCTGGGCAATCCGTTCCGATGCGTGGCCATCCCCATAGGGGTTTGTGGCCTGGGCCATCTGCTGATACTTCCTGTTATCCGTCAGCAGCTCTGCAGCCAGCGACACAATCCGCTCTTTTTCCACCCCGGCCAAGCATACCGTTCCCGCACGGACGGCCTCAGGCCGCTCTGTCTCCCGGCGAAGCACCAGCACAGGCCGCCCTAGAGACGGCGCCTCTTCCTGGATGCCGCCGGAGTCCGTCAGCACCAGGTAGCTGCGGGCTATCAGGTTATGCATCTCTACGGTATCCAGCGGATCAATCAGATGGATGCGGCTGTGGCCGCTGAGCATGCGCTCTGCCGTCTCCCGCACCACCGGGCTTAAATGCACCGGGTAGACCAGTTCCGTATCCGGGAACCGATCCACGATCTCCCGGGCAGCGGCCATGATCTGCTCCATAGGCGCTCCGTAATTTTCCCGGCGGTGGCAGGTCATCACCAGCACACGGCGGTTTTGGAAGTCCAGGGCCTTGAGTACAGGGTCTGTAAAAGCCCGATCCGCCTGCACGGTGTAGCCCATGGCGTCTATCACGGTATTGCCTGTGACAAACACGCCTTCCCGTATCCCTTCCTGCCGGAGGTTTTCCCCATTTTGCGCCGTAGGGGCAAAATGGAGGTCTGCCAGCTGGCCCAAAAGCCGCCGGTTCATCTCCTCCGGATAGGGGGAGTACTTATCATAGGTACGGAGTCCCGCCTCTACATGGCCGATCTTGATTTTGGCATAGAATGCAGAAAGGGCGCCAGCAAAGGTGGTGGTGGTGTCCCCGTGAACCAGCACAATGTCCGGCCGCTCTTTTTGAAACACCTGCTCCAACCCTACAAGCGCCTTTGTGGTAATGGTGGCCAGGCTCTGCCTGGGCTCCATAATATTCAGGTCATAGTCCAGCTTGAGATCAAAAATATCCAAGACAGCGTCCAGCATCTCCCGATGCTGGGCTGTCACGCACAGGATACTTTGAAACTGGGGCATAGCCGCCAATTTTCGAACCAAAGGGGCCATTTTGATGGCCTCCGGCCGGGTCCCAAACACGGACATGACCTTAATCTTTTCCATCTTCTCCACCTTCCCTGTTCCCCTCCAGCTGATCCACCTGGGGCTCGCATGTCTCTTTTTCCTGGTCTCCCAGCTGTTTTTCTGCCTCTAAATGCCGCAAATGTTCCCTATGCCGGGCCCGCAGCACAAGACCAATGATCACAGAAATCAAAATGGCCACGATCAAGACCACAATCCGCAGCTCCGTCCGAGTGGTCAGCAATACGGACACCAGGCCCAAAACTGCACTGATCCCGTATAGGATAAACACCGTCTGCTTTTGGGAAAAACCGCTGTCCAAAAGCCGGTGATGGAGGTGTCCCCGGTCAGGGGTAAACGGGCTCTTTCCGGTAAGAATACGGCGGCAAAATGCCACCGCCGTGTCTGCCAGAGGCAGGCCCATGGCGCACAGCGGCACAACCAGGGTGATGGCTGTGGAAAATTTGAAAAAGCCAATGACCGAAGCCGTGGCCAATACATAACCCAACAGCAGAGCGCCGGTGTCCCCCATAAAAATCTTGGCCGGGTTAAAATTATACGGGATAAAGCCTACACAGGCCCCCGCCAAGGCGGCCAAGATCAGGGCAATATTGTTGTTGTTCCCCAGAATCAAGGCCACCACGATCATAGTAACCGAGCTAATGGTGGAAACGCCCACCGCCAAGCCATCCAGCCCGTCGATCAAATTCACAGAATTGGTCACCGCCACAATCCATAAGACGGTAATCGGACCAGACAGATAGTCCAAAAGCAGAAGATCTGTAGAACCAAATACATTGGGATGGGACAAAAATTCAATGCGCACCCCGTGGAGCACGGCAATAATAGCGGCTACGATTTGTAGCAACAATTTCACAATGGCCCGCAGCGATACAATATCGTCAATCACACCCACTAGGACGATTAAAATCGCCCCCAGCAGCATACCACGGACCTGCATCGTAATATCTGCAAAGACCACAACACTGAGCAAAAAGCCCAGGAAAATGGTCAGGCCCCCCATACGGGGAATGGGATGGTCATGGACACGCCGGCTGTCCTTGGGTACGTCCATTGCGCCCACTTTTTCTGCAAATTTCTTGACCAGAGGCGTAGCCGCAAAGCTGATGATAAACGCCAGCATGATCGTGAGGGCCATGCTGGCCGCAAATGGTATTTCCCACATTGCGGATTACTCCTTATCTGGCTACGAAGCCAACCTTTTTATAGACCTTGCGCAGGGTTTTCCCCGCCACATAAGCGGCTCTTTCCGCCCCTGCCCGGTAGACGCTTTCCAGATAGGCCTTATCGGCCAGGATGCGGGTGGTCTCTTCCCGGATGGGACGCAGGACCTCTACCACCGCCTCGCCTACAGCGGGCTTAAAGACGCCGTAGCCCTTCCCATCAAACTCCGCCTCAATCTCCGCAAAGCTCTTACCGGTGACGGCCGCATAGATGTTCATCAGATTAGACACACCGGGCTTGTGCTCTGGATCATAGCGGACGCAGCGCTCCGTATCGCTGTCTGTAATGGCCCGCTTAAACTTGCGCATAATGTCCTCCGGCTTTTCCATCAGGAACACGCAGCCCTCCGGAATGGACTTGCTCATCTTGGTGTCCGGCGTGGTCAGGCCCATGATCCGAGCCCCCGCCTTGGGGATATAGGGCTCGGGAATCTTAAATACGTCCCCGTAAATGTGATTAAACCGCTGGGCCACATCCCGGGTCAGCTCCACATGCTGCTTCTGGTCCTCCCCCACCGGCACATAGTCCGGCTGATAGAGCAGAATGTCCGCCGCCATCAGGGCAGGATAGGTAAACAGGCCGCCGTTGATGTTATCTGCATGTTTGGCCGCCTTGTCCTTGAACTGGGTCATACGGGAGAGTTCCCCGAACATGGTGTAGCAGTTCAGCACCCAGGCCAATTCCGCATGGGCAGGCACATGGGACTGAATAAATAGCGTATTCTGTTCCGGATCCAAACCGCAGGCGATGTACTGGGCCAGCTGCTCCAAGGTCCGCCGGCGCAGGTCCGCCGGGTTCTGCCGCACGGTGATGGTGTGCAAATCCGCCATAAAATAGTAGTTTTCAAACTCGTCGGTACGGGCTACCCAGTTTTTGATTGCGCCCAGGTAGTTGCCCAGATGCAGATCGCCGCTGGGCTGGATACCGGAGAGCATGATCTTCTTTTCGTCCATGTTACTTAATAAACTCCTTTACTGTCTCCCCAAAGACCTGGGTGCCAATCCGGATCTGCTCCGGCGTAGGCATGGAGAAGTTCAGGCGGATGCCCGGCTTATCCCGCCACTCACGGGGATCAAAGGTGCTCCCTGGCACAGTGGCCAAGTTCTTTTCAATCAGCGCTTCAAACAGGGCATAACCGGACTTCCCTTCCGGCAGGTCCACCCAGATAAACAGGCCGCCGTCTGGCCGGGTAAAGCGGATCTTGTCCTCCGTCCCCGCCAAATGCTGCTCCAAGCCCTGGATCATCAGATCCCGCTGGGCCCGGTAAATGTCGCAGCTCTGGGCAACATGGGCGTCAAAGTCATAGTTTTTCATGTATTCCGCAATCAACATCTGGGGATATTCACAGGAGTGTACATCCGCCACCTGCTTGGCTACGGTAAACTTCTGCATATACTGTTTGTCCAGGATGAGATAGCCCACCCGCAGGCCGGGAGCCACCGTCTTGGAATAGCTGCCGCAGAAGATCACATGGCCGGTCTTGTCCAAGCTCTTGATCGGGGGCACATATTCTCCGGAATACCGCAGCTCAAAATAGGGGCTATCCTCTAAAATCATAACGTCGTATTGGACAGCCAGCTCATATAGGCGCTTGCGGCGCTCTAAGCTCATCGTCACCCCCATGGGGTTCTGGAACGTGGGGATGGTATAGATCAGCTTTACATTTTTCTCGGTTTTCAGCTTCTCCTCCAGCACATCCATATCCATGCCGTCGTGGTCCATAGGAATACCAATCAGCCGGCACTGGTAGGATCGGATATCGTTGAGCACGCCAATGAAGCTGGGATCTTCACAGATCACCGCATCTCCCTCGTTGGTCAGGGTCTTCAGAGCCAGATCGGCGCCCTGCTGGCCGCCGGTGACAATCAAAATATCATCATTTTCCCCGCCGATGCCGAACTTACTCCGCATCCGCTCCAACGTCAGCTGCCGAAGCTGGGGATTGCCCTCTGAAATGCCGTACTGCAGGATGGCATTGGGCTTTTCCGCATAAAGGCGGGCGCTGACTTCCGCCAATTCCTTGGCGGGGAACGTGGCCTCCGACGGGTTGCCGCCGGCAAAAGAAATCATCCCCGGCAGGCCCAGGAATTTAAAGATCTCCCGGACAGCGGAGGGATTTAAGTTACGCATTCTGTCTGAAATCGGTACGCTCATTTGCAAACACTCCAAACATATTTCTTACTAAATCAGCATTGTACCACGAATTGTCCTTTTTGCAAAGGCCCGGGGGAAGATTTCTGGAATATTTCTTGACGCTTTTTCTGGGATACGGTATGATGTTGCTGTATCAATTGGAGGTGTTTTTCCCATGACACTGGACAAAAATTGGTTTGCGGAGATGGAGGCCCGTATCCCCACAGGCGGCGTCCGGACCCGCTTCGCCCCCAGTCCCACGGGGTATATGCATGTGGGCAATTTGCGTACGGCGCTATACACCTGGCTCATCGCCCGGCACAATCAGGGCACCTTTATCCTGCGCATTGAAGACACGGACCAGGGCCGCCAGGTGGAGGGCGCTACGGAGCTGATTTACCGCACGCTGGCGGAGTGCGGCCTCACCCATGACGAGGGACCGGACGTGGGCGGCCCGGTGGGCCCCTATATCCAGACGGAGCGCCGGGACATCTACGGCAAGTATGCCCAGCTTCTCGTGGAAAAGGGCCACGCCTACTACTGCTTCTGTGAAAAGACGGAGAGCGAGGAGGACAGCGGCGAATTTGACCGGGGGGCCGACCCCTGCCGCTCCCTGGACTCCCAGGCGGCTCAGGCCCGGGTAGACGCCGGAGAGCCCTATGTCATCCGGCAGAAGATCCCCCAGGGCGGCGCCACCACCTTCCACGACGTTATTTTTGGAGATATTACGGTGGAAAACAGCGATTTGGACGACCAGATCCTGATGAAACGGGATGGACTGCCCACCTACAACTTTGCCAACGTGATCGACGACCATCTCATGGGCATCACCCATGTGGTACGGGGCTCGGAATACCTCAGCTCTGCCCCGAAATATAACCTGCTCTATCAGGGCTTCGGCTGGGAAGTGCCGGCCTACATCCACTGCTCCCCGGTCATGCGGGACGCCCACAACAAGATGTCCAAACGCCACGGCGACCCGTCCTACGAGGATCTCCGGGACCAGGGCTACCTCACCCAGGCCATTCTCAACTATGTGGCCCTTTTGGGTTGGAGCCCCAAGGGCGATCAGGCGGAGCAGGAGGTGTTTAGCCTTCCAGAGTTGGTGGAGGCCTTTGACCTGGCTGGGATCTCCAAGTCTCCGGCCATCTTTGATATAGAAAAGCTCACCCATTTTAACGCCCTGTACCTGCGGGCCATGACCCCTGAGGCATTTGCCCAAGTGGCAGAGCCCTATATCCGCCAAAGCGTCAAGAATCCGGCACTAGATACCTCCGCCATCGCCGCCCTGCTCCAAGCCCGATGCGAGCGGCTCACGGACATTCCGGAAAAAGTGGATTTCTTTGACGCATTGCCGGACTATGACGTCGAGCTTTTTACCAACAAAAAATCCAAGACCAATCCGGAGGTCTCCAAGGCCATGCTTCAGGCGGCCATTCCCGCCCTGTCCGCCCTGGAGACTTGGACACAGGAGGCTATCCACGACTGCCTCATTGGCCTGGCAGCGCAGCTGGAAGTAAAAAACGCCACGCTGATGTGGCCGGTGCGCATCGCCGCCGCCGGCAAAGCGGTGACCCCTGGCGGCGCTGTGGAAATCTGCGCAATCTTAGGGCGGCAGGAAACTCTCGCCCGGCTGCAACAGGGCCTTGCCAAACTGCAATAGGGGGCGTGCCGATGAAACGGATTTTCGTTATTTTTCTAGCGATCACCCTGGTGTTTGCCTTGGCGGCCTGCAGCAACAATGGGGACGACGAGATCAGCGGCCCCTCCGGCAAGCCCAGTGCCTCGCCCTCGCCCGCAGCGTCCAATAGTCCGTCCCCCTCTGCTTCCCCTTCTGCAGATGTATCCCCCAGCCCCTCCCCTTCCGCATCGCCCAGCCCCAGCGGGGATACTACCCTGAGCTGCACGGTGGACGGTCAGACGGTCACTTTTGCCGCCAGCACCACACAGCTCACCGGCTCTGGCGTAGAGGCCACCTTTGGCCTGGACACGGCCCTGTTTACCCGGGTAGAGGCGGAGGGCCGGGACCTGTTTGTTTACAATGAGGATACAGATACCTCTATCGAGTTCCGCTATCTCTCCGGGGAAGATGCTGCGGATCTGGCTCCCAGCTATTTGGACGATTACCTGTACGCTGACAGCCTGGAGTTTTTTGGGACCATGCCCTTCAATGACGAAGCGGACGCAGAGATTGTCTACGCCACCGGCACAGACTTCTCTTGCCACGCCTATCTCATTGGCGCCTACAGCGGCACAGTGGCCATTGTCCTCAGTTACACGGAGCAAACGGAGGCCGATATACTCCCCCGGATGGAGGCCATGATTCAAAGTTTACATCTATATTAAATTAAAAAAAAACGCTGTGCTGTTGCACAGCGTTTTTTTCGCCAATCTTTTCCAAGTCCGCCTTTGTATAACAGCGTTCCCAGCGGCAAATGCTAAGCTGCGAGGGGCGCTGTTATGGATTTTGCGGCCCAAACCATCAAATAGAAAGGATCCGGTTCCATGAAACTCTCCAAACGCCGTCGGGGCATCTTACTGTGGCTATACACAGCCACGATTATTTTGGTGCTTTTGGGCTTTTTATGCGTCAGCCACAACCGGGCCGAGACCTATAAGCGATACATGGAAAGCAGCTATCAGCACGCTTTCACAGAACTTGTCACCAGCATGGGCGAGATCGATACAGCCTTGCAAAAAAGCCTGTACGCCACTTCCCCGTCCCTGGCCGCCTCCCTTTGCACCGACATCTTCGGCAAGGCCATGGCCGCCCAGATGTCCTTGGGCGAGCTGCCTTATGCCGGGGCGGAGCTGGCAAATACCGCCGGCTTTATCAGCCGGGTTGGCGACTACGCCTATGTCCTGTCCAAAACCCTAGCCGGGGGCAGCAGCTATACAGAGGAACAACTGGAAAACCTGCGGGCCCTATCCGACACCGCCACCCTGTTGTCGGAAAACCTGATCCAGCTTCAAGCAGACATCAACAGCGGGGCCATCACCATCCAGGACCTGACCCAGGCGGAGGAAAATCTCTCCGACGCTGAAAAGGAAGCGGTCGCCGCCACCTTAAACGACAGCCTGCAGGTGATTGAGAGCGAGTTTCCGGAGATCCCCGCCTTGATCTACGACGGCCCCTTCTCCCAGCACATCACGCAAATGACCCCACGGCTCATTGAAAATGAGGCGGAGGTCACCCAGGAAGCGGCCCGCACCGCCGCTGGCGAATTTTTAGGTCTGCGGGAGGATGTCTTCACCTTTGTCGGGGAGCGGGCTGGCGATCTGCCGGTCTATCTCTTTTCCGCCTGGGTAGACGGGGGCGAAATGACCGTGGAGGTAACCCGCCAGGGCGGCCGGGTGCTCTCTGTTTTTTCCTCCCGGTCAGCAAGAGAGGCCACCATCTCGCCAGAGGACGCCGTGCCCATCGCTGCCGACTTTCTCCAGCGGGGCTATGAAAACATGAAAGAGAGCTATTATATGGTCACAGGGAACGTGTGCCTGATCAATTTTGCCTATGTCCAAGGAGATGTGATCTGTTATTCGGATCTTGTCAAAGTCTCTGTAGCGCTGGATACCGGCACGGTGGTGGGCTTTGAGTCCCTGGGTTATGTCATGAGCCACCACCAGCGGGAAATTCCGGCGGCAGAGGTCTCTTTAGAAGACGCCCAAGCCAAGGTCTCCGCTGACCTGGAAGTGCTCTCCTCCGGCCAGGCGGTGATCCCCACAGAGGGGAAAAACGAGCTCTTTTGCTATGAGTTTATCTGCCGCACATCGGATGAGCGGCACTATATCCTCTATGTCAACGCTGTCACCGGTGCTGAGGAAAAAATCCTTATCCTCATCGAAGATGAGAGCGGCACGCTGACCCTATAGCATAAAAATACGGCGCCGGATACTCCGGCGCCATAAAAACTGTCGGGAAAGGCTAACGCCTTTCCCGACAAGAATTGCGGCCTGCCGCAGCGCACAGTTTGCTTACACAGGCAAACAAACTGTACGTTTGCAGGCCGAGCAGAGTTTTTCCCGCCGCACATGTCGCCGGGAAAAACAAATTTTACAATCCTTCGCCACTGCGGTAAAACGCTGCAGGGGTCCCACAAACTTACGGCGCCGGGTACTCCGGCGCCGTAAGAACTGTAAGTATGCTTACTCTTGCACAATGATGATTTTGATGTTGTCCCCCGGATTGGTGGCCAGCAGATGGAACATCTCCGGGCATTTCTCCAAGGGCTCCTCCCGGCTGATCATGGGGCTTAAATCCAGCTTGCCCTGGTTCACCAGGTCCACCACTTCCCCAAACTCCCGATAGCCATACAAAAAGCTGCCGATAACTGTCAGCTCTTTGGTAACCACGGACATAATATCAATATCTGCCGAGGGGCGGTTCATGCCGATCCACACCGCCGTGCCACCCTGGCCCAGGGCAGAGATGGTCTGGTTGATGGTGGCGCCGATGCCCACAGCCTCTAGGGCCACGTCCACACCCTTGCCATCTGTCTCCCGCTGGATTACAGCATCCAAATCCTCTTTACCGGGGTTTACCACCACGGTAGCGCCCATCTTCTTTGCATACTCCAGGCGGGAGTCCACCAGGTCCGCCACAATGATCTTCGCCGGATGCTGCAGCGCTGCAGAGGCAATGGCCATCAGGCCAATGGTGCCGGTGCCGGAGATAAAAACCGTCTTCCCCTGGAGGGCGCCGGCTTTCTGCACCGCCCGGTACCCCACAGCCAGGGGCTCCATCATGCTGCCGATGGTGTGCGGGGTATTGTCCGTCAGGCGGAAGCAGCACTTTTCCGGTACGCAGATATACTGGGCAAAAGCGCCATCCACATCCAGCACGCCAAACTGCCGCTTATGTTTGCAGAGGGGGTAATTTTCCGCCTTGCACATCTCGCATTCACCGCAGAAATCCACGGGATACACACTGACCCGGTCCCCCACTTGGAAATTCTGGACACCTTCGCCCACTTCGGAGATGATCCCGGCAAACTCATGCCCCATGATCATGGGGGCAATGCGCCGGCCGCTGATCCCCTGGTAACCGTGGATATCCGAACCGCAGATCCCCGTGGCCTTCACCTGGATCTTCACTTCCCCGGCTTTGGGGGAGACGTCCGGTACATCTTTATACTCCAAAACATTATCCGCTGTATACACAACTGCTTTCATTCCAAATTGCTTCCTTTCCCTTAAACATTTCGCAGGTCTTCCTGTGCGTACTTGTATACAGTTGTATCATAGTGAAAAGTGCGCCCTTTGTCAACTGCACAAAGGGCGCTTTTCCATGCAAAAACGGAATAGGTGCTTTAGTTTTTTTCCTGTACCAAATCATGCCATCGGGTATAGCAGTCCGCCGAAAAGTCCTCTGTATCCGGCGCCGGCTCAAAAACCAAGCTGACGCTATCCGTCTGCTCTAGGGCTTTTAAAAATGCCCGGGGGCTCATGCCCTCATGACGACTAAACACCTGGGAGAAATAGTAGGGTTCGGAGAATCCGGCCATGCGGGCAATTTCCGCTACAGAGAGCATCCCCCGGCTGCGGCGCATGGTCTGCTTGGCATATTCTATCCGCAGATATCGAAGATAGTCCACCGGCGTCATCCCCGTATAGGCTTTAAACAGGCTGCGAAAATGGTTCCGGCTATACCCCACATAGTCCAAGGCCCTGGTTAAATCAAAGTCCGGATTAGAGATGTTTTCCAACATCAGCTTTTCAAACCGCTCTACCGCCGGATTTCGCTGGCGCTTGTCCCCGCATAGGCGAACCAGCAGTTGATACATAGCCTCCATCAGTGCCTGTGTGATGCCCTGGGTATTGGGCCCGTTTTTCAAAAACATCTCACAGGTGAGGTCAAAAAGTCTGGCGAAGCTCCCCGCTCCGTCATCCTGGCATACAGTCACACCGGTAGTCAAGGGGGCAAAGCCATTTAGAAAAATGCAACCGTCATTATATCCCTCCGCCGCCGTTTTCTTATGGGGGACACCTGGCGGGATACAAAAAATCGTCCCATGTTGGAAGGGATAAACACGTCCGGCAATCAGCGCCTCCCCCACCCCGTCCATGCAGAGGATAATCTCCCAATTTTTATGGGAATGGTAGGGATATGTTTGATAGAGTTTGGCAGACTTGTTGATGAGTAAGAGTTCCATGCGGCTTGCCCCCTATATCTCACCGGATGTTTCCCTGCCATCATAGTACAGGATCGGTGAATTGTCCATCTTTTTTCGCAATCGCCTCCATTGTCCCGCCGACAGCCTAGTCCTATAATACTAAACATATCAAATACATAGAAAGGGAGCGAAAATCCATGTATGATACGCACATTCTCACAGATGTGGGCTGCAGAAGCGTCTGGGAACACGGAAAAAAAGTCGGGTTTGCGGTAAATATCAAAATTAACTATTACCGAGGCCTACCCCTTTGCTGTGTCGACCAGATCACCCTAGAAGTGGACGGGGAGGTTATGGATCCTACAACCATGTACGTACAGCACCGGGGCCGGGAATACGCCTATTTAGATATTTTGAAGGACGATTTTCCCCCGGACTTCTACTGGACCTTTGGCGACCTGTTGCGGGTCGTTGTGAAGCGGGAGGGCGGCATTGACCAGGGCCGGCACCATGTGAAGCTCACTTTGGGCACCCGCCGCAGCTATACCCCCACCATGATGTCGGTCTGTGAAAAAGACCTGACCTTTGCCTAAGGAGGGACACAGCGTGCAGAAGCCATTCAAAGGTTTTTTTCATCTATCCCTGTTTGTAAATGACATAAATGCCTCTTTGGACTTCTATAAGAAGTTGGGATTTGAAGAGCTTTTTGGTATCACCGCTGAGGGTGAAACAGAACCGTGGGATATTTATATGCGTATGTCCCATGGACAATATTTGGAGCTGCAGCCACTCAAGGCCCCCAATCCCCTGCCACATCCAGACCAGGCTGTCTATTACGAGAATCAGACCATGTGGCATTTTTCTCTCGAAAGCGAAAACATGGAGGAGACCTTCCGCATCCTTCAGGCTAGCGGTATTACAATCTGGCGGGATCCTTGGAAAATGAAAGAGATCCACTCCATCCAAGAAGCCAACATGGGGGCGGACGGGTGTCTGATTGCCTGGTTGATTGACCCCGATGGCAACCCCATCGAAATTATGGAACAGATCGGTACAACGATGCAGCGCCAGTATGATCACGAATAAATGGATCAGAAACAACGTTAGAGAGGTGGAAAACCATGACGACCAATCATGATATAAAACTAGGTGTTTCCCTTTACAGCTATCAGGACAGCTATTATTTTCACAAACACGACCTGGAGGGCTGTATTGCAGCAGCGGCCGGGGCCGGCGCCGAGGGCTTTGAGGTCTTCTCCGACGCCATGATCAAAGAATGGCCTTACATAAACGATAGCTTCATCGACCAGTGGAACGGCTGGATGGAGCGCTATGACATACATCCGGTTTGCCTGGATCACTTTTCCGACCGGGCCATGTGGCATGACAAAAATCTCACCGATGACCAACTATACGAGCGGGGCGTGCTGTATATCAAAACTGCCCATAAGCTGGGCTGTAAATACATCCGCCTGCTCCACGACGCCCACATTGGCACCGGCATCAGCCCGTATAAGCTCACCACCCCGGAAATTGTGGAGCGGCTTTTGCCCGTAGCTCGGGACAACGATGTGATCATGGCCCTAGAGTGCCACTCCCCCAGTTCCATTGCCGACCCGGTACATGAGCCTTATCTAGAAGTTGGGGAACGCCTGGGCATTCCCAACATCGGACTCCAGGCGGATTTCAGCTCCTATGAGTACTGCCTATCCACCGCCAACATCAAATTGGCTGTCCACTATGGCTGCACACAGGAGGTCCTGGAACACCTGCGAGATCGGCAGCGTGAAGCCTATTTTGCCGGCAAGCCGTTTGTATTTAATGATATCAAGGCCGACTTTAACCACATGCCCCTGACCGAGGCAGACAAGGAATATCTGGACATGTCCAATATGATTTTCCATGAGTCCATTAAGTTTATGGGTATGGTCCCGGGCTCCGATTATGAGACCTTGAAAAACTACGCCTCCAAGCTGGTATACTGCCATGGCAAGTTTTACGATATAGACGAAGACGGCCAGGTGGACAACATGGACTATCCCAAAATCTTTTCAGTTTTAAAAGAGGGCGGCTACAAGGGCTATATCTGCTCCGAGTTTGAGGGCAATCGCCTGATGCATCTAGACAGCTGGTGCGATGACATCGACTACGTCCGCCGGCACCACATCCTCATGCGGCAATGCCTGGGGTATTCGGACTAAAAACCGATCTTCCCCCAGTATGAAACACAAAAAAAAGACACGGGATAAACCCGAGTCTTTTTTGAATCTTATTTACTCGCCTTTGGCCTGGCGAATAGACTTAATGGCCTCAGTGAGCATGGGGGTGACGGTGAACAGGTCCCCTACAATGCCGTAAGTTGCCACCTCGAAAATCGGGGCAGAGTCGCTCTTGTTTACGGCGATGATGCACTCGGAATCCTGCATGCCGGCCCGGTGCTGAATGGCGCCGGAGATACCCAGGGCCACATAGATCCGGGGATGTACCGTCTTACCGGTCTGGCCTACCTGCTGGTCAGCATCGATCCAGCCGGCATCTACCACGGCACGGGAGGCGCCTACCACGCCGCCCAGGGTATCCGCCAGCTCCTGCGCCAGGGCAATGCCCTTCTCCGGGTCCTTGCTGATGCCGCGGCCCACGGAGACGACTACATCGGCCCCGATCAGGTCTACCAGCTTCTTGGCAGTCTTCTTGATCTCCAGGATCTGCACATGGATGTCGTCCGCAGACAGCTCCACCGGTACCTTCTCCAGGATGGTGGCAGCGGCCTTGGCCTCATCATACTCCGCCGTCTGCATGACGCCGGGACGTACGGTGGACATCTGGGGACGGAAACGGGGGCAGATGATGGTAGCCATCAGATGGCCGCCGAAAGCGGGACGGGTCATCTTCAGGTTGGTGTTCTCCTCAAACTTGGTGTTGTCCACATCGATGGTAGAGGTGGTCTTGAGGAAGGCCTTGTACTTCTCCACATCCACATCCAGGTGGGTGCAGTCGGCGGTAAGGCCGGTGTGCAGCCGGGCTGCGCAGCGGGGACCCAGGTCACGGCCCAGGTTGGTGGCTCCGATGAGGAAGATCTCCGGCTTTTTGTCCTCGATCAAATCGCAGATCACCTTGGTATATGCATCGGTGGTATAGTCCTTCAGCAGGGGATGGTCGCACATATAAACACGGTCGGCACCGTAGCCGCCCAGGGCCTTGGCAAAGGTCTCGTTCAGGCCGCTGCCCAGCAGCACGCCGCAGAGCTCTACGCCCAGGTCGTCCGCCAGTTTCCGGCCTTCGCTGAGCAGCTGGTAGCTGGTGGACATGATCACACCGTCACGCTGCTCGCAAAATACCCACACACCCTTGAAGGCGGCGGTGTCTTTGCTGTTAAATGCAGACATCTTCAGCATCTCCTTTCTTAGATCAAGTGTTTGTCATACAGGATGCTCGCCAACTGCTCGCAGGTGGCTTTTCCTGCGCCTTCCAGCATCTGGCCTGCGCCTTTTACCGGGGGCGAGAATGACTTATACACATTGGTGGGAGAGCCTTTGAGGCCGATGGTGTCCACTTCAATCAGCGGGTCGTCCTTCAGGGTCTCATAGTCGTACACTTCCAGGGGTTTGCTGTAGCACTCCATGATGCCGGAGACGCTCATATACCGGGGCTGGTTCAGCTCCTTGATGCAGGTGAGCAGGCAGGGGGTCTGGACCTTCAGGGTCATGTACCCATCCTCCAGCATACGGCGGCAGGTGACGCTGCCGTTTTCGTACTTGATATCCGCCACATAGGTCACCTGGGGCAGGCCCAGCTTCTCAGCAATCTGGGGACCAACCTGGGCGGTATCGCCGTCGATAGCCTGACGGCCGCAGATCACGATGTCGTCCTTATCCACGCCGATCTTTTTCACGGCAGCGGCCAGGATCTGAGAGGTGGCATAGGTGTCGCTGCCGCCGAACTCACGGCCGCAGACCAGAACCGCCTCATCAGCGCCCATAGCCAGCAGCTCCCGCAGCATGCTCTCGGCGGGCTGGGGGCCCATGGAAACCACAATAACTTTTGCGCCGGTCTGCTCTTTGATCTGGAGAGCAGCCTCTACGCCGTTCATATCATCCGGGTTGGTGATGGTGGCCATGGAGGCACGATCCATCGTACCGTCTTCTTTTACGGCCACTACGCCGGAGGTATCCGGCACCTGCTTTACGCAAACGATGACTTTCATATTCCCTCTGCCTCCTTACTTCACGCCCAGGGCGCCGGAAATGACCATGCGCTGGACCTCGCTGGTGCCCTCGTAGATCTCGGTGATCTTGGCATCGCGCATCATGCGCTCCACCGGGTACTCCCGGATGTAGCCGTAACCGCCGAAGAGCTGGACGCAGCGGCGGGTCACGTCGCTGGCCGTCTCAGCAGCCACAAGCTTGGCCATGGCGGCATCCATGCTGTAGCCCTCGTGGTTCTGCTTTTTCATAGCGGCGGAATACACCAGCCACTTGGCAGCCTCCGTCTTGGCATACATATCTGCCAGCTGGAACTGGGTGTTCTGCTGCTGGCTGATGCGCCGGCCGAACTGGACACGCTCTTTGGTGTACTTGATGGTCTCTTCAATGGCGCCTTCTGCAATGCCCAGAGCCTGGGCGGCAATGCCGATACGGCCGCCGTCCAAAGTGGCCATGGCGTAATTGAAGCCCTTGCCCTGCTTACCCAGCATACGGTCGCCGGGGATGACGCAGTCCTCAAAAATCAGCTCACAGGTGGAGCTGCCCCGGATACCCATCTTCTTCTCGTGTTTGCCCACGGAGAAACCGGGATCGGTGCGCTCTACGATGAAAGCAGAGAGTTCTTTCTGTTTGCGGCCACGCTTCTCAACGGTGCCTGTAATGGCGATGATGATAAACACATTGGCGTAGCCGGCGTTTGTAATAAAGATCTTGGAGCCGTTTAAAACCCAGTCGCCGTTTTCATTCTTCACAGCCGTGGTCTGCACGCCCTGGGCGTCGGTACCGGCGCCGGGCTCGGTGAGGCCAAAGGCGCCCAACCACTCGCCGGAGCAGAGCTTGGGCAGGTAGTACTTTTTCTGCTCCTCAGTGCCGTACTCATAGATAGGGGCGCAGCACAGAGAGGTGTGGGCGGAGATGATAACGCCAGTGGTGCCGCAGACCTTGCTCATCTCTTCCACAGCCATAACATAGCTGAGCACATCGGCGCCAGCGCCGCCGTACTCCTTGGGGAAGTAGATGCCCATCATGCCCAGCTTGGCCATCTTCTTCACAGTCTCTGCCGGGAAGCGCTCTTCCTCATCCACAATCTTGGCTAGGGGCTTTACTTCATTTTCTGCAAATTCCCGGTACATCTTCTGGAGCATTTGCTGCTCTCTCGACAGATGAAAATCCATAGATGCAATCCTCCTAGTTTATAGTCACAGGCCGCCGGGCGGCTTGGCGCCCGGCGTGGCCTTTGCTGCTATTTCGAGTAGTCGTAGAAGCCCTTGCCGGTCTTCTTGCCCAGGTAACCGGCACGGACCAGCTTCCGCATGAGCAGGGATGCCCGATACTTGGAATCGTGGGTCTCATTGTACAGGGTGTCCATAATGGCCAGGCACACGTCCAGGCCCACCAGATCGCCCAGAGCCAAGGGGCCCATGGGGTGGTTTGCGCCCAGCTTCATGGCCTTGTCCACGTCTTCCACGGTGGCGACACCGGTGTACACCAGGTCGCAGGCCTCATTGATCATGGGGATGAGGATCTTATTTACCACAAAGCCCGGAGCCTCGGCCACTTCTACAGGATCCTTGCCGATCTCCTGGGCCAGAGCGTAGATGGTCTTAAAGGTCTCCTCAGAGGTCTTGGCGCCACGGATGACTTCCACCAGCTTCATAACGGTTGCAGGGTTAAAGAAGTGCATACCGATGAACTGCTCCGGCCGCTTGGTGGCGGCGGCGATCTCCGTGATGGAGATGGAGGAGGTGTTGGTGGCAAAGATGGTCTCCGGCTTGCAGATACCGTCCAGCTCGGTGAACACGCTCTTTTTGATATTGATGTTCTCCACAATGGCTTCCAGAGCCAGGTCAGCGTCGGCCGCCTTGCTCATATCGGTGGTAAAGGCGATCTTGTCGGTGATGGCCTTCTTGCCGGCCTCATCCATTTTGCCCTTAGAAACCTGCCGGTCCAGGCCCTTGTTCAGGCGAGCCTCGGCGGCGGCGATGATCTCATCGCTGATGTCCCGCACCACAACGTCCATACCATTTCTGGCAAAGACCTGGGCAATGTCCAGGCCCATGGTGCCGGCGCCCATTACGAATACTTTCTTCATTTTCCTTCGCTCCTTAAATTTATAATTTCCGATCCCCAGGATCTGTTGATTACTTGTTCTTGAAAGCGGTGACCTTTTCCTTGTTCACAAAGGCGGTCATAGCGTCCTTCTGATCCTCGGTAGCAAAGCACAGGCCAAAAGCCTCCGCTTCGTAGGCAACACCGGTGGCGATGTCGCACTGCATGCCCCGGTTGATGGCCTGTTTGCTCTGGCGGACGGCGATCTGGGCATTGGCGGCGATGGCGTTGGCCAACTCCATAGCAGTATCCATCAAAGCTTCCGGCGCAACCACCTGGCTCACCAGGCCAATACGCAGGGCCTCCTCCGCATTGATGTTCTTGGCGGTGAAAATCAGCTCCTTGGCCTTAGACATGCCCACGATCCGGGGCAGCCGCTGGGTGCCGCCAAAGCCAGGGGTGATGCCCAGGCCGGTCTCCGGCTGGCCAAACTTGGCCTTCTCGCTGGCGATGCGGATATCACAGGTCATAGACAGCTCGCAGCCACCGCCCAGTGCAAACCCGTTTACAGCAGCGATGGTGGGCTTTTTCATATTTTCAATCTTCATAAATACGCTGTTGCCGAAGTTGCCAAAGGCCTTGCCCTCTACAGCGTTTAAGTCCTTCATCTCACCGATGTCGGCGCCGGCAACAAAAGACCGCCCGGCCCCGGTGAGCACCATGACGTAGATCTCCTCGTCCTGCTCCACGGCGTCAATGGCAGCGCTCAGATCAGCCAGCACTTGGGAATTCAGCGCATTCAGCGCCTCCGGCCGGTTGATGGTCACGACCCCTACATTGCCCTGTTTTTCAATCAAAACTGTTGACATGTTTTCCATTCCTCCATGAAATTTTTCCGGAATCTACGTCCGGGTAGTTTCGAATCGCTTGTTAACATTTTAACAATTTCCATCTTCTATGTCTACCTATTTTTCAAATTATTTTATACAAAGTTTTACTAGGCAAGTTTCTGTAGGTGTTGTATAATATAACTAATTCCATGGCAAGGTTCTATAGAAGGAGGATTTTTATGCGAGTACTGGTTACAGGCGGCACTGGATATATCGGGTCCCATACCTGTGTGGAACTGCTGGAAGCAGGCCACGATGTGGTGATTATTGATAACCTCTCCAACTCGGAAAAAGAGGTGGCCGACAGCATTCAGGCCATTACGGGCAAGCCCCTGGCATTTTATATCGGCGATGTATTGGATGAGGATCTGCTCACCCGCATCTTTACAGAAAACCAGATTGACGCCGTCATGCATTTTGCAGCGTTGAAATCTGTGCCGGAGTCTATGGCAGAGCCGCTTAAATATTACCACAATAATGTCACTGGCACAATGGTTATCTGCCGAATTATGCAAAAATTCGGCTGTAAAAAGTTTGTTTTTTCCTCTTCTGCCACAGTTTATGGGATTTCTGATACAAAACCCATACCGGAGACGGCACCCCTCTCCCCCACCAACGTATATGGGAATACCAAATTGATGATGGAAATGGTCTTATCGGATCTGTACCGGTCCGATCCCAGCTGGAATGTGACCCTATTGCGGTACTTCAACCCCATCGGCGCCCATGACAGCGGCCTCATTGGCGAGGTGCCCAACGGGGTGCCCAGCAACCTGATGCCCTATATCACCCAGGTGGCCGCCGGCCTGCGGCCCCATTTAAACATCACCGGCAACGACTATGACACGCCGGACGGCACCGGTGTCCGGGACTATGTCCACGTGGTGGACCTGGCCAAGGGGCACATCGCCGCCCTGGATCACATGGCGCCCGGCGGCGGCCTTGCCATCTACAACTTGGGCACCGGCCGGGGCTACAGCGTGATGGAGGTGCGCAACGCCTTTGTAAAGGCCACTGGTGTGGACATCCCCTATGAAATTGCACCCCGGCGCCCGGGGGATCTGGCTATGTACTTTGCAGACCCTGCCAAGGCCAATCGGGAGCTGGATTGGCGGGCAGAGCGGAGCCTGGAAGACATGTGCGCCAGCTCTTGGAATTTTGCCCGGAAATACTACGGAAAATAAGCAAACTGAAAAGAGCCTGCCGGCAAATGCCGGCAGGCTCTTT
>CAZXRD010000010.1:0-29297 GCA_964642465.1 uncultured Oscillospiraceae bacterium | reverse complement strand
TTCTGCGGCGCCACCTATACCTCTACCAAAGGGGCGTTGAACACCTTGACCAAGAATGTGGCTATGCGGCTAATCGACACCAACATCCGCTGCAACGCCGTGGCCCCCGGGGCCACCGTGACCCCGGCCCATCTGGCTAACAAGGCCGGCGAGCAGCCCGGCGGGGCCAAAATGCTCCAGTACAGCGGCCACTATGTCTACTTCCCCGGGCCGGAATGCGACCCCATAGACCAGGCCTATGCCTGCCTGTATCTGGCCAGCAAAATGGGCCGTCACGTGAAGGGCCAGGTGCTCCAGGTCTGCAACGGTGCTTTCCTGTAAAAACAAGAGATAGGATGTTTCAGATGCGTCAATTTTTTATCCTTTCCCTTGGCTTATTGCTTCTGCTGGGCTGCACCGCCTGTGGGCGGGCAGAGCAGCCAGCGGCCTCCCCCAGCCAAGCCTCGCCGGACACTCCCTCTGCATCTGTGGAGATTCCGGATCCGGCGACGCCCAGCCCCGTATCCAGCCCGGACAGTCAACCGAGCACAAGCCCAGAGGAGGCATCCCCCATGCTGCAGATACAAGTGGGCGACACCACTTGGAGGGCAGAGCTCTATGACAATTCCACAGTAGACGCCTTTTTGGCCCTGCTGGCGGACGGCCCCTTGACCCTGAACATGTCAGACTATGCCAGCATGGAAAAAGGGGCGGACCTGTGGGTTACCCTGCCCCAGAATAACCAGCCTATGGATACCCAGCCAGGGGATATCATTCTCTATCAAGGCAGGACTTTTGTCATTTACTACGACACCAATTCTTGGAGTCTCACGCCCATTGGCAAAATGCAAGATGTGAACCCAGAGACCCTGCGCAGCGTCTTGGGGACCGGCGACGTAACCGTCACCTTATCGCTGGTACCCGGCGCATAACGATACAACATACCAATTTATAAAGGAGGAAACAAAAATGGCAGTAAAACAAACTGCTGGCAGAGATAGTTTAGGGGAATTTGCCCCCAAGTTTGCCCAGCTGAATGACGATGTCCTATTTGGCGAGGTTTGGAGCCGGGAGGATAAGCTCTCCCTGCGGGACCGCTCCCTGGTCACCGTGGTATCCCTGATGGCCCAAGGCCTGGTGGACACCTCCTTCCAATACCATCTGATGAGCGCCAAAAACAACGGCATCACCAAGACGGAGATCGCCGAAATTTTGACCCACGCCGCCTTTTACGCCGGCTGGCCCAAGGCCTGGGCCGCCTTCCGTATGGCCAAAGACGTTTGGGCGGAGGACGCCCCGGCAGAGGACGCCAAAGCCGCCCACGCCCGGAATATGGTCTTCCCCATTGGAGCGCCCAACGACGCCTATGCTCAGTACTTCATTGGCCAGAGCTATTTGGCCCCTGTCTCCACCAGCCAAGTGGGGATCGCCAATGTAACCTTTGAGCCTGGATGCCGGAACAACTGGCACATTCACCACGCCAAGACCGGCGGCGGCCAGATTCTGGTCTGCATCAACGGCCGGGGCTATTACCAGGAGTGGGGCAAGCCGGCCCAGGCCCTGCAGCCCGGGGATGTGGTAAATATCCCGGTGGGCGTCAAGCATTGGCACGGCGCTGCGCCAGACAGCTGGTTCTCCCATCTGGCCGTAGAGGTGCCGGGGACGGAGACTTCCAACGAGTGGCTGGAGGCTGTGGACGACAGCGTATACGGACTTTTAAAGTAAGCGAGGAGAAACACAGATATGCTCGGTAATTTTAGTTATTGCAACCCCACCCGCCTCTATTTTGGAGAGGACGCCTTAAGCCACTTGGGCCCGGAACTGGACAAATACGGCCCCAATGTGCTCCTGTGCTACGGCGGCGGCTCCATCAAACGCAACGGCATCTATAACCAGGTGCTCGCTATCCTCAAGTCCTGTGGCAAAACGGTTACAGAGGACCCGGGGGTCATGCCCAACCCCACTGTGGAAAAACTCTACGAGGGCTGCCGGCTGGCCAAAGAGAGCCAGGCGGATCTAATTTTAGCGGTGGGCGGCGGCTCCGTCTGCGACTATGCCAAGGCGGTCTCCGTCTCCACCTATTGCGAGGAGGATCCCTGGGACAAGTACTACCTGCGCATGGAGGATGTGAGCTGCCAAATTATCCCCGTGGGCTGTGTGCTCACCATGGTGGGCACCGGCAGCGAGATGAACGGGGGCTCTGTGATCACCAACCACGGCCAGAAGCGGAAGATTGGCCATGTGTTTGGCGACAACGTGTTCCCCAAGTTCTCCATTTTAAACCCCAAATTCACCTTTACCCTGCCGAAATACCAGATGGTGGCGGGCTTCTACGATATCATGAGCCACATTATGGAGCAGTATTTCTCCGGGGAAGACGACAACACCTCCGACTATATCAGCGAGGGGCTGATGCGTTCTCTGATCCACGCCAGCCGGATCGCCGTAAAAGACCCCATGGATTACGAGGCCCGGAGCAACATTATGTGGACGGCCACCTGGGCGCTCAACACCCTCATTGCCCAGGGAAAGACCACAGACTGGATGGTGCATATGCTGGGCCAGTCGGTGGGCGCCTTTACAGACGCCACCCATGGCATGACTCTAGCGGCGGTATCCATGGCCTATTACCGGCACATCTGCCCCTATGGCCTTGCCAAGTTCCGCCGGTTTGCAATCAATGTCTGGGATGTGGATCCCACCGGAAAGACCGACGAGGCGGTGGCCCAAGCGGGCCTGGACGCCATGGAAGCCTGGATGCAGGAGCTGGGCCTGGTGATGCATATCGGCCAGCTGGGCGCTACGGCGGACATGCTGGAGGGCATTGCCGACGGCACCTTCATTATGGAGGGCGGCTACAAGGTCCTGACCCGGGAAGATGTCCTGGAGATTTTAAAAGAGAGCCTGTAAAACACAAAAAAGTCCTGACACTGGATTTCCAGTGTCAGGACTTTTTTCTTTTCCCTTAGTTTTCCTGGCCCTTCATCAAAAGGTACATAACCGCCTTTTGCACATGGAGCCGATTTTCCGCCTCGTCAAAGATCTCCTGGGCGTGGGCCTCAAAGACCTCTGCCGTGATCTCCTCGCCCCGGTGGGCGGGCAGGCAGTGCTGCACCATGCAGTCCGGCTTGGCAACGGCCAGAACCTGGTCGTTTACCTGGTAGCCTTTAAACTGCTTCCGGCGCTTTTCCACTTCCCCCTCCTGCCCCATAGAGGCCCACACGTCGGTGAAGATCACATCTGCACCGGCAGCGGCGGTCTTGGGGTCTGTGGTGAGCTCAAATTTGGCGTCCGTCACGGTGGCGGCAAAATCCAGCACCGCCTGGAGGGGCTTTGCGTCCGCCGGGCAGGCAATAGACACATCCATGCCACACTTCAGGCAGCCCACAATGATGGAGTTGGCCATGTTGTTGCCGTCCCCAATGTAGCAAACCTTCAGGCCGCTGAGTTTGGTGCGGTGCTCCCGGATGGTCATCAAATCCGCCAAGACCTGGCAGGGATGGGCCTCATCCGTCAGGGCATTGATCACCGGGATGCTGGACCACTGGGCCAGCCGCTCCACCTTCTCCTGGGCAAAGGTGCGGATCATGATACAGTCGGCGTACCGGGAGAGGACCCGGGCAGTATCCTCAATGGGTTCACCTCGGCCCAGCTGGCTCTCTGCAGAGGAGAGGAAAATACCGTTGCCCCCCAGCTGGTAGATGCCCGTCTCAAAGGAGACACGGGTACGGGTAGAGCTTTTTTCAAAGATCATGACCAAGGTCTTCCCACTGGGGAAGTCGTGCTTCATACCCTTTTTCTGCTCGTATTTCAGCTGGTCTGCCAGGTCCAGGATGCTAAAAATATCCTCCCGGCTCAAATCCAAAAGTTTCAGTAAGTCCTTTTTCACTTATTTCCCTCCCAATACATTTCTGAAAATTTCCAGACCCCGGTCCATCTCCTTTTGGGAGATGGTCAGCGGCGGCAGCAGCCGAATGGTATCGCTCCCCGCCGTCAGGGCCAAAAGTCCGTTTGCAATGAGCTTTGCCACCATATCCTTATGGGAGACCCCCGGCTGGAGACCCACGCCAATCATCAGGCCAATGCCCCGCACACTGGTGACGCAGGCAAGGTGCATATCCTCTATGGCCTGGCGCAGGTAAGCACCTTTCTCCCGGATACGCTGGAGCATAGCGTCATCCAGGGTATCCAGCACCACGATGGAGCCGGCGGCGCACACCGGGTTGCCGCCAAAAGTGGTCGCATGGCTGCCAAACCCCAGCACGCCTCGTGTCTTTTCATTGGCCATGACCCCGCCAAAAGGCAGGCCGCCGGCGATCCCCTTGGCAAAAGTGACCAGGTCCGGCCGGATCCCATACTGCTGGAAAGCAAAGAGGCTGCCCGTCCGGCCCACGCCGGTCTGCACCTCGTCGATGATCAAAAGCAGGTCCCGCTCCCGGCAGAGCCGCTCCGCCGCCTGGACAAAGGCCGAATCTAAGGGCAGGACGCCCCCCTCCCCCTGGACCAGCTCCATCATAATGGCGCACACGTCCGGGGTGCAGGCCGTCTCCAGGGCCGCTGCATCGTTGGCCGGTGTATACTGGAACCCCTCGGTAAAGGGGAAAAAGTAGTTGTGGAACACATCCTGGCCGGTGGCGGCCAGGGTGGAAATGGTGCGGCCGTGGAAAGAGTTGCGCAAGGTCAGGATGGTGGACCGGCCGGCGCCGTATTTGTCAAAGCTGTACTTCCGAGCTAGTTTGATAGCCCCTTCGTTGCTTTCGGCGCCGGAGTTGGCAAAGAAGACGGCAGACATCCCCGTCCGCTCCGTCAGCCGGCGGGCCACCTGGACACAGGGCTCGGAGTAAAATAAGTTGGAGATATGCTGCAGGGTCTTGGCCTGGCTGTAAATGGCAGAGGCCCAGGCCGTATTGCCGTAGCCCAGGGAATTGACCCCAATGCCCGAGGCAAAGTCGATATAGGCCTTCCCCTCAAAATCATAGAGCGTGGCCCCTTCTCCCCGGGCAATACACACCGGGTACCGGGCATAGGTCTGCATCACATGGGCCTTGTCCAGGGCCATCAATTCTTGGCTTGTCATATTTTCTTCCGCCTCCCTATGCAATCATGGTGCCAATCCCCTCATTGCTCAGCAGCTCAATGAGGATGGAATGGGGAATACGCCCGTCTAAGATAATTGTATTGTGGACGCCGGAGCGCACCGCTTCCACACAGCAGTCCACCTTGGGGATCATGCCCCCGGAGATGACGCCGTCCTTCACCAAGCCGGGCACCTGGGACAGGGACACCACGGGGATCAAGGTCGTCTCGTCCTTGGGATCCCGCAAAAGGCCCCGCACGTCGGTAAGCAGAATCAGCTTCTCCGCCCGGAGGGCCACAGCCAGCTGAGCAGCAGCCGTATCCGCATTGATGTTGTAGGAGACGTCTGCATCTATGCCCTGGGCCACGGTAGAGATCACCGGGATATAGCCCTTTTCAATGGCGTCCTGCACCGGCTGGGGATTCACCCGGGTAATGGCGCCTACCAAACCGTAGTCCGTGCCGTCTTTCCCAATGTGGCGCTTGGCCTGCATCATGCCCCCGTCAAGGCCGCACAGGCCCAGGGCCCGGCCGCCCGCCCGATTGATGATGGCCACCAGATCCTTATTGATCTCGCCGCAGAGCACCATTTGGACAATCTTCATGGTCTCTTCATCGGTGTAGCGGAGGCCGTCCACAAATTTGGATTCCTTGCCCACACGCTTTAGCATATCGCTGATCTCCGGGCCGCCGCCGTGCACCACCACCACCTGGATCCCTACCAGGTGGAGCAGGATGATATCCGAGATCACGGCCTGCCGCAGCTCTTCGGAGATCATGGCGTTGCCGCCATACTTCACCACAACGGTTTTCCCATAATATTTTTGGATATAGGGCAGCGCCTCCGCCAGAACTTTGGCCCGCTGCTGCACATAGTCAGACATAAAAACACCTCACTACTTCTTTTCCACCGCATCGCCGGCTACATCACCGTGCTTTCTCCGAAACGCAAGCAGGCTTTGGGGCGGGATGCCGGCCAGGATAAATAAAAATGGCATAACCGAGTACCGGTACCGGGTCTGCACCTCAATCAGCAGGTAAATACAGAAAAAGGCGCAGACCGCTACTAGGCACACCAGGGCCACCCCCTTCTCCCGCTGCTGGGGGTTTAAAAACAGCAATACCGCCGCCCCGCCAAGACAGAGCCAGACAAGAAGATACATCCCCCGTTCCAAAACAATCATCCTGTCAATGGCCGTACCGGCGGTGATGCCAAAGGCAATCGTCTGCTCCCGGTCTAAATGGCCGGTGGACCAGGTAAACCCCTCGTCCCAGGCCCACATGGCCTTCGCCTTACTGAGGAAAAAGCCTGGGATATCGTCGCTCTCCCGGAAGGACTGGCGGATGGTCTGCCAGGCTTCGTCCTTCCGCTCCTGATCATCTGCAATATCTAAAATATAGAGATTCTCCTCCGTGTAATCCCCGTATTCGTTGGTGGCGTCCAACCCCACGACAAACTTCCACTCCGGGACGTTGTTGCCAATGCCATAGGGGGCGATGTCCGCCGCCTGAAGCAGAGCGCCTGTCCCCCAATTTACGGCAAAATAAGCCGCCAGGGCCAACACCAGGTATAGCGCCATCTGCATCGCCCGCTTTTTCCCGGGCCAGCGGCAAAACACACAGAGGGCCGAACAACCCAGCGCCGCCCAGAGGACTGCGCCCTCCGGCCGCATCAGATTGCCCACCCCCAGGCAAGCGCCTGCCAACAGCATCCAAGGCCAGGATTTCCGGCTGAGCAGCAAATACAAACCCAGCAACAGGAAAAACAGGGCGATGTGTTGGTTGGTCAGCACAGAGACCATATGGATCGCCCCGGGGTAGAGGGCATAGAGCAGCGCCACAACAGCGGCAACCTTTTCCCGCAGGAAAAGCCGGGCCAATTTATAGATGAGGAAATTGCTCCCCAACATAAAAACTAGGTTCAAAATCTTCAGCGCCAAAGTGGAGGAAAAGAGCTTTAACACCAGAGCCTCATAGACCACAAAGGGAATTTGATAGCCCCAGTTGCGGAAATAGTCCAGCTCTGTCCAGGAGAGATCCCCTTGGGCCAGCTTTTCCGCAGCGTCTAAAAGCTGGTAAAAATCGCTGAACGCCGGCGTGTCCACCGCAAGCATGTATCCCAGACGCAAAGCCAGGGACAAAAGCATGCCGCCTAGGAGGATGGCCCGGCCCGAGCAGGGCAGCCGGCAGACGCCAAATAAAATCAGGGCGGATACAGCCGAGGCAACGAGGATCAACGCCGCAAAACCCAGGTCCCGTTCCTGGAGCTGCACGGCAAGGATCTGCACCCCGTTGAGCAGGGCAATGCCCAGGGCAAACACCAGGGCAATTTCCTCCAGCCCACGGCCCCATCTGGTGCCTACACCATCGTCAGGGTCCAACAGGCTCCGGCCTGTATCCAGGCCCCATTTGCGGATCATGTGCGATAATCTCCATTGATCCGGATGTAATCATAGGTGATGTCACAGCCCCAGCAGGTGGCCGTGCCGTCCCCCTCCTGCATCTGGATGGCGATGACAACCTCCTTTTCCGACAGGACGTCTTTCGCCAACACCTCATCAAAAGGCAGGCCCCGGCCATTCTTACAGACGGCAACTTGGCCGGCAGCGGACTGGAAGGCCACATCCACCTTCTCCGGATCAAAGGATTCCCCGGAGTAGCCCATGGCGCAGAGTACCCGTCCCCAATTGGCGTCTCGGCCGAAAATGGCAGCCTTGGTCAACGTAGAGGAAATCACAGACCGGGCAATCACCTCGGCGCTGTGCTCGCTGGCAGCCCCCTGCACCGTACAGGTGATCAGGTGCTGGGCCCCCTCCCCGTCTGCAGCCATGGCTCTGGCCAAGGTAATGCAGATATCCTGCAGGGCCTGGGCAAAGGCCGTATAGTCCGGCGTATCCGGCAGGATCTCCGGATTGCCCGCCAAACCGTTGGCCAGGATGCAGCACATATCGTTGGTGGAGGTATCCCCGTCCACGCTGATCCGGTTAAAACTGATACGCACCGTCTCCAGCAGCAGTTTTTTCAGCGTCTCTGCGCTGATGACGGCGTCTGTGGTAAGGAAGCAGAGCATGGTGCCCATATTGGGGTGGATCATGCCGGAGCCCTTGGTCATGCCGCCTAAGCGGACCGTCTTGCCGCCGATTTCAAGCTCCCGGGCCGCCTCCTTTTTCACCAGGTCTGTGGTCATAATGGCTTCCGCCGCATCAGCTGCGCCGGCCCGGCGCAGCTGATGGGCCAGGGTGGGCACATTGTCTGTAATTATTTTGATATTTAATTCCTGGCCGATGACCCCGGTAGAGGCCACAATCACATCCCGGGGGCTTATCCCCAGGGCCTGGCCCGCCGCCTGGCACATCTCCTGGGCGTGCAGCTCCCCATTGGGGGCGCAGGCGTTGGCGTTGCCGCTGTTTACAATCACCGCCTGGGCACGGCCGTCTGCCAGGTGGGCCCGGGTCACGTGGAGGGGCGCCGCCTTCACCTGGTTAGTGGTGTAAACCGCCGCCGCTGCACACATGGTCTCAGAATAGACCAGGGCCACATCTTTTTTCTTCAAGTTGGAGGATTTTACCCCGCAGTGCATGCCTGCGGCAGTATAGCCCTGAGCGGCGCATACGCCGCCATCAATCACTTTCATCTAAATCAACCCTTCTGTCTCGTCAAATCCCAGCATCCGGTTCATATTTTGCACAGCCGCCCCGGAAGCCCCTTTACCCAAATTGTCGTACCGGGCGCAGATCAAGGTCTCTTCCCCGCTGCCGCAGACCGTGATGGCCAAATCGTTGCGTCCAGCGTAGAGGTTGGCCGGCAAAAACCCGCCCTCTGGCGGTTCTTTATCTGTAAACGGTAATACCTTTACAAGTTTTTCTCCTATATAGCGCTGCGCTAGAATATCATAAATATCCTCAGTTGTCGCTGTTTTCGTCAAAATCCCCTTTGGAATCCCGATAATCGTCTCCATCCCGGCATAATAGTCACAGACCACCGGCACAAAGACTGGCGAGACTGTAAGGCCGGTATACTTTACAATTTCCGGCAGGTGTTTGTGCCGGAGTGTCAGCCCATAGGCCCGGGGGGCCTCCAGCGTCTCCGGCCGGTCCAGCGCCTGGTATTGGGCAATCATTTTCTTCCCGCCGCCGGAGTATCCGGTAATCGACGTAATGGTGATGGGGGCGGCCTTGGGCAAAAGGCCGCTTTCAATCAGGGGCCGCAAAATCAAAATAGCCCCGGTGGGATGACACCCGGGGTTGGCCACAAACTTGGCTGTGGCAATCGCATCCCGCTGCTCCGGGCAAAGCTCCGGCAAGCCGTAAACCCAGCCGGGCTGGGTGCGGTGGGCGGTGGATGCATCAATAATCCTGGCCTTTGTCCCCTCTGCCAGGGCCACCGCCTCAATGGCTGCCGCATCCGGCAGGCACAGGAACACCAGGTCCGCCGCCGCCATCAAGCGCCGGCGCTCTGCCGGATCCTTCCGCAGGGCGGGATCAATCTCCAGCAGCTGGATATCCTGCCGACCTGCCAGCCGGTCCTGGATCTGCAGGCCGGTGGTTCCCTCCCGGCCGTCAATATATACCTTAGGCTTGGCCATGGTCCTGCACCTCGCTTAATTTAGCCCGCAGGTTGCAGATCTCCTCTTTTACCCGCTCCGGTGCGGGCCCGCCGGGGGTCTTACGCCCATTGAGGCAGGTCATCAAATCGATGGCCGCATAGACATCCGGCCCAAACTGGTCGGACACCTTTTGATATTCTTCCAAGGTCAAGGTCTCCAGGGTCTTCCCCTGTTCCACGCAGTAGTGCACCAATTTCCCCACGCAGGTATAGGCATCCCGGAAGGGCATGCCTTTTTTGGTCAAATAGTCGGCGCAGTCGGTGGCGTTGATAAAGCCACGGGCCGCCGCCGCCCGCAGGGCATCCCGGTTGATCTCCATGGTCTGGAACATGGGCGTAAATACGTCCAGGCAGGCCATCACCGTATCACAGGCGTCAAAGACCGCCTCCTTATCCTCCTGCATATCCTTGTTATAGGCCAGGGGCAGCCCCTTCATCACGGTGAGCATGGTGATCATGTCCCCGTAGACCCGGCCGGTCTTGCCCCGTACCAGCTCCGCAATATCCGGGTTCTTCTTTTGGGGCATAATGGAAGATCCAGTGGAAAAGGCGTCTGACAGGGTGACAAAGCCAAACTCTGAGCTGGACCACAGGATGATCTCCTCGGAAAAGCGGGACAGGTGCATCATCAAAATCGACAGGGCAGACAGCAGCTCCAAAATGAAGTCCCGGTCTGAGACCCCGTCGATGCTGTTGCGGGTGATATCGGAAAAGCCCAACATGTCCGCCACCATCTGCCGGTCAATGGGATAGGTGGTGCCGCCCATGGCGCCGCTGCCCAAGGGGCAGACATTCATCCGGTCAAAGCAGTCCAGCAGCCGGCCGATGTCCCGCAGCAGCATCTCCCCATAGGCCATAATGTAGTGGGCAAAAGTGCTGGGCTGGGCCCGCTGCAGGTGGGTATAGCCGGGCATAATGCTCTCGGTATGTTCCTCCGCCTTGTCGCAAATGGCCGTGGCCAGGCGGATTACCCGGCCGCAGATGCCATCGATCTCTCTGCGCAAATACATACGGATGTCCAGCGCCACCTGGTCATTGCGGCTGCGGGCCGTATGCAGGCGCTTGCCGGCGGAGCCGATACGCTCCGTCAGCAAGGCCTCAATATTCATATGGATATCTTCATTTTCCGGGGTAAACTGGACCTTGCCCGCCTCAATGTCGTCCAGGATTTCCGCCAAAGCCTTGCAGATCTGCTCCGCCTCCGCCTGGGGGATGATCCCCTGGGCGCCCAGCATGGTGGCGTGGGCGATGGAGCCGGCAATGTCCTCTGCGTACATACGCTGATCGTAATCAATCGAGGCGTTTAATGCGTCCACCAAGGCGTCCGTATCCTGGGCAAACCGTCCGGACCATAACTTCATTATCTCTTCCGTCCTTTACTATGCGGGCAAACGTCCGCTGTGTTTTCTTATTTGTTCAGCAGGCCCTGGTCCAACATGGCCTTCACCTTGATGGGCAGGCCAAAGAGGTTGATGAACCCTTCTGCATCCTTTTGGTTGTAATCCGACTCGCCGAAGGTAGCGATGTCCTCGGAATACAGGCTGTAGGGGGACCAGACGCCGGCATTGATGATGTTGCCCTTGTAGAGTTTCAAGCGCACTTTGCCGGTGACGGTCTCCTGGGTCTTATCCACAAAGGCGCTGAGGGCCTCCCGCAGGGGGGTAAACCACTGGCCGTTGTACACCAGATCGGCAAAAGTGATGGCCAGCTCCGACTTCTTGTGCAGGGTCATCTTATCCAGGCAGATGGTCTCCAACACCTCGTGGGCGTGGTACAGGATGGTGCCGCCCGGCGTCTCATAGACGCCCCGGGACTTCATACCCACCAGTCGGTTTTCCACCAGATCCAGCAGGCCGATGCCGTTGGCGCCGCCCAGGGCATTTAGGGTCTTGATGATCTCCGTACCGGACATCTTTTTGCCATCCACAGCTACCGGCGTGCCCTGCTCAAACTCGATCTCCACATAGGTGGGGGTGTCCGGCGCCTGTTCCGGCGAGACCCCCAGCTCCAAAAAGCCCGGCTTATTATATGGCGGCTCGCAGCCCGGATCTTCCAGCTCCAGCCCCTCATGGCTCAGGTGCCACAGGTTCTTATCCTTGGAGTAGTTGGTCTCCCGGCTGATCTTCAGAGGGATGTTGTGGGCCTCTGCATAATCGATTTCCTCGTCCCGGCTCTTGATGTCCCACTCCCGCCAGGGGGCGATGATGGTCATCTCCGGGGCAAAGGCCTTAATGGTGAGCTCAAAACGCACCTGGTCATTGCCTTTCCCCGTGCAGCCGTGGCAAATGGCATCGGCCCCCTCGGCCTTGGCAATCTCTACAATGCGCTTGGCAATCACCGGCCGGGCAAAGGAAGTGCCCAGCAGATACCCTTCATACTGAGCCCCCGCCTTCATGGTGGGGATTATGTATTCATCCACAAACTCATCGGTAAGGTCTTCAATATAGAGCTTGGAAGCGCCGGTCTTCAGGGCTTTTTCCTCCAGCCCGTCCAGCTCGCTGCCCTGGCCCACATCTGCCGAGACGGCAATGACCTCACAGCCATAATTTTCTTTCAGCCAGGGAATAATAATGGACGTATCCAGGCCACCGGAGTAGGCCAACACACATTTTTTCACCGGTTTCATAGGAAATTCCGCTCCTTTTGTATTTGATGGTATTCAGTATAGCACCGGGTGAATTATTATGCAACCTCTTTTTGCGAAAAAACGCATATAATTCTATATAAATGTTGTATATTCCCCGGCATATTCTTTCGTCGTTTTGCAAAGAATCTGAATAATATTCAAAAATAATGAATATTATTCAGATTCATCCATTTTATCTGGCCTGCTTCTGCGGCACAGATTTGATGATCTGGGCTGGGCATCCGCCCACCACCACATAGTCGCCAAAGCTTTTGGTCACCACGGCCCCCGCCGCCACAATGGTCCCCCGCCCCAGCGTGACGCCGGGCAAAATCTTGGCCCCGCCGCCGATCCAGCAGTCGTCCCCGATGACGATGGGCTTTGCATATTCCAAGCCGCTTTTTCGCTCCTCCGGATCTAGGGCGTGGGTGGCCGTGTACAGGCCCACCTGGGGGGCGATGAGGCAGTTATGCCCGATGACAATCTCTGCCACATCTAAAAACACACATTGGAAATTGGCGTAGAAGTTATCTCCCACATGGATGTTTACCCCATAGTCGCACTGGAAACCGGACTCCACATAGGCGTTTTTTCCCACAGAGCCAAAGAGCCCCTGCAAAAAGGCCTGGCGCCGTTCCTGGTCCGGGCTGGGGATGGCCTCCAGCTGGCGGCACAGCATCCGAGCCCGCCGCCGTAAACTGACAAGTTCTGAATCCTGGGGATCATAGGCCAGGCCCTGTATCATTTTTTCCCGTTCTGTCATTGCAATATCTCCCTATATCCAAGCTGGGCATAGGCCCGCACCCTTAGTTTTTCTCCCTTGCCCTTGGTTTAGTCTGTCCGATAGATTTTATCTCTGTGCGCTCTTTAGCATAGCAGATGTGCGTCCAGTTGACAATGGCCACAACAAAAAGGTACAATGCATATAAAGAAGGGGGGGCATGGCACCATGTTGTATTGCATCATTGGAAAAAGCGGCGCCGGCAAGGACACGCTGTATGGGGCGCTTTTGCAAAATATGCAGGTCCCCTTTACGCCGGTTATCCCCTACACCACCCGGCCCATGCGGGAAGGAGAGCGGGACGGCGCCACCTACCACTTTGTCACCCAGGAGCAGCTGGAAGCCATGGAGGCGCAGGGCCTGGTGGTGGAAAAGCGGGTCTACCAGACCGTGGCCGGGCCCTGGACCTATTTCACGCCCAAATTCTCCATGGAGCCGGGCGTCCGTTATCTAATGATTGCCACGCCGGAGGCCCTGGAAAAATTGCGGGAGGTCATTCCCTGGGAAGAGCTGGCCGTAATCTACCTCTTTGCACCAGATGATCTGCGTTTGGAGCGGTCCATCCGGCGGGAACGGCAACAGGCTGCCCCCAATTATGCGGAGGTCTGCCGCCGGTTTTTGGCGGATGAAGTGGACTTCCGGAACATTGACCGGGACCGCTTTGCTTACTTTTTGGACGTCAACGCCGCCCTGTCAGTCACAGAATGCGCAGATGCGGTGGTAAACTTTGTCCAATCCTGTGAAGGGGAAAAGCTGTTCTAACTATGTACATTGCCTTATGCACCTATCTTATTGCTGTAAATATTATTGCCTTTACACTCATGGGTATAGACAAGCGCCGGGCCCGGCGGAAAATGTACCGCATCTCCGAGTCTGCGCTTTTGGGCTGCGCCCTGGTCGGCGGCTCTGTTGGGGCCATTGCCGGTATGTGGACCTTTCGCCACAAGACCCGGCACTGGTATTTCCGCTATGGGCTGCCTTTTCTGTTGCTCTGTCAACTGGCCATCGCCCTCTGGGTGGCTTGGCCCCATCTTTTTACATAATGTGAGGAACCCATGGATATCAAATGCATTGCACTAGACTTAGACGGCACCACATTGTATGACGACAAGCACCTGTCCCCCCGGACAGAGGCTGCCATCCGCCAAGCGGCGGCAGCTGGGGTGCAGTTTGTGGTAGCCAGCGGCCGCTGCCTCGGCGCCCTGCCCCGCTCTGTGTTGGACTTAGAGGCCGTGCAGTACGCCATCACGTCCAACGGGGCGGCGGTATACCACTTCCCAACCAAAACCTACCTCCGGCAGCTCTGCCTGCCGGCAGATTTTGCGGAGACCCTTTTGGATTTGGCCAGGGGAATCCACTGTACGTTTGAGGTTTTTTGCTACGGCCAGGGCTACGCCGATGCAGCCTATATGGACAATCCCCCGCTATACGGCGTGTCTGCCGCCTATGCCCAGTATGTGCAAACCACCCGGACCCGGGTGGACGACATCCGGGCCTTTCTCCTGGAACACCGGGAGGAACTGGAGGATGTGGACATTCTCCTGCCGGACGCCGCCACCACACAGGCGCTGTCCCAGCAGCTTACAGACAGCGGCTGCGGCGTCTATGTCACCTCTTCCGTCAGCACCCGGGTGGAGATCGTCTCCCCCCTGGCCGGGAAGCACAGCGGCCTGGCCCTGGTGCTGGATACCCTGGGCATCCGCCCAGAGGAGACCGCCGCCTTTGGCAATGCGGACAACGATGTGGATATGCTCCGCTACGCCGGCTGCAGTTTCGCTGTGGCGGACGCCAGCGAAAGCTGTCTGGCAGCTGCCGACCACATCGTTCCCCACCATCTGGAAGACGGGGTGGCCATCGGCATTGAGGGCCTGCTCCAGGGAAAATACTGAGAAAAAATGCGACCGGCAGTTGCCGGTCGCATTTTTTATTGGATCATGCCGTACTTTTCCTTAATCCGCTCCAATTTTTCCAATACCGCCGGCCCCGCCGCCCAGAGGAAAAATCCGGTGGCGGCTGCGTGTACCAGATTGAAGGGCAAGCCCGTCACATAGTAACTGGCCAGCACCTGCCAACTGGGCGCCGCCTTCCAGATCAGGGCCGAGGCGGTATCCACTGTCAGACCATAGAGCAAAAGAACAGAGACAAAGCCATACAAGGTAAGCTGTAGTCGACCAGCTCCTAAAAGCCCTTTTCGAGACAAGATCCCAGCCAAAAAACCGATTGCACCCATGGCAAACATCTGATAGGGGGTCCAAGGCCCCTGGCCAAAGAGCATATTGGAGACAAACATGGTCACGGCCCCCACCAAAAAGCCGGTCTCCCCGCCAAAGGCCACCCCCGCCAGAATCACAATGGCGGCCACGGGCTTAAACTGGGGCAGCCAGAAAAATGCCGCCCGCCCGGCCACGCCCAGGGCACAGAGCACAGCTACCACTACCATTTCCCGGGCCTTGGGCTCCCGCCCCTCAAAGACCAGGACAAAGGGGACAAAGGTCTCCACCAGGATCAGCAGAGAGATGAAATAATACTTTCTGCCGCCCCAAACAGATGCGCCCAGGTAGATGGTCAGGGGAATCAGCAGCAGGATCAGCCCCACCGCCACCCAGGTGCGCTTGGCCAGCTTTCCCTTGGTTAAAGATACCGTCTGCCGCTTTTCCCGGCGCAGCAGGGCCAGGGCGATGGCGGCGCCAAGAAGCATCAGGGCCACGCCGGCGCAGTAGCGCCAGACCCCCAGATCCGCCCCTACGCCGCCGGTCAGATCCCCCAAGGTGATCTCTGTGAACCCGGCAATATAGATCCCCAGGGCCAAACTGGCGGCAAAAAAGGCCAGGGCCAGGATGCTGCGCCAAACTGGCCGCCGCCCCCGCTGGGTCTGGCGGCTTTCCACCGGACCGGCTTGGATAGCCGGCACAGCCGTCTCCGGCGCCTGGGGCACACTGCCCCCATAGGCGGAGATGATATCCGCCGCCGTCACCGCCTGGGGCAGGACATGCCGGGCCATCCGGTTGGCCGCCGTGGTATAAAAGCTGTTGCCGGAAAAAAAGACCTGGGGCGGCCCCTGGGCAACGGTAGTCCCATCGAAAAACAGGGCACACCACGCCCCATATGCGGCACAAAATTCCACATCATGGCTTACCAGCAAAATGCTTTTCCCCGCCTGTTGGAGCCGCCGGAGCAGGGCGGCAAACTGCTGCTTGAAGGCGGCGTCCATCCCCTTGGTGGGCTCGTCCAGCAGCAGGATATCCGGCTCGGTGAGCAGCACTTTTGCCAGAGCCGCCCGCTGCTGCTGCCCGCCGGAGAGGTCATAGGGGTGGCGGTCCAGCACGTCCAGGATCTCACAGGTCTCCGCCACCGCCTGGACACGCCGGCTTTTTTCTGCCGCCGGCAGCTTTTCCCCAGACAATACTTCTTCTAACAAGTCCGCCTCCACAGTGATCCGGACAAACAGGCTCTGGGGGTCCTGGGGCAACACGGCGGTTTTGACCCCTGCCGCCAGGCAAACCCGGCCTCGCAAGGGCTTATATATGCCTCCCAGCACGGAGAGGGCCGTGGTCTTCCCCGCCCCGTTGCCCCCCAGGAGCGCAAACAGCTCCCCCTGGCGCAACGTGAGGGTGAGCCCTTTTAAAATATCCGGTCCGTCTTGTTCATAGCGGAACCAGAGGTTCTCCGCTGTGAGCACAGGGGGCGCTTCCCGGCGGGCATTTGCCGCATTCGGCAGCGGCGCTGCCGGATGCCTAGCCTCCATTTGGCTCATCCATTGCCGCCCCTCCCGCACCGTAAGGGGGCAGGCCAGATCGTTCTCCACCGCCGCCCAAACCCGCA
Source organism: uncultured Oscillospiraceae bacterium (assembly GCA_964642465.1). Classification (GTDB taxonomy): domain Bacteria; phylum Bacillota; class Clostridia; order Oscillospirales; family Oscillospiraceae; genus CAZXRD01. The sequence goes on along the minus strand of CAZXRD010000010.1, from coordinate 12,408 downwards.
TCGGGGTGGGCATAGCCAAAAACATCCGGTGGCCCTGCCGCTTTAAATCCTCCGCCACCGCCCGGGGGCTGCCGTCGGCCAGGATGCGCCCCTGGTCCAGCACCACGCACCGGTCGGACAGGGGCAGCGCCTCCTCCAGCCGGTGCTCCGTTAGGATCACCGTCACCCCCAGCTCCCGGTTCACCCGGGCCAGGGCCCCCAAGAAATCCGAGGCGGCAATGGGGTCCAGTTGACTGGTGGGTTCATCCAAAATCAGCACCTTGGGCTGCATGGCCAGCACCGAGGCCAAGTTCAACAGCTGCTTCTGGCCCCCGGACAGGCGGCCCACCGGTTGATAGAACCAGTCCTCTATGCCGAAGAAGCTGGCCATCTCCGCCGTGCGCAGACGGATCTCTTCCGGGTCTTTGCCCAGGCTCTCCATGCCGAAAGCCAGCTCGTGCCAGACCTTGTCTGTCACCAGCTGGTTGTCCGGGCTCTGTTGGACAAACCCAATCTCCTGGGCGGCCCGGCGCTCTTCCAGTGCCGACAAGGGGGTGCCTTGGAATAAAATCTCCCCGGTCCGCTCCCCCCAGGGGGCCATGGCGGGCTTCAGCTGCCGCAGCAACGTGGTCTTCCCGCTGCCTGAGGGACCGCAGAGGGTGAGAAATTCATAGGTCTGGATCGCAAGGTCTACATCTGTCAGAGCCTTTTCCGCCTGGTTGGGGTAAGCAAAACTTAAGTGCTGGATTTGATAGATCTCCACTTTCGCTCCTCCCAACAATCTAAAATCAACGGCATGGCGCACAGGGCCAAATAGGCCAGCAAAGCGCTAGCCGTCCAGGGGGTAAAAACCCGCCCCGTTACGGCCGGGAAATAGTACCAGGTAAATTCCCCTTTCAGGGCCATAAGCAAGGTATAGGCCCCACAGGCCAAAAGAAAGCCCAAAGCGGCTTTGTCCCGCTCCTCCATACGGAAGGGACTATAGGCTGTCCTGCCTGGGAGGCCATAGCCCCGGCTTTTCATACTGGCCGCCGTCTCCACGGCGTTTTCCAAGGCCCAAGTGATCAAAATGGATACGATACGGATCCCTTGGCGGGCCCGCTGCAAAAGATTCCCCTGGGCAGCGTCCCGCCCGATGCCCTTTTGGGCCCGGGCAATCTCCTTGGCCCGGGTCACAAACCTAGGCACAAAACGCAGGGCCATAGACAGCACCAGGGACAGGGCCGGGATTGCCCGACCAAAGAGGCAGAGGAATTTATCTGTGGTCATCACCCGGTTGTAGCATCGAAACCAGCTGATGACCGCTAGAAACATAGCCGCTGCAGCTAAACCGTAGAGCAGGGACTCCAGGGTTAAGGGGTTGCCGCCGGAGAAATAGGCCAGGATGGTTACCCCCTGGTGGTTAAATGCGGCATTCACCAACATCATCAGGAGCATCGCCGGCACCATAAATTTCAGGTTCCCGCCCAGAGCCCTTGGACCGCCCAATTGCACAGACCAAACCAAGGCACAGATCAGAGAGATGGCCAGGCAGGCTGGGTGCATCAGCCACATGGAAAACACCAGCACCAGGACAAAATAGGTGAAAATCACCGCCGGGTGGTAACCGGCCAGGCCCCGCCCGACCTCATTCGCCCCGCTGCGCCGCATAGTCGCCTCCCACATCTGCGCCTCCGTTGCAGGTAAATACCCACTCTACCCGGTCCCCGTCGGACAGGGTATAGCGGGAGCAGCCATAGTTAGGGAACCAGCCGTTCACCCGGTACATCCAACCGGAGCGTTCTCCGCAGTCAAACTCGTATAGGTTTCCAATTCCCTCCACATAAGCGCTGTTATATAAGGGCGTGGAACTATACTCCATGGGGATGCCCGCTATTTTCATCTCCCGCACCAGCACATTCAGCACGCTCTCCCCTTCGTAGAACACCACTTCTTTTGTGGCATAGAGCACGCCATCCGCCGGCACGACGGACCACTTTTCCGCCCGCAGCTGATCCATATTGTTTAAAATCGTGTCACAGCGCACCGATAAGGTACAGGTCAGCACCCCATCGTCCGGCTCCGGCGTTGCTGCCGGGCTGGGGGTAGGCTCTGCCGACGGCGTTGCGGCTGGCGTGGGCTCTGTATCCGGCGATGGCTCTTCCGACGGGGTGGGGCTTGCTGCTTCCCCATCCGGGGAGACGGAGGGCTCCACCCCCTCCGAATCAGAAGGCGACGGGGACGCTACAGGGCTCTCTGCCCCGTCACTCGGATCCGGAGATGGGGAGATGCTATCCGTGGACAGATCCGTAGGATCCCCCTCCGGCTGGGAAACGCCGTCTCCCAGCCAAAAGGCCAGGGCCAGGACCACCAGGACGCAGGCCGCCCCAATGAGGATATTTCTCGTTCGTCTCTTCATGCCTTTTTCCCTCGATCCCAGGTTTTAAATAAACGCCGCTAAGATCAGCAGCCGATACAGCATCTGGGCCATTTCTCCCCGGAGCACAGGGTCGTCATAGCGGATGTATAGTTCCGCCTGATCCAGGATATCCTGGTCATAGCAGAAGGCCAGTCCCTCTCCCGCCCAGGCGGCGCTGCCGGTGTAGTCTAAAAACTGGGACAACACGTTGCGCTGGGCTGTGGCATCATACGCCACCTGGATACCGCAGAGCTTGGCCGCCCGGGTAAGCAGGGCCGCCGCCTCTTGGCGGGTGATGGCCCCATCCGGATCAAAGATGGTCTCGCTGCGGCCCTGGATCAGGCCGTAAGCAAAGGCCGCCTGGATATACGCCGTGTACCAGGCATCAGCCGGAACATCTGCAAACGTGAGCTCTGCCTGGGCGCTGAGCCCTAGGCTCCGCACCACCACGGCCGCAAACTGGGCTCGGGTCATGGGGATGTCCGGGCAGAATTCTGTCGTGGTCATGCCCTGGATAATACCCCGGGCAGCCAGGGCCTCCACCGCCTGACGTCCGTCGTAATAGACAATATCGTCAAAGGTCTTTCCCGGGTCTGTCACCTGGGGGATCACCACGTCCTCGTGTTTCCCCGGCAGGCCGATGGCGGCGCCGGCATTCTCGTAATCCACCGGCTCCACATCTCCCATAGCAAAGAGGCTGTTTGCCCCGGCCTCGGCCCGCTCCAGGGCCGCCAGGGCCAGCATAGCCTGCTCTGTGGCCATGCGGTTGCTGCTGCCGTCTGGAACATGGCTGTAGCTGCCGTCTGCCAGGCGGTAGGCCGCCAGATTATCCAACAGGCTGACGCCGGACTTGACAAACCTGGCGTCCTCTACCTCTATGCCCAAGCTGCACAGGGCAATCATCACTTGCGCTGTGGTCTCTACGTTCTCGCCACCCCAGCTAGCAAAACCGCCGGTGCTGGTCTGCAAACCGGATAGACAGTCCAAACCCGCCGCAATGGCCTCCGCCGCCTGGTCCTGATACGGGGACAGGGCGACCAGAGCCATAGCCGTCACATCCGGGTCCGCTGCATCGCCGCTCATGGCCCAGCCCCCGTCTGCCAGCTGCCGGTCCAGGATATACGCCACATAGCCTGTCCGGCTGGCCTGTATGGCGGTATCCGGCGCTTCCGGCACGGCGTAATCGCCGGCATCTAAGGCGATCAGGGCCCAGATGGCCCCGTTGACCCCTTGGGCCACCGTGGCCCCTTGGTCGCCCAAGGGCAACAGCAGGTTATACCCGCCCACATCTGTAGGATCTGCACCAATGGCGGCAAGGCTCAAAATCAGCCGGGCATATTCTGTGTTCTTGGTGCTGCTCAGATCCCCCTGGGCCGCCAACACATACCGCTCTACCGCCTGATAATAGGCCTGGTAATAGCCGTCTTCTACGGTATACCCGCTGCGGGCAAGACCCAAGACCGTCCAGTCCCCGCCAATGCTGCCCACTTGCGGGCTTGGCGTGCTGGCATACAGATACGCCGCTGTCTGGGCCGTCTCTGTCCCTAGGGCCAAAGCCCCCGGCGCAAGTCCAAATAACACGCCGATCACACACAATATAGAAATCCAGGACTTTCCGATCTTCTTCATAGCGCATCCCCTTTCCATCAAAAAAACTGCAGCGGGATACCCCGCTGCAGCCGTATTTCCGCAGGCAAAATAACCCGCCGCCCACCGGCCGGGACGGAAGGTCTGCCGTTTTTGTAGGTCTTCTGACTTGCGCCTCTCGGGGGTTCCCCTGCGTCCGGATCCTGCCTTCCCAAATTGCTTCAGTGACTGACTTTCGTCACGGACCCGGCCTCAGCACGCACAGCGGCGGTCACCGTCGGGCAAATGCCCTGCTTCCCTTGTTCAGCCCGTTTGCCCGCCTGGGCAAGGGGCCACAAAAACGGATCTATCTGCCCCAACCTGTGGACGGGGCATGTTTTCTTTATTATAACAAGGCATGGCACCGCCTGTCTACCTATATTCCGGAAAATCCACCCTGCTTATTCATACATTGTTTACAACTCGCACCACAGTTGCCAATTGATTTTTCCAATACATAGTGATAAATTTCATATGTTCATTGTCAAATGCATTTTACAATTATCCCCATACGTTCAAGCAGAAAGGGATCGATAGACCTTGTTAGAATTAAAAAACATTGTAAAGACCTATACGGTGGGAGACAACACCATCCGGGCCCTGGACGGGGTCAGCATCCAATTCCGGGAGAGTGAATTTGTCGCTGTGTTGGGCCATTCCGGCTGCGGCAAAACCACATTGCTGAATATCATCGGCGGCCTGGATCAATACACTTCCGGGGATCTGATTATCAACGGAGTCTCCACCAAGGACTATAAAAGCCGGGATTGGGATGCCTATCGCAACCACTCCATCGGCTTTGTATTCCAAAATTATAACCTAATCCCCCACTTGACGGTTTTGGCCAATGTGGAGCTGGCCCTCACCATCTCCGGCGTGGGCAAGACGGAGCGCCGCCGCCGGGCTAAAGAGGCCCTGGAACAAGTGGGCCTGGGCGACCAGCTCACCAAAAAGCCCAACCAGCTCTCCGGCGGCCAGATGCAGCGGGTGGCCATTGCCCGGGCCCTGGTCAACAACCCGGACATTCTCCTGGCGGACGAGCCCACCGGCGCCCTGGACAGCGAGACAAGCATCCAGGTCATGGAAATCTTAAAAGAGGTGGCCAAAGATAAGCTGGTCATCATGGTCACCCACAACCCGGACTTGGCGGAGACCTATGCCACCCGAATTGTCCGCATCAAAGACGGCCGCCTCACCGGGGACTCCGACCCCTATGCGCCGCCGGCTGCCAAAGCCCCGGCCAAGATGAAAACCAGCCGGGTATCCATGTCTATCTGGACGGCGTTTTCCTTATCCCTGCGGAATCTGGTCACTAAAAAAGCCCGCACCTTTTTGACCGCCTTTGCCGGTTCAATCGGCATCATCGGCATCGCCCTGATTTTGTCCCTGTCCAACGGGATCAACAACTATATCGTCCAGGTCCAGGAGGACACCTTGACTTCCTACCCCATCACCATTGAGGCCGAGAGCGTGGACATGACCGCTATGTTGTCCTCCCTCATGGGGGCCGGACAAAACAACGGAGAGGAACACGACCGGGATCAGGTCTACGCCTCTACGGTGATGTACGACCTTTTGGACTCTATGGTAAACGCAGAAACCGTCACCAACAACCTGGAAGATTTTAAGGCCTATTTGGACCAGGGCGGCGGCGGAATTGCAGACCTGGCCACCATCCAATACAGCTACGACCTGCAGTTTGACATCTACAGCCGGGATGCAGATGGGAACATCGTCAAGAGCGACGTGACTGCCCTGATGCAGGAGGCCATGACCACGCTGTACGGCGGGGATTACTCCTCTTACTTTGACTCCATGGGTTCTATGTACGAGAGCTTTGACGTGTGGGAGGAACTGCTGCCTGGTGACGACGGTGCGCTCATTGCCGATCAGGTAAAAGACGACTACGAGCTGCTCTATGGCGCCTGGCCGGAAAACTACGACGAGGTCATCTTATTCATCGATGAGAACAACGAGGTCTCCGACCTAATGCTCTACACCCTGGGCCTGCTGCCGGCAGATACCATGGACGAGGCCCTTTTGGCTGTCATGAACGGGGAGACGCCGGCCTCTGCCCAGGACAGCTGGACCTATGAGGAGCTGTGTAATACAGAATTCAAGCTGCTGCTCCCCTCCGAGTATTATCAATATGACGCCGCTTCTGAAACGTATGTAAACTTAGCGGAAACTGCCACCGGCCTGGACCTGCTGTACAACAGCGGCGAGGCGGGCATTCCTCTCAAAGTGGTGGGCGTTGCCCGGTCCACCGAGGGGAGCGGCTCCATGCTCTCCGGTTCTGTGGGGTATACCAACGCCCTAACCACCTACGCCATTGAGGCGGTGAGCCAGTCTCCGGTCATTCAAGACCAACTGGAAAACCCGGATATAGATGTCCTCACCGGTCTCCCCTTCCCCACGGAAGAGTCTGCCGAACCGACGGACGCTGAAAAGGCAGAGGCGGTCACCGGCTATCTGGAGACGGCGGATGACAACACAAAAGCCGCCGCCTATGTGGACGCCATGAGCCAGCCCGCTTCCGCCTATGTGGACCAAGTGGTCCAGGAGCAGATGGAGGGCCTGACCCGAGAAGCCATTGAAGAGATGATCCTGCAACAGTACGCCGATCAGATGGGCGTAGACGCCTCCACCATCCGTGCCTATATCGCCGAGATGTCTGACGAGCAGCTCTTCAGCCAGGTGGAGGAGGCCATCCGCCTCCAAGTGCAGGAGCAGTATGCCGCCGCTGTTGCAGCGCAGTTTGAGGCCGTGCCCAGCGCCAGTCTGGCTGCGCAAATGGACGCCGCCCTGGCCCTGGGTGCAGACGCCGACGGCGGTCTCACAACGGAGCAATTTGTCTACCTCTATGACAACTACATGCCCCCCACAGTCTCCGACTCCAGCTACACGGAGAACCTGGACCTGTTGGGCTATGTGGATTTAGACAGCCCCAGTACCATTAGCTTGTATGCCACAACCTTTGCCAACAAGGACGCCATTGCCGACCGGATCGCCGACTACAATGCCGGCCGGGACGAGGAGGATCAGATCACCTACACCGACTATGTGGCCCTGCTGATGAGCTCCATCACAGACATCATCAGCGGCATCTCCTACGTGCTCATCGCCTTTGTGGCTATCTCCCTCATTGTGTCCTCCATTATGATCGGCATCATCACCTATATCTCCGTCTTGGAGCGGACCCGGGAGATCGGCATTCTCCGGTCCATCGGCGCCTCCAAACGGGACATCTCCAATGTATTCAACGCCGAGACCCTCATTGTGGGCCTGGCCGCCGGACTCATCGGCATAGGGGTCTCCCTGCTGCTCACCATCCCCTTAAATGCCGTGATCCACAATCTGACGGGTATCACCTCTATGGGCGCCCAGCTGCCGCCTGCCGCCGGTGTGATCCTGGTACTCATCAGCATGGTCCTCACCTTTGTGGCTGGCCTCATCCCCTCCCGGATTGCCGCCCGGAAAGACCCAGTAGAGGCTCTGCGCACAGAGTAAGCTTCCATAACATGGCCAATCGGGGCTGCCTGAAAACCGGCAGCCCCGATTTTGTTGTCTGGAGCCCAATAAAATTCGCCCGGAGCCATGGTGTTTCCCCTTTTCCTCTTGCGCAGGGCCCAGGTTTTCAGGTATAGTTATAGAGGAATAGATTTTGACCTGTTTCGCCTGATGGACAAAAGGAGGAGATGGCGTATGAACAGACCCGCAAAAAATCTCGCCCTGTCGGCCATGTTTTTGGCCATAGGTTTTGTACTGCCCTTTCTCACCGGGCAGATCCCCCAAATCGGCACCATGCTGCTACCTATGCATATTCCCGTATTTCTCTGCGGCCTCATCTGCGGCTGGCAGTATGGGGCTGTGGTGGGCTTTATCCTGCCGCTCCTTCGCTCTTTGATTTTCGGGATGCCCCATTTCTTCCCCACTGCAACGGCCATGGCTTTTGAGCTGATGACTTATGGCCTGGTCTCTGGGCTGCTGTATAACAAAATCTCCCGCTGGCAGTGTATCCGGGCCCTATACCGCTGCCTGGTCATTGCCATGCTGGCGGGCCGGGTGGTCTGGGCCGTGGTCCAGGCGGTGCAGCTGGGTCTATCCGGCAGCGCCCTCACCCGGCAGGTCTTCTTTACAGAGGCCTTCCTCAATGCCATCCCCGGCATCATTGTGCAGCTGGTGCTGATCCCCGCCATCATGGTAGCGCTAAACCGCACTGGGCTAGTGCCCTTCCGGAAAAAAGATACGGCCCCACCGGCCCAGAAGGCACAGCACTGATGGAGTCGATTGTCACAGAAACGCTGCAGGCAGTCCAGGCGCTGCCTCTGCCAGCCGGCCGGCCTCGGATGATCGCCATCGACGGCCGTTCTGCAGCCGGGAAGAGCAGCCTGGCACATCTGCTGCAGAAAGCGCTGCCGGAGAGCAGCCTGCTGCATATGGACCAATTTTTCCTACAGCCCCAGCAGCGGACACCCCAGCGCCTGGTTCAGCCCGGTGGCAATGTGGACTACGAGCGCTTTCGGGATCAGGTGCTCCTCCCCCTGGCACAGGGCCGGCCCTTTTCTTACCAGCCCTATGACTGCCACACGCAAAGCCTGCTGGCCCCCATATCTGTCCAGCCCGGTCCCCTGACAATTGTGGAGGGGTCCTACAGCTGCCACCCCGCCCTGTGGGATTTTTACGACCTGCGTATTTTTCTCACTGTCTCCCCTGCAGTCCAGTTGGAACGAATTGCCCAGCGCAACGGACCTGCGGCGCTGCCCATGTTCCGAGACAAATGGATCCCCTTAGAGGAGCAGTATTTTTCCGCCCTGGACATTATGGGGCGGTGCGATCTCTGCTTTTCCACCGATGCACAATAGCTGCCGCCTGTTTTCGGGCGGCAGTATCCCTTTTAGGAGAGGAGGCCCTGCTTATGCGCCGGCTCTGTATTCCCCTTTTAATTCTGTGTCTGCTGCTTACTGCCCCCGGCTGCCGCCGGGAAGATGCGGCTGCGGACGCACCGGCAGAGGCTTCCCTCTTTGCTATGCACACCTACATGACCTTTTCCGCCTACGGAGACCAGGCCGAAAGCGCCCTGCAGGAGGCCACCGTCTTGGTCCAAGAATTGGAGGCCCTCTGGTCCGTCACCGACCCGGACAGTGAAATCTATCAGATCAACCACCGGGATACGGACACTTTGACCATTAGCGACGAGACGGCGGAGATTCTAGCCTTTGCCCTGGAGATGGCGGCAGCCACCCAGGGGGCCCTGGACCCCACCATTTACCCGGTACTGGCCGCATGGGGTTTTACTACAGAAAACAAACAGGTCCCGGATCAAGAGGAGATCGACCGGCTTTTGCAGCTTGTGGATTATCGAAACGTCCATTTAACAGATCATACGCTCACTTTGACGCCCGGTGTGGAGTTGGATCTGGGTGCCGTGGCCAAGGGGTATACGGCGGACCTGCTCACCCAACTGCTACAAGATTCTGGCGTCACCTCCGCCATTTTGAACCTGGGCGGCAATGTCCAGGCCATCGGCACCCGGCCGGACGGCAGTGACTGGCGCATCGGCGTGCAGGACCCCAATGGAGATGGCTATTTTGGCGTGCTCTCTGTCCAGGACTCCGCCGTGGTCACTTCCGGCGGATACGAAAACTATTTTACAGATGATGCGGGCAATGTCTACTGGCATATCCTAGACCCGTCTACCGGTTACCCGGCGGACAGCGGCCTTGCCTCCGTCACCATCGTCAGCCCCACCGGCCGCCTGGGGGATGCGCTGTCCACCGCCCTATTTGTCATGGGGCCGGAGGCGGCCATTGCCTACTGGCGGGAAGCTGGCGGCTTTGACATGCTGCTGGTCACGGCGGAGGGGGAGATCCTCCTAACCCAGGGCTTGGAAGACTGCTTTTCCCTGGCTGCAGGTGTAGAGATGCCCATCACGGTCATTCAAGAATGAAAGAGGCGGTGCTCATCTAGGCGCCGCCTCTTTTTATTTGTCCAATAGGGTAATCAAAATACCCAGGCCCATATGGGAATAACTCACATTGAGCAGGACGTTTTCCCGCTGCAGCAAGCTCCCGCCGGATACATCGTTTTCCGCAGATTCCAAAAGTACATAACCTGCCGCCTGCAGGTCTTCCAGATAATCGTGAGCCACCTCCCAAGAAATGTCCGTTAGGGAGACAACGTACCGCCCATCTTCGAAGGCATCTAAGATATAGTCCACCGTCCCCACCTGCGGCCGGGGAATCTGGTCCGTAAAAGCATTTTCCGGCCACTGGGAGGCAGGCACCATCTCGGCCCCTTCCAATGTCCATGGGGAGGGCTGGGGCGCAACGGGTCCGCCGCAGCCGGCGCATAAAAGCCCTGCACAGATCAGCACACCCACACAGAAAATGTGTCTTTTTCTTGTCATACGTCCCCTACTTTCTGCGCCGATATTGCCAAATCAACAACACCGCACCCACCAGAGCCAGTGCGCCCAAAGGGAGCAGCAGTGCAGGCAAGGAAAAGCGCCCACCACGCACCTGGATGGTTGTCATGGCATCCGCCTGCCCGATCACGCCGGCAGGGCTGCCCTGCAGCTGGATCCAAATAAAAATCCCCAGGGCCACCAGGGCACAAAGGCCAAAAAGAAGAATGCCCAAAATCCAAACAACCTGCTGCCGCTTGCCCATTGCCGGCCTGTCCGATACCGATTGGGCAAACGCCTTTGCCGGCCCGAGCCGCTGGATCACGGCCGCCTCTGTATCCCCATGGGCCAGAGCGGAGGCAAACATCTCCTCTAAATCCTGCAGCACCTGCTGCCGCTGCCGTTTTGGCAGCCTGCGCTTAACCTGCCGTAGATAACGCTTTTTTACGTTTTGCCTCCTCTTCCCAACCGTCGATGGCCGCATCTATACACTGGGTATACTGTCGCCAAAAAGCAATCCGCTCCTGCAGCGCCTGACGGCCGGCTTCTGTTAAAGAATAGTATTTTTTCATGCGGCCGCCTATCTCTGGCGCCATACGGCAGCAGAGCAGGCCCGCCCCCTGCAAGCGGTACAAAATGGGGTAAATTGTCCCCTCTTTTGCATAGCCCAGGGTGGCCGCATGGCGATTGATTTCGGTCAGCAGTTCATATCCATAACGCTCTTTCTGGCCGATCAGACACAAAAGCAGCATTTCCAGCCCACCCTTTTTGATCTGCTGGATGTAGTTGCTATCCATGCAATTCCCACCCCCATATACTTAGTATCGCTAATTAGTATTACTAAGTATGTAGGAAAACAAAAATGCTGTCAATATGCTCCCCGATAAAAACGCAATAGGGGCAGGACGATCACCGTCCTGCCCCTGAAATATAATCACGGCAGCGCATCCTCTATGCCGTCTCGAAAATGGACGGGAGATAGTTGATACCGGCTAAACCGCTCCGCCATAGATTGCGCCAGCCTTTTGGAGACTGTCACATCATGGATCTGTTCCATCCGTTGTACGTCCCCACCGGCCTCCCAGCTGACCCACAGTCCGTAGCTGTGATAGCGTCCAAGCTCTGGCCGAAACTGCAACTCTTCCACCGCCTCGTATTTCCATTGTCCGCTCATGCCCTCTACACCTCCCCCTCTTTTGGTATATGCACATGGGTCTCCTCCCTGCGTCAGGAAATTATAAGGGACATCCCGCTGCATGACCAGACAATATAGTGGCGGTTTTTATTTTTTGATATTTTTTGTCGAATATTGTAACTTTGTATAGAATGTGGCTGGGCTGCAGTTGTAGAATTTGCCACAGAAAAAGCCCCTGTCAGAATCTGACAGGGGCCTTCCTCATTTAGCGTATTGTGCGTTGTTATTTAGAGCTCGACCCAGACGCCGCCTTTGTCGCTGCTCTCTACACAGGCGTGGATAAACTTCACGCCCCGGACACCGTCGTCCACAGAGGGGAAGTCCAAATCCCACTTGCCGTCGTTGGCCACGCCGTTGACCTTGTTTAAAACAGCCTGCATAAACATCTGATAGATGTTGGCAAAGGCCATGGTCAACCCTTCCGGATGCCCAGAGGGGATCCGGTTCAGATCCAGCGCATGGCCGGAGGTGTGGGCCGCACGGGTATAGATCTGGGGCGGCTGTCCCTTCAACGTCACCTTCAGGAAGTCCGGATGCTCCTGCACCCACTCCATGGAGCCCTTGGTGCCATAGATCCGGATAACCAGGCCGTTGTAGTGCCCAACTGCCACCTGGGAGCAGGAGAAGGTGCCATGGGCCCCGTTGTCAAACTCCACCAGCATGTTGGCGTTCAGATCCAGCGGCTGGGAGAACCGGTCCAGCACACAGGCCAGTTTCTTCACATGCAGCCCTGTCATGTACGCCACTGCATCTTCAATGTGCGTGCCGATATCCCCTACGCAGTTGGAGATACCGCTGGCTGTG
>CAZXRD010000009.1:17310-30319 GCA_964642465.1 uncultured Oscillospiraceae bacterium | reverse complement strand
CCGCCACGGCTGCCACCGCCGAAGCCGCCAAACCCACCGCCGCCACGGGGCGGGCGAGGGGGACGATGGTGATAGTGCCGGTGGTGGGGTCCGCCAAAGAGAAACCAGAACGAATAGCGGGGGATCGGCACACCCAGGCCAATGTAGTAGTTCCGGAAACGCCGCCGATCCGCTTGTAAGATTAAAAAGATGACAAGAGCCACCACGAGGAAGAGCACCACCCGGCTGATAACCCGGGAAGTGCGATAGCCGCTGTCATAATTGGGGTATGTGTCCGGATATTCCGGCTCTGCGTATTCGCCGGCATACAGGCCGTTGATATCCGTGCCGCAGTCCTCACCGAACCAGTCCACCAGGGCATACACCGTGTTGTACACGGCCGTATCGTATTCCCCCCGGTCAAAGTCCGGCCAGAGGTAGGTATCCAGATAGTAGTTGACGTCTGCATCGGTCAGGGAACCGGCCAGGCCGGAGCCTTGGACCATCCAGCCCCGATTCTCCTGTACCACCAACAAAAGCAGGATGCCGTTGTTCTCCTGGGCGTCGCCCACACCCCACTCGTTGAATAGGGCGGAGGCGTACTCATCGGCCCCCATGTCCTCATCCAGGTAATTCACGGTGACCACGACGATTTCCGCCCCGTTGGCGTAGGTATCCAGACCGCCGTTGATATCCACCAAATAGGTTTTGGTCTGGTCACTGAGTACGCCGGCATAGTCGGCGTAATAAAATTCCTCCGTCTTTTCCACCAGCGCCAGGGCCCCCGGGGGCCATACAGGACACCAGGACTAGGGCGGCAAAAAACACAGGCCAAAGCTTTTTTCTCATAAGACCCTTTCCTTATTGCGTGTTATGCGAACAGTTCCGGCCCGTCTACAAAGGCAATGTGCCGCAGCAGATTGGTGGGGAAGACCCCCAATACATCCCGCTGGAATGCCCGGACAGAATCGTTGTATTCGCTGTTGGCAATCACCCGGGCTGCGCCGGTGATGTTGCCATAATCCGTTTCCAAATCGGCCCGGTCCGCCGCTGTCAGGTCGTCCAGTGCCGATAGGGCCCGGTAGAGAGCTTCCGCCGCTTCCACAAAGCGCTGGTCTGCGTCATAGAGCAGGCTGGGGCCGGCGTCCCCCTCCAGCAATTCCTGGAGGCTCAGCCGGGCCTCCCGCAGGGCCTGGGTCTCTGCCGAGACGGCCCCGTACTTGGCGCCGATGGTGAGCATATTGGTACCGGCATTGCTCTGTACCCGAAGCTGGGATTCAATGCTGGGCAGCTGATAGCCCAGGGTTTCGCTGAAAACCCCGTCTGCAAAACCATCTTCCACTTTGCGGATGGCGCTGCTTAAGCTGCGATGGACGCCGAACACCGTGGCCAGGACAATCACCACCACGGCGATCAGGATGGCGTTCCGCCGTTTCTTGAAAAATTCCATAGATATGCCTGCCTAGCTGTTGCTCAGCTCTAAGAGCTTTTGCTTTAGTTCGCCTTCGATGCGGCCTAGCTCGGTCTCCGCCTCCCGGCGTTTGCGGGACCCCTCCTCCTGGATGGTCTTTACTTCCGTGAGGGTGTCAATGAGCAGCTGATTGGTGTGCTGTAGGGTTTCAATATCCACGATGCCCCGCTCCGCCTCCTGGGCGGCGGCCATGGTGCCCATTTTCAGGGTCTCGGCGTTTTTCTTCAGCAGCTCGTTGGTGACGTTGGTCACTTCCCGCTGGGCGGATATGGCTTGCTGCGCATGGCTAAGGCCCAGGGCCAAAACCATTTGGCTTTTCCACAGGGGGATGGTATTTACCAGAGAGGACTGGATTTTCTCCACCATCATGGAGTCGTTATTTTGAATCAGCCGGATCTGGGGGCCCATCTGCAGGGAGACCATCCGGGTGAGCTCCAGATCGTGGAGCTTTTTGTCAAAGCGGTTGCACATGCTGGCAAAATCGCTGGCCGCCTGGCTGTCCTCCGGCAGGCCGGATTCCTCCGCCTTTTTCTGCAGGGCGGGCAGCTCCACTTCCTGGGCTTTTTTCAGCCGCTCCTTGCCGGAGAGAATATACATAGTGAGCTCTTTGAAATAGCCCAGATTCATCTCGTACATCTTATCCAGCAGGGCGATGTCCTTCAGCAGGACCACCTGATGGTCCTCCAACATGGCGGCAATCTTGTTTACATTGACCTCCGCCTTGTCATACTGGGCTTTCAAGCTGGCTACAGCGTTCTGGGCCTTTTTGAAGAGGCCAAAAAAGCCCTTTTTCTCCTCCGGGTTGTAGTCAAAGCCCTTCAGCTCCACAACCAGGTCGCCCAACATGTCCCCGACGGCGCCCATGTCCTTGGTGCGCACGTTGTTCAAAGCGGAGCTGGAGAAGTCCGCCATATTCTTCTGGGCGGCGCTGCCGTATTGCAGAACCAAATTGGTGTCGGTGATGTCAATTTTTTCTGCAAAATCCAAAACGGCCTTCTGTTCCGCCTCGCTGAGCTGGGAGAGGGAGAGTTCTTCCTTTTCCTCCTCCGGAGCGGGCTGGAGGGGTTTGGTGTCCACAGCGTCAAGGGTGACGTCTGCAGCCGGGGCAGCGGTTGTGGGGTCCAGAGTCAACTGGGGCACATACTCGTTGTTATTTTCAGCCATAATACAATCTCCTTTGTTTTTTCTATGGGCTTAGTTCTCTTTATCCAGGCCTTCTGCCTGCATCATGGTCTCCATGACGGCGATATCCGATTCAATGTCCAAAGCTTCGTCGGCAAAGAGGGCGTCCAGCTGTTTTTCAAAGGACTGGACAGCCGTGTCCAACATGTCCTCAATTTTGCCCATGGTGCCCGAGATGTTGGCTCCGGCCACGCCCTGAGCGCCCATGCGGTCGTAGGTGTGGAGCAGCTTGATGGTGGTGGGCAGATAATAGCTGAAGAACCGGCGGATCAGGGCGGCGTCCTTGGGATCCTCCGCCACGGCCCGCAGGATCTTATCTGTTGTGGCGATGAGCTGCATAATTTTTTCCTGTACAGCGGTGTTGGGGATCTGTTGGCGCAGCTTTGCCATCTCACCCATGGCCCGGCGTCCTTCGGCCAGGATGGCGTCTACCTGAGCATCCCCCGTGTCTTGAACCGGCTCTTCCACCTGGATACGGCGGCCTGGGCAGAGGCGGCTGGCAATCAGCCAGGCGGCCACGGTGACGGCAATGGCCAGCAGGAAATGCCATAGCTTGTACATGGGCAGAAACAGGGCCCAGATCAGCCAGACGCCGGCGACCACATAGATGGGGATAACGGATTTTATTTTTATCTCTCGCAAAGTTGTTTCCTCCAAAAGTGGACAAATCATAGGGTGGATTATAACGATTTCATTTTATCTTTTTGACCCGCCGCCGTCAAGAACAATTGGAATATATTCCGTCATATGACCAGGAGTTGTTGACTTTTTTGCCGGAAATCGTATACTATATAAAAATGATATGACATATTGGAAATTTAAAGGATAAGGACGTGGCGTAAAATGTTGACCATTGAGAAGTTTAAAGAGGCCCGCCGGCTTTTAGACGGGATCATCCTGGAGACTAAGCTGATGCACAGCAAGTACTTCAGTCGTATCTCTGGAAATAATGTGTACCTGAAACCGGAGAATATGCAGGTGACCGGCGCCTATAAGGTCCGGGGCGCTTTTTATAAAGTCAGCACCCTGACGGAGGAGGAGAAGGAGCGGGGCCTGGTGACCGCTTCCGCCGGCAACCACGCCCAGGGCGTGGCCTATGCCGCCAAGTCCGCCGGCGTGCCCGCCACCATCGTGATGCCTACCACCACGCCCCTGGTCAAGGTGAATAACACCAAGGACTACGGCGCCACGGTCATCCTTACCGGCGGGAATTTTGATGAGAGCTACGCCTATGCGGAGAACTTGGCCAAGGAAAAGGGGATGACCCTGATTCCGCCCTTTAACGACCTGGATGTGGCCGTGGGGCAGGGGACCATCTCCTATGAGATTTTTCAGGATTTGCCGGATGTGGATGTGATCTTGGTGCCCATTGGCGGCGGCGGCCTGGCCACCGGCGTATCTACGTTAGCCAAGCTTTTAAACCCCCACGTCCAGGTGATCGGCGTGGAGCCCAAAGGGGCCGCCTGCATGAAGGCGTCCTTAGAGGCGGGAGAGATTGTCTCCCTGCCCACGGCGGAGACCATTGCCGATGGCGTGGCGGTCAAAACCCCGGGGGATTTGCTCTTCCCCTATATCCAGGAGAATTTAGACGACATCATCACGATTGACGATACAGAACTGGTAGACGCTTTCCTGGATGTGATGGAAAAGCATAAGATGATTGTGGAAAACGCCGGCCTGCTCACGGTGGCAGCGCTGAAGCATTTGCCCATGAAGGGGAAAAACGTGGTACCCATCCTCTCCGGCGGCAATATGGACGTGATCACCATCTCCTCCCTGGTGCAGCATGGGCTGGTGAGCCGGGGCCGGGTGTTCACCTTCTCCGTGCAGCTGCCGGACCGGCCCGGCGAGCTGGTGCGGGTGGCCCAGATTGTGGCGGAGAAAAACGGGAACATCATCAAGCTGGAGCACAATCAGTTTGTCAGCATCAATCGCCAGAGCGCTGTGGAGCTGCGGGTGACGCTGGAGGCCTTTGGCCACGCCCACAAGGACGAAATCTTAGAGTCCCTGCGCCAGCATGGCTACGAGCCCCGGCTCGTTGCGCCCAACGGGCTGTATGAATAAAACAAGCTGGGGCCGCAAAACGCAGTTTGCGGCCCCTATATAAAAGCGTTGCGGCGCACCGTGCCGCTAATTAATTCTATGCCAAACAAGGAGGGCGAGTGACATGATTAAGATCTGTCCATCTATCCTGTCCGCTGATTTTGCAAACCTGGGGGCCGACATTAAGGATGTGGAGGCCGGGGGCGCAGATTATCTCCATGTAGACGTTATGGACGGGGTTTTTGTGCCCAATATCTCCATCGGCTTGCCGGTTTTGCAGTCTATCCGGAAGATCACGGATATGGTGCTGGACGTGCATTTGATGATTGACCGGCCTGTCCGGTATGTGCAAAAATTTTGTGATGCCGGGGCGGACATCGTGGTCTTTCATCTGGAGGCGGACCAGCCCCAGAATATCCAGGAGGCCATCCAGATTGTAAAGGCCGCCGGGAAACAGGTGGGCCTCTCTATTAAGCCCAAAACGCCGGCCCTGGCGCTGGCCCCCTATATTGGCCAGCTGGATATGATCTTAATCATGACCGTAGAGCCCGGGTTTGGCGGCCAGAGCTTTATGGCGGACATGCTGCCTAAAATTACAGAAGTGCGCCAGATGTTAGACAGGGCTGCCGCCGTCTGCGATGTGGAAGTGGATGGGGGCATTAACCCGGAGACCTCCAAACTGGTCCGCTCCGCCGGCGCCAACGTATTGGTGGCGGGCAGCGACGTTTTCAAAGCGGCGGACCGGAAACAGAGAATCTTAGAATTGCGAGGCTGAAACCATGTCCTATTTTCCTGCGGCGCTGGAAACCCTGATTGAAAAATTTGCCGCCCTGCCCGGGGTGGGCTCCAAATCCGCCCAGCGGATGGCCCTCTATGTGCTGTCTCTGCCCCAAGAGGAGGTGGCGTCCTTTGCCCAAGCGATTTTAGAGGCAAAGCGTACGGTGGGCTACTGCCGCATTTGTCAAAACCTGACGGACCAAGAGATCTGTCCCATTTGCGCCTCCCCCAAGCGGGACCCCTCGGTGATCTGCGTGGTCTCGGAGCCCAAAGATGTGATTGCCATTGAACGGGCTAAGGAATACAACGGCCAGTACCATGTGCTCCACGGCGTGATTTCCCCCATGGGCCATGTAGGGCCCGACGATATCCGCATCAAAGAGTTGGTGGAGCGGGTGGCCAAGGGCAACGTGGAAGAGGTGATTATGGCCACTAATCCGGACACAGAGGGGGAGGCCACTGCCATGTATATCTCCCGGCTGCTCCAGCCCTTTGGCGTGCGGGTCACCCGCCTGGCCTACGGCATCCCCGTGGGCTCCAGTTTGGAATTTGCCGACGATGCCACGCTCCTCCGGGCCATGGAGGGGCGGCACGATATCTTCCCCAATGGCTAGGGAGCAAAAGGGCAAGCTGCCCGTCACAATCTATCGGGCCGCAGGGAAGGCGCCCTGGGACTCTGACCGGCTTTTGCGCCAGGTGGCCGCCCAGTGGGCGGCTGCGCAGGGCCTTGCCTTGCCTGCGCCTTTGGAGATTTGCCGCCAGCGGGGGGCAAAGCCCCGCTTTGCCCCGCCCATGCCCCTGGAAGTCTCTGTTACCCACAGCGGGGCCTACTGGCTCTGCGCCGCCAGCCTGGCGCCGGTGGGCCTGGATTTGCAGCAGCGGCGGCCTGTGCAGGCGGAAAAATTGGCCCGCCGTTTTTTTCATCCCCTGGAGGCGGCCTGTGTCGCCCGGCGGCCGGCGATTTTTTTTGACCTTTGGGCCGCAAAAGAGAGCTTTGTAAAATATACCGGCCAGGGAATCACCTCGGCCTTTTCGGCGTTCTCCGTCGTGCAGGACGGCGAGCTGGCCCCCCGGACCCAAGGGGCGTTTTTGCAGATCCTGCCGTTTCAGGCGGACTATACCCTCTGCCTTTGCACAGGGGCGGAGGCGCAGGTGACTTGGGAAGAATTGCCCTGATTTTGCCCTGCAATTTGGCACAATTGACAATTCAAAGCGCATATGCTATACTACTAATAATTCTATGTACGCTTGGAGCTAGGCTCCACAGCTTTTTCCGGCGCTTGGCGCCGGATATTCTTTGTTATCATTGGCCGCAGATTTGGGCAGACTTTCCATAGAGCGGCAGTTTACTTTGGCGTTATGTACGAAGTACTTTATATATTTTAAAAACACAGCGATAAAAAAGACCCCGCAAACAGACCGGCGGCGATTCAGGGCTGACCGGTAAAGGGGACTTTTGTATCCAGTACCGTAGGCACAAAGGGCGGAGTATGCCCGGTGTGCCCGTATCTCTGTGCTGTCTGTCTGTGTTTGACTGGCTACATAAAGCAAAAATTAGCCAACAGGCAATAAAGGAGCGCATGATATGGCAGAAAAACTAAAAATTATTTCCTTAGGCGGTTTAAATGAGATCGGAAAGAATATGACCGTGTATGAATACGGCGGCGACATTCTGATTGTAGACTGCGGCATGGGCTTTCCCGACGATGATATGTACGGCGTGGATGTGGTCATCCCCGACATCTCCTATTTGGTGAAAAACAAGAGCCGCATCCGGGCCATGGTTTTGACCCACGGCCATGAAGATCACATCGGGGCCATCCCCTATGTCCTGCGGGACATCAATCCCCCCATTTACGCCACCCGGCTGACAGCGGGCCTCATTGAAAATAAGCTCCAGGAGCATGGCCTTTTGAGCCAGGCCAACATCCACACGATGGAGGCGGGGGAGAGCTTTAAGGCCGGCTGCTTCCATGTGGAGCTGATCCATGTGAACCACAGCATTCCGGATGCTGTGGCCCTGGCCATCACTACCAAGCTGGGGACGGTGGTCCACACCGGCGACTTTAAAATCGACCCCACGCCCATCCAGGGCGGCATGATCGACCTGGCCCGCCTGGGCGAGCTGGGGAAGAAGGGGGTCCTGGCCCTGCTGGCCGACTCCACCAATGTGGAGCGGCCGGGCTACTCTGTCTCCGAGAGCAAGGTGGGCAGCAGTTTTGACGCCCTGTTTAAGGGCTGTGACCAGCGGATCATTGTCACCACCTTTTCCTCCAACGTCCACCGCATCCAGCAGGTGATCAACACCGCTGCGCACTATGGCCGCAAAGTGGCCATCTCCGGGCGGAGCATGGAAAACGTCATGCGGGTGGCCACAGAGCTGGGCTATATGGAGATCCCTAAGAATACCCTGGTGGAGATGGCCCAGATCAAGGGCCTGCCTAAGCATAAGGTGACGATCATCACCACCGGCAGCCAGGGGGAGGAGATGAGCGCCCTGTACCGCATGGCCTTCTCCGGCCACAAGCAAGTGGAGATCGGACCGGGAGACCGGGTTATCATCTCCGCCTCCGCCATTCCCGGCAATGAAAAGACCATCAGCCGGGTGATCAACGAGCTGTTTTATAAGGGTGCAGAGGTGATCTATGAGAAATTTGCCGACCTCCACGTCTCCGGCCACGCCTGCCAAGAGGAACTGAAGACCATGTTGGCCCTGACCCAGCCCAAGTTCTTCATCCCCGTCCACGGGGAGCACCGGCACATGCGGATCCACGCCAAACTGGCCGCCCAGCTGGGCGTGCCCCAGAAGAACATCGTCATCAGCGAGATCGGCAAGGTGATTGAGATCACCGGCAAGAGAGCCAAGCTGAACGGCACCGTGCCCTCCGGCAAAGTCTTTGTAGACGGCACCGGCGTAGGGGATGTGGGCTCTGTGGTCCTGCGGGACCGGAAACATCTGGCCTCCGATGGTATGGTGGTTGTGGTTATGAGCCTCTCCAGCAACGACGGCGGCCTGATCTCCGGGCCGGACATCATTACCCGGGGCTTTGTCTATGTGAAAGAGTCCGAGGCTTTGATGGAGGAGCTGAAACGGGTGTCGCTGGAGGCCTTGGAGCGCTGCCAGGACGGCGGTATGACCGACTGGACCAGCATCAAGGGCAGCATCAAGGCAGACCTCTCCGGGTATCTGTATAAAAAGACCAAACGCAGCCCCATGATTCTACCTGTGATCATGGAGATCTAAAAGAATACAAAAAAGGCCCCCAGG
The DNA here is from genome assembly GCA_964642465.1 of uncultured Oscillospiraceae bacterium. Taxonomy (GTDB): domain Bacteria; phylum Bacillota; class Clostridia; order Oscillospirales; family Oscillospiraceae; genus CAZXRD01. The sequence continues at coordinate 21,599 of CAZXRD010000009.1, read as the reverse complement.
CTACTTGCCTGGGGGCCTTTTTGCTTTTTATGCTATTTTTGCTCCATTTGTTCTTTGGCCTGGGTGTCCCGGTTGATGGCGCAGAGGATGGCCCGGATGGGGGCCAGGTAGATATTGTGGGAGATGCCCACGCCGAAAATGGTTTTGCCGTCCGGCTTTTCCAACTGGATGTAGGCCACCGCTCGGGAGTCCGACCCGGAGGTGATGGCGTGCTCCGAGTAGGAGACAAAGTGGTAGGCGGAGATATTCATATTGGCGACGGCATTGAAGAAGGCGTCAATGGGGCCGTTGCCTTCGCCGGCCACGTTGTAGGTCTTGCCCTTGTAGGACAAGGTGCCGGAGAAGCGGATGCGGGAGTGCTCGGCGTCCTGGCTCATCTCCTGGAAATTGAAGCTCTCTAAGCGATAGGGGCCGTTTACATCGATATAGGCGTTTTTAAAGAGCTCAAAGATGCGCTCCGGCAGCAGCTCTTTGCCGACCCGGTCGCTCTCCCGCTGGACGATGGCGCCAAACTCCGGATGCATGGCCTTGGGCAGCACATAGCCGAAGTTGTTTTCCATGACAAAAGCGGCGCCGCCCTTGCCGGACTGGCTGTTGATGCGGATGATGGGCTCGTACTGCCGGCCCACATCCGCCGGGTCCAGAGGCAGATAGGGGACCTCCCAATAGGGGGAGTTGCTCTGCTGCATGTAGTGGACACCCTTGTTGATGGCGTCCTGATGGGAGCCGGAGAAGGCGGTAAACACCAGTTTGCCTGCATAGGGGTGCCGGTCATGGACCGGCATGTTGGTGAGCCGCTCATAGGTCTCTTTGATCTGGTTGATGTGGGAGAAGTCCAGCTCCGGGTCAATGCCCTGGGAATACATATTCATAGCCAAGGTCACCATGTCCACATTGCCGGTGCGCTCCCCATTTCCAAACAGGGTGGCTTCCACACGTTCGGCCCCGGCCAGCAGGCCCATTTCCGTGGTGGCTACGCCGGTGCCCCGGTCATTGTGGGGGTGCAGGGAGATAATGGCCCGCTCCCGGCCGGGCAGCTTCCGCAGGAAGTACTCCAGCATGTCCGCAAACTGGTTGGGCATGCAATTTTCCACCGTGGTGGGCAGGTTTAAAATCACCGGCTTTTCCGCTGTGGCGTGGAGATGGTCCAACACGGCGGCGCAGATCTCAGCGGCGTAATCCATCTCTGTGCCCATGAAGGACTCGGGAGAGTACTCATAGCGCAGGTCCATTCCTCCGGCGATCACCGGCTGGGCCATTTCATAGATCAGGTCCGCTGCGTCGGTGGCGATTTTGGTGATGGCGTCACAGTCGGCGTGGAACACCACCTTCCGTTGCAGAGTGGAAGTGGAGTTGTAAAAATGCAAAATCACATGCTTGGCCCCGTCAATGGCTTCAAAGGTCCGCTTGATCAGGTGTTCCCGGGCCTGGACCAGCACTTGGATGGTCACGTCGTCGGGAATATGGCCGCCTTCGATGAGTTCCCGGCAGATCTCATATTCCGTTTCACTGGCAGAGGGGAAGCCAATTTCAATCTCTTTTACGCCGATGTCCACCAGCGTGTGGAAGTATTCCAGCTTCTCCTGGAGGTTCATGGGGTCGATAAGGGCCTGATTGCCGTCCCGCAGGTCCACAGAGCACCAGATAGGGGCTTTTGTAATCACCTTGTCCGGCCAAGTGCGGTTTTCAATCGGCTGGGGCTTAAAAGGGATGTATTTCTGATATCCTGGTTTCATATGTCTCTCTCCTCCTAGGTCTGGGGACGCAAAAACGCCCCCAACTTTACTTGAAAGTCAGGGGCGTAATACACAGATTACACGGTACCACCCTGGTTCGGCGCCTGCTTACACAGACACCCTCGTCAGCCTCCAACAAGGCCTAGGCCCATAACGCAGCCACACGGCCTGCCTTACACAAATGCTGGGGCAGGCGGCTCAGGGATGAGCTATACATGTGCCCGCACGATACCGGCTTGCACCAACCGCCGGCTCTCTGCATCGGAAAAGCACATCTTATTCCCGTCATTGCCTTTCTGGTTTATACAGGTGCTATTTTACCCAGCTTTTCTACAAATGTCAAGCCCCTTTTTCCGGCAGGGTGGCAATATGCCGGTCTGCCAGGGCGTAGACACCGGCAAAGTCCACATGGGGATTATAAATGGCCTCCAAAGAGTCATGGAGGGTTTTGGCCCGGCCCAGTTCGCTTTCAGCCGAAGTGACCAAAGCAGTACAGAGTTTTTTAACGGGGCGCAGCTTTGCCATCTGTTTGTGATACTCGTTGTGGGCCGCCATGGCGTCCAGCCGAATATGCCGGTATACCCGGCCGGCGTAGCTCTCTGGGCTGCGGGCGGAGACAAAGGCCAGGGAGAGTGCCGGGATCAGCAGGTGTTCCAACTGGTCCGGGGCCAGAGGATCTAAGCACTGGATGCGGCCGTAGCCCTGGCTTTCAGCGGCGGCGTCCAGGGTTTTTAGCATATACGGGGCAAGGCTGGTGGCGTTGTCCAGAAGATAGATGCGGTCATAGGCTGCCGCCGTCTCGTCCAGCAGAGAGACGGATCCCTTACAGGTGACGGCAGAGAGGAAACAGCGGCGCAGGCGGCCGGGTTCCTCTACAGGCCGGCGCAGCTCCCGGGAGATAATGCCCCGACTGCGCTTAGAAATGGACGCCAGCAGGGCGTCATCCGGCTTGGTTTGGCGGATACGGTCGTAAACGCTGCCGGCAGCGGCCAAAAGCTGATAGGCGCTGACATAGACCTCCTTATAGGCGGCATTGGCGGCCATGATTTCCGCCTTGCAGGTTTGGAGGGCGTCGGCGTTGTAGAACTGCCCCAGGTTTATGTACTGTTCCGCCGCGGCGGGAAACTTGGGTTCTATGACGTGGGGCGCTGTGCCGTCCACATAGGCGGTGCGGCAGGCGGGGAGATAGATGGCGTCCAGGGAATCCGGATCCCCGGAACAGGGAAAAAATTCTACATCCAGGCCCCGCTGCATGGCAGCGGCGGCGATCTTTCGCATGAAGCTGGACTTGCCGCAGCCGGGCCCGCCCTTGAGGATGTATAGCGCTTTATCGGTTGCGGGGTCAAACAGGTCGTCGTAAACAGAGAAAAATCCCTGGGGTGTGTTGGCGCCCAGAAAATAATGAGTCTGCATCATCAAAAATCCTTTCCTAGGTTTCTCTGTTACAGACTATGCCGGAAGGGTGGAATTTGCCAAAGCGGCCGCCTATCGGACGTTCCGCCTGAAAACGTGCAAATCGTCCCGGCGGATGCAGCCAAACAGGTACAAAAGCAGCAGGTACAAAACCAGGGACAGCAGAATGTGCAGGCAGAGGGAGAGCGGCGCTGCGGCGATGGGCACGCCGAAGGTCCGCAGCAGGAGCTGGGATAGGGACAAGGCGGCAATGACGCAGAAAATAGACTTAAAAATCCCGCCCCACTCCAGGTGAAAATGGGTCAGGCGCCAGAGCTTGATGATGCTTAAAGTGAAGTTGAAAATCTCTGTAAAATAGAGGATGCACACATAGGCGGCTAAAGCATACCGGGGCAGTAGGAAATAGACCAGGACCACGCTGATGAGAGCGTCTAAAATATTGTAGCGCATGGAGGCGATGTGGGCCCCCAAGCCCTTGAGCATGCCATCGGTCACCGTGTCCATGTAGATGATGAGGATCAGCGGGGCAAAGGCCCGGATAAAAAAGCCCGCTTGGGAGGAGGCATAAATGGTGGCGCCCAGATACCGGGCAAAGCGGAAGATGATGCCCATGACCCCGATGGTAAACATGCAGCAAAAAAACAGGATGCGCCCCACATACCGGCTGATAAAACGCTGATTTCCGGCCATTTGGGCCTCTGTGAGGTCCGGGATCAACAGTTCGGCAATGGAGCTGAAAAAGGCGGCGGGAAAAGTGATGACCGGAAATACCATGCCTTGGATCACGCCATAGGCGGCCAAGGCCGCCTCGCTGGAGGCCCCGTATGCCCGAAAGCCCCGGGGTACCAATAGCTGCTGAATGGTGGATAGAGCCGTCCTGGCGTAGGAGGAGAGGGCCAGGGGCACGGCAATGGAAAACATGCGCCGGGTCAGGTGTGTGCCGGGCTGGCCCTTTCGGACAAAGCGCCGCCGGTCGATACGGTAGAGGATGTACAGCAGAAAAAAGGAGAGGGTTTCCCCGGCCACACCGCCGACGATAACAGCTGCACAGGCGTATTCCAAGTTGTCTGTGGGGATGGCGGTTAAAGCCAGGACGACTACGATGATTTTGATGAGCTGTTCAAAAATCTGTCCGGCTGC
>CAZXRD010000009.1:0-17210 GCA_964642465.1 uncultured Oscillospiraceae bacterium | reverse complement strand
GCACAGCCCCGGCGGATAAAAAGGGCAGGCTGATAGCCAAAATCCGCAGGGACAGCACCGTGCGTGTATCGCCAATCCAGTATGTACCCAGATACTCTGCGCCAAAGTAGAGCAGGCTGGAGGCCAAAATGCCGGCAATGAGGCTGTAGGCCAAACAGCGGCGCACGGCAGCGATGGCACCAGCCGGCCGTTGCATGCCCAGCTCCTCCGCTACTAAGCGGGTGGTGGTAAACCGGATGCCGGACATGGCAAAGGTAAAGGCCAGTGTGCCCACAGACATCACCAGCTGAAACAGGCCGATCCCCGCCGAGCCGATGCGGTTGGAGAGATAGACCTGGAAGGCCAGGGCGATGGTGCGCATCAGCAGAGCGGAGCAAGTGAGCAAAACCGTATTCAAGAGCAGTTTTTTGCCCCGCTGCATAGAAAAACACCCCCTGCAAACCTGCTTTCAAAGCAGTATATGCAGGGGGTGTCCCTTCTCATGCGCAGGGGTTTTAGTTCAAAGCCTCCGCTTTTTGGGCGAAGAGATCGGTAATCCGCTGTTTTAGGCGCTGATGTTCCGGCAAATCCAGCCCCGGATCGGCGGCCATCAGATCGCCCGCCGCAGCCTGGGCGGTATGGAGCACCTCTAAGTCCTCGGAAAACTTGGCGATCTTCAGCTCCGGCAGGCCGTGCTGCCGGGAACCGAAAAAGTCCCCCGGGCCCCGAAGCTTTAAATCTGCTTCGGCAATCTGGAAGCCGTTATTGGTCTTGCACAGGACCTGGAGCCGCTGGGTGGCCTCCGGGCTGCCCGAGGCGTTAAACAGGACGCAGTAAGATTTGTGTTTGCCCCGGCCTACCCGGCCCCGGAGCTGGTGCAGCTGGCTGAGGCCGAACCGGTCGGCATTTTCCACCACCATCAAGGCGGCGTTGGGCACGTCGACCCCTACCTCGATCACCGTGGTGGAGACCAGAATATCCGCTTCTCCGGCGGCAAAGGCCTCCATGACCTGATTTTTTTCCTGGGCCTTCATCCGGCCGTGGACCAGGGAGACCCGCAGGTCTGGGAAGACCTTCTGGCTTAGCTCCTTCCAATAGGTCTCCGCCGCTTTCCAGCCGTTTGTCCCTTCTTCCGATTCCTCGATCATGGGACAGACCACAAAGACCTGCCGCCCTTCGCCCACCAATTTCCGCATAAAGCGGTAGATCCGCTGGCGCATCTTCTCCCTAACGGCGTAGGTCTCCACCGGCTGCCGGCCGGGGGGCAGTTCGTCAATCACAGAGACATCCAGGTCCCCGTAGATCATCAGGGCCAGGGTGCGGGGGATGGGGGTGGCGGACATGACCAGGATATGGGGGCTCTGCCCTTTGCCGGCCAGAGCGGCCCGCTGCTCCACGCCGAAGCGGTGCTGTTCATCGGTGATGGCGAGGCCCAGGTTCTGAAATTCCACATCTCCAGTGAGCAGGGCGTGGGTCCCCACCACAAGGTGGTAATAGCCCTGGGCGATTAGCTCCCGCTGGGTCCGCTTCTCTTTGGCGGACATACTTCCCAGGAGCAGGCCGACCCGCAGGCCCAGCGGCTGCAAAAAGCCGGACAAGGTCTCCAAATGCTGCCGGGCCAAGATCTCTGTGGGGGCCATAAAGGCGGCCTGGTACCCGGCGGAAATGGCGTACCAGGCGGCGCCGGCGGCCACCGCCGTTTTACCGGAGCCCACATCCCCCTGGATCAGCCGGTTCATAGGCCGGCCGGAACTGAGATCTGCAAAGCAGGCCTCCAGCGCTCGGCGCTGGGCGCCGGTGAGGGAAAAGGGCAGCGCAGCATAAAAAGCGGCTGGGTCCTGCCGGGGCATGGCAAGCCCCCCGGTGGTCTCCCGCCGGCCCCGAAACAGGCGCAGGGCGCAGGAGAGGACAAACCACTCTTCAAAGACTAGGCGCCGTTTGGCAATGGCCAGCGCCTCCCAATCTGTGGGGAAGTGGATGTTTTCATAGGCAAAGTTGGCGTGGGCCAGGGAAAAGGCCTCCCGCACGGCGCCGGGCAGGGGATCGGGCAAGATGTCGCCGCAGGCGTCCAGCCCCTGGCGCACCGAGCGCATCAGAATGGTTTGGGATACCCCCGCCGTCAGAGGGTAGATAGGGAGAATGCGGCCGGTGAGCTCCTGGCGGCCCACAGGTTCAAAGCTGGGGTTGGTCATAGCGGGGCGCAGCAGATTGCCCCCCACCTTGCCATAAAACACATAGGTCTGGCCGGCCACAAGCTGGTTTTTCACATAGGCCTGGTTGAAAAATGTGATATCCATCTGGCCGGAGTCATCCACAACCTGGAGCTTGACCAGATCCAGGCCCTTGCGGATGTGGCTCAGCTTGGGCGTGGCCTTGACCATGGCCTGGACGCAGGCGCTCTCCTCCAAAACCAGCTGAGAGATGGGCCGCATTTCCCGCCGGTCCTCATAGGCCCGGGGGAAATAGGACACCAGGTCGTACAGGGTGTCGATGCCCAGTTTGTGCAAAGCGGCGGCTCGCTGCTGGCCGATGCCTTTTATATATTGCACGTTTGTGGTGAGCTCTGCCACGGCTGCCGCCTCCTTTCTTTGGTATATGCTTATTTTAGCACAGCGGCCTGGGCCCGGCAAGCCTGGAGGAAATTGCAAAGCGGCAAGACCTGTGGTACAATACCGGGGATAGTAAGAAAATTGCCAAGGAGTTGACTCCATGTCGTACTTGCATCCCCATATGGACATCCAGCAGATCAACCGCATCTCCAATCTGGGCCTGGCCCATTTAGGAGACGGGGTCTATGAGATCATGGTGCGCCAGTGGCTCTGTGAACAGGGCAAAGCCTCGTCCAAAGGCCTGCACCAGGCAACGGTGCGCTATGTGGCCGCCCCGGCCCAGGCGAAAGCGGCCCAGCGGCTGCTCCCGCAGCTGACAGCAGAGGAGGGGGACGTGTTCCGCCGGGGGCGCAACGCCCACGTCCACTCCGTGCCCGCCCACGCCAGCTTGGAGGAATACCACCTGGCTACGGGGCTGGAGACTCTGTTTGGCTATCTCTATTTAAAAGGGGAGCTGGATCGGCTGGACCAGCTCTTTCGCATCATAACGGAGGAAGCGTAATATGCCCTTAGACGCACTCACCATCAAGGCCCTAGGCGCCGAGCTGCATGCGGCCCTGGCCGGCTGCCGCATCGACAAGATCCAGCAGCCGGAGCGGGATTTGTTTTTGCTGTCCCTGCGGGGAATAGACGGGAACAAAAAGCTGCTCATCTCTGCCGGGGGCGGCGCTGCAAGGATGCACCTGACTCAGGGCCGCTATGAAAACCCGCCGGTGCCCCCTATGTTTTGTATGCTGATGCGCAAGCACTTTGGCAATGGAAAGATCCTCTCGGTGACCCAGCCGGGCCTGGAGCGGATTCTGGACATCCATGTGGAGAGCTACGACGAGCTGGGGGAGAAGACGGAAAAGCACATGATTGCCGAGTTCATGGGCCGTTATGCCAACTTTATCCTTACCGATGGGGCAGGTCTGATTTTGGACTGCGTCCGGCGCATTGACTTGGAGTCCAACAGCCAGCGGCAGCTGCTCCCGGGCCTGCGGTACCGGCTGCCCCCCAGCCAGAAAAAGTTAGACCCGCTGACGGCCCAGCCGGGGGACATGGAGGCCTTGCTGGATGCCGCCCCAGCCGGACAGCGGCTAGACCAGTGGCTGCTGGACAGCTTTTTTGGCCTCTCGCCCCTGATCTGCCGGGAGCTGGTCTACAGGTGCTTCGGCGTAACAGACCAGCGCTGGAATCCGGCGGATGGCCAGGGAAAAGCCCGGCTGCTGGCCGCTTTAAGCGATCTGGCCCAGCGGGTGCAGGCGGGGGATTTCGTACCTACGCTGCTGCTGGAGGGGGGCTTGCCCCGGGAGTTTTCCTGTTTCCCCATCGGTCAGTACCAGGGCCGCTTAGAGCAGGAGACGATGGCGAGTTTTTCCCAACTGCTGGAGACCTACTATACTAAGCGGGACCAGGCGGAGCGGATGCGCCAGCGGTCCCAGTCCCTCACAAAAGCGGTGACCACGGCCCGGGATCGGGTTGCTCGAAAACTGGACAACCAGGCCGGCGAGCTGACCGCTGCGGCAGATCGGGACCGGTACCGGGAAAACGGGGACATTATTACAGCCAATATCTATGCCATGAAAAAGGGCATGCAGACCCTCCGTGCCCAGGATTTTTATGACCCGAGCGGCGGGGAGCGGGAGATCGCCCTAGACCCCTTGAAAACGCCCCAGCAGAACGCAGCCTGGTATTATAAATTGTACAACAAGGCCAAGGCCCGGGAGCAGCACCTCACCGAGCAAATAGAGAAAGGGACTTTAGAGCTGCAGTATTTAAACAGCGTCCTGGAGGCCATCGGCCAGGCGGAAGGGGAGCGGGACCTGGCAGAGATTCGCCGGGAACTGGTGGAGACGGGCTACCTCAAGCAGCAGAACAAGGGCCGCCGGGAAAAGCCCAAGCCGCCTAGGCCCGACCGCTTTTGCGCCAGCGATGGTACGGAAATCTTAGTGGGAAAGAACAACAGCCAAAATGACGAGCTGACCTTCCGCATCGCCTACCGGGGGGACACATGGCTCCATACCCAGAAGATCCACGGTTCCCATGTGGTGATCTGCAGCCATGGCGAGCCGCCAGCCCCCCAGACCCTGGAGGAGGCGGCGGTGTTGGCCGCCTGGTATTCCCAGGGCCGCCAGGGGACCCATGTGCCTGTGGATTACACCCTGGTGAAGTATGTGAAGCGCCCGCCCAATGCCCGGCCGGGCATGGCGATCTATACCGATTACAAGACCATCTATGTGACGCCGGACGAGGGCCGTGTGGAGCGGCTCCGGGCAAATGCCCAGCGCAAGAACAGCTGATGTGTTTTCGGCGAAAAATGCAAGAGATTTTAAATTTCTTGCATTTTAACGGAAAATGAAATTTATATACCGGCATTTTCATGGAATTTTGCAGCTGGTAGCATATTGACAATCTTTAGTCGGCAATGATACAATGAGCACCAGAGAGGACGAAGATGTTTTCTTAGACATCTTTGTCCTCTCTTTATTTTTATGGGGAGGCGGTTTTATGGATTCCAGTGTAATCATTGATACCCTATGGGTCCTACTCGCCGCAATTTTGGTGTTCTTTATGAACCTGGGTTTTGCGGCAGTGGAGGCGGGCTTTGCCCGGGCGAAGAACACGGTAAACATCTTGTCGAAAAACTTTATCGTGTTTGCAGTTTCCTCTCTGGGCTTTATGCTTTTGGGATGGGGACTGATGTTTGGGGGAGATAATCCCTTTGTAGGGACAGAAAACCTGTTCATCTTAGGGGGCGACACCGCTGCCTATGCGGACACCCTGACATCTAACGTGCCCTTCTGGGGGAAATTCTTCTTCCAGCTGGTATTCTGCGGCACAGCGGCCACCATTGTGTCCGGCGCTGTGGCAGAGCGAATCAAGTATGTATCCTTTGTCATTTTCTCCTTTGTGCTGACGCTGGTGATTTACCCCATCGTGGGGCACTGGGTCTGGGGCGGCGGCTGGCTGGCCGACCTGGGTTTCCTGGATTTTGCCGGCGACACGGTGGTCCACTCTGTGGGCGGCTGGGCCGCTTTGGCAGGCGCCATTATCTTAGGGCCCCGTATCGGCAAATACGGCCGGGACGGCAAGCCCAAGGCCATTCCCGGGCACAATATGTCCTTGGCGGTCATCGGCCTGTTTGTGCTGTGGCTGGGTTGGTTCGGGTTTAACCCCGGTTCTACCATGAGCTTTGAAAACCCCTCGGATGTGATGCACATCCTGGTCACGACCAACACATCTGCCATCGCAGCTGTGCTCACCTCCACCATTGCCTCGTGGCTTGTCATTGGTAAGCCAGATCTGGGCATGACCATCAACGGCTGCTTAGCGGGCCTGGTGGGTGTTACAGGCAGCTGTGCCTATGTAAGCATCCCGGTTTCCCTGCTGATCGGCGCAGTGGCCGGTGTCCTGGTGGTTTTCGCTGTACGGTTCTTTGATCGGGTGAAGGTAGACGACCCGGTTGGCGCAACCTCCGTCCATCTGTGCTGCGGCATTTTCGGCACCATCTGCGTGGGCCTGTTTGCCCAGGAGGGCGTCACCAGCCTGTCCACCAGAAACGGCCTGTTCTATGGCGGCGGTTTTGGCCTGCTGGGGACAGAACTGATCGGCATTGTGGCTGTTGGTGCATTCGTATTCGTGTCTTCCGCCATTGTATGGTGGGTTTTGAAGAAGACCATCGGTATCCGGGTATCTCCGGAAGAGGAGTTGGCTGGTTTGGATATCGGCGAGCACGGCAACGTGGCTTACCCCGACTTTGCCCCCGCCACAACGGTTTCTGCCGAACTGCCTGAGGCCAGCGGCCTGCGGATTGTAGCAGGTGCGGCGCCGGAAGCTGCAGCGCCTACAGCGCCAGCAGCTGTAGTGTCCCAGGAGGAGGCGGTGCCTGTTGTGCACAAGGAGCGGCTAGGCGCCAAGATGACCAAAGTGACCATCATTACCAATCAGACCCGGTTTGCCGAGCTGCAAGATGCCCTGGAGGATCTGGGGATCACCGGTATGACGGTGACCAATGTCTTTGGGCACGGCATGCAGAAAGGGCATCAGACCTATTTCCGCGGCGCACCCATCGAGACCCGGCTGCTGCCTAAGGTGCAAATCGACGTGGTAATCTGCAAGATCCCCACCCAGACCCTGGTGGATACGGTGGTCAAGGTCCTGTATACCGGCCATGTAGGTGACGGAAAGATCTTTATCTACGATGTGGAAGACGTGGTTAAGATCCGCACCAATGAGCGGGGCTATGATGCTCTGCAGGATGACGAGGATAATTAGGGATCCTTTGTGCTATCCTTCCATAAAAAGTGCCGGAGGACTGCGAAATGCGGTCCTCCGGCGCTTTTCTATGCTTTTTATCCGGCTCAATCCTCCCGGGCGGCCAACAGGTCCATAGCGGCGGAGAGCATCGCTGCCGCTTCGCCCCGGGTCACGGCCTGGTTAGATACCGTGCCGATGCCGGCCGGGAGAATGTCACATGCCGTCAGATTCACAGCGGCTTGAAGCGCCCAGTCCGGTACCAGGGAGGCATCGCTTACGGAGGCGGTGGAGACCACATCGGAAATGGACAGGGCGTTATTTAATATAACGGCTGCCTGGGCATAGGTGATGGTGTCCTCTGCACCAAAGACCAGCTCGCCGGCCTTATCCTGATACCCTTGGACGATGCCGCTGAGCAAGGCGGCGGAGACATAGGGCTTTAGCCATAAGGGCATAGAGGCGTCATCAGAAAAACCGGTGCGGGCAATGCCGTCTAACCCCTCAATTCCGGCCACCTGCATACACATGGTGAGGAATTCCCCACGGGTGACCTCCGTAGCAGCGGCAAAAAAGTACTGGCTGCCAACCTGTTCGCCGATAAAGATGCCCGCCTCTGCCAGCCGCAGGGCCGGGTACTGGTAGGGGCTGTCCGTCAGATCTGCATAACTGATTTTGGTGGCCTGCTTTTCAATTTGGATGGTGACTTCCGCCTCAGTAGAGATGTTCCCAGCTGCATCCATAGCCGTATAGGTAAAGGTGTCTTTGCCCTTTTTATCCGCATAGGGGCTGTAGGTAAAATTGCCGTCTGATGCGATGGAGACTTCCCCTTTGCCGGGGGCGGAGGCCAGGGCGAAGGTGAGCAGATCTCCCTCCGGGTCCACCGCTTGCAGCGAGCCGCTGAGGGGCACATTGCGGTAGGTGGTAAATTGCATATTTTCGGCCACCGGGGCGTAGTTGGCCGCCACGGCGTCCGGCGTCAGCGGCAGCGCCAACACCGCTAAGGCCAAGGCCAGAAACAGGCCTAAAAAACGGGAAAGCGTGCGTGTATTGGATTTCTTCATTGCCAATTCCCTCCATAGTAGTTGATGCCTTTAGTTTGGACAAAAGAGAGGGAATTATTCGGAAATACAAACATTTGCCGAAAAAGAAAAAGGGCAGCGGCTTTTGCCGCTGCCCAAAGGTTTTTTTAGGTGTTTTTCATGATGATGGTTTCCACCGAGTCCGCTACATGCTCACAGGTATCTACGCAGTCTTCCATGTAGTCGTAAATTTCCCGCCAGGAGATGATATCCAGCACATCGGTGCACTGATGCCGGATGTTGAATGTGGCCTCCAAATAGAAGCGGTCGCACTCTTCCTCGGCATGGTTGAGCTCGATGATCATGGTGTGGATGCGTTCCGATTTTTTGAAGTTCTCCAGTTCGGAGAGCATGTCCCGCATGAGGATACAGCAGTCGGAGATCTTTTGGGCAAAGGTGATCGCCTCGGGCATCACCGCATGAATTGCATCCACATAAAAGCGCTGCAGGATCTCCTCAATGGCGTCCGTAACCTCGTCAATATTTTGGCTGAGCTCCGCCAGATCTTCCCGGTCGATGGGGGTGACAAAGGCTTTGGCAAGTGCCGTAGACATCTCGTGCTTCTTCTGGTCGGCTCCATGCTCGTAGGTATGCATGGCATCCAGCATGGATTTGATATTTTTTGGATCGTAATTGGTTAAGCACTCAATCAGGTATTCAGAGGCTTTGCAAGCGTATTCTGCTGCCTCAATGAAATTTTTAAAGTAAAAACGATCAGCTTTATTTGCCACGGGGATTCTCCTCTCTGTTTATTGGGGGGCTTAGAATATCCACATAAAGAGCTTGGCCATCAAAAATCCGATCAGGCCGCAACCGGGAAAGGTAAGTATCCAGGTGAGGGCCATCTCTTTTACAACGGAGAAATTGATGGCAGATAGCCGTTTCACAGCGCCAACGCCCATGATCGCAGTGGTTTTGGCATGGGTTGTGGAAACGGGGATGCCAAATGTGGAACTGATCAGCAGGCAGATGGAGGCGGCAATGTCGGCAGAAAAGCCCTGATATTTTTCCAGCATCACCATGTCCATGCCCACGGATTTGATAATTTTCTTTCCCCCAATAGAGGTGCCAATACCCATTACAGCTGAGCAGAGCAGCATCAGCCAAATTGGCATTTCCAGAGAACCGGTAGGCGTCTGCCCACGGCTTAAAAACATACTCAAGAGGATAACGCCCATGAATTTTTGCCCGTCCTGAGCGCCATGCATAAAGCTCATACAGGCGGCGCCGAATATTTGCGCCCCTCGGAAAAATCCCTCTGTCTTGCGCCGGTCCACCCGGCGGAAAATCAGGACAACCCCTTTGCACACCAGCCAGCCCAGGCCAAAGCCCAGGACCACAGAGAGGCCCAGGCCATAGATGACCTTGACCCATTCCGAGCCGTTCACACCGGCCAAGCCGCCATGTAAGGCGATGGCGCCGCCGGTGAGCCCGGCGATCAGCGCATGACTCTCGCTGGTGGGAATGCCGAAAAACCAGGCCAGTGTGGCCCAGACCACAATGGCAAAAAGGGCGGCACTTAAAGCGACGATGGCCTCATGGGAATTGGAGCCAAAGTCTACCATCTTGGTAATGGTTTCTGCAACGGTGGCATTGATCATGCTCACCAAAAATACACCTAGGAAGTTGAATACGGCTGCCATCAGGATCGCTGCCCGTGGCGACATGCACCTGGTTACCACACAGGTGGCAATGGCGTTGGGAGCGTCGGTCCAACCGTTGACTAGGATGACGCCCAAGGTTAAAACAACGGTGACCAGGAGAAGCGGGTTCTGGGTAATCTGCTCCCAGAAATACTGAAATGACAAATCCATATACGACCTCCGGATCCAAGGGCCCCGCCCTTGATTTTACAAAGCATTTACAAAATCTTCACACACTTTATATAATATCCGGAGAACGGGGAAACGTCAACCGTCTTTTGACGGGTTTTCGACATTTTTCAGCCGGGCGCAAAGGCGGGAAAAGCCATACGAGGCAATGGCTCCGCCCAAAATACAGCCGATATACAGGGCAATTTCCCCGCCGGCAGAGGGGAATACCGGGAAAATCATCACTGTTGTGGCCAAAATGATGCCTAAGATCACGTGGGAAATCGCCATATAATATTTTTTATATGCGGCGTTTACGATTTTGGGCAAGGTCAGCAAGGTAATCCCCACCCCCAAGGCCATAGGCAGCAAAACCGGAAGGGAGAAACGGGCAATCCCCTCCAGCATCGGCTGATACAGGCCAAAAAAGAGCAGCAGGGTAGAGGAGCTGAGGCCGGGCACAATAAAGCTAATGCCCCACAAAACCCCGCAGAGGAGGAAGCCCCAAAAGTTTGGAGCCAGCGTCATCGCCTGCTGATGTTTCAAAAACAGCAGCAGGGCCAGCATGACCACAAAGCCGGCCGCCAAAGCCCCATAGGAGGCAGGCCGCCGCCCCTCCCGGCCGGCATCCTGCCAGAGTTCGGGGACCGTACCCAATATAAAGCCTATGAAGGCGCAGGTAACAGCCCAGCTGTTCTTTTTCATCAGCCAGCCGGCCAGGCCGGACAGGCCTACAAAACCGATGCCGGCACCCGCCACGAAAATCAGAATGATCTTCCAGTGGCGGCGGAGATACTTCCGGGGGCTGGAGAACACCTCCATAATGGGGCGGTACATCCCAAAGACCACGCAGAGTGTACCCCCGCTGATGCCGGGCATAATGGCGCCAAAGCCCACGATGCAGCCTTTCAGCAGGAGGAGAAAACGATCAATTAGTTCATGAAATTTCATAGCAATCCTTTGTGTTTGGTTTCAGGGGAATTAACTGGCCTCAGACCACTCGGAGAGGCGCAAAAGCCCGTCCCGGCTGCCGGACAGGATCAAAACATCTTTTTCCCGGAACACGTAGTCCGGCTTTACCGTTTCAATAATGGAACCGCCATTTTCAATGGCGATAATGTTCAGCCCAAAGCGGCGGCGGAGATCGACGTTGTTTACGCTTTTGCCAATGAGCTTCTCCGTGACTAAAAATTTGGAGATATTGATGTGTTCGCTGAGCTGAATGATATCCAGGATCTGCGAGGCGATCAACCGGTTGGCCAGGCGTACGGCCATATCCCGTTCCGGATAGACCACTTCTGCCCCCAGCTTTTCCAGAATTTCGCCGTGCTCAGCGCTGGTGGCCTTGGCGATGACGTTGGGGATGCCCAGGCTGACCAAGTTCAACGTAGTGAGAATAGAAGACTCCATCTGTTCGCCGATGCAGACCACGGCTACGTCACAGTTCTGGATGCCGGTTTCCATTAAGGACTTTTTGTCCAAAGTCCGTATCACGAGGGCGTTGTCCGTCAGTTCGCTTAACTCCCGGACCGTTTCCTCATCCCGGTCCAACACCAGGAGGTCTGCGCCGGCCGTAGCCAATTCCGTAGCTAGCGCATAGCCAAAACGGCCGAGACCAACAATCGCATAAGAGATTTTTTCTGGTTTTCGTTTATGAAACATATCCGTATCCTCCGATCATTAGCCAATAGAAATATTGCCTTCGGGGTAGCCCACCCGTTCGCCCTTGGAGAAGTACCAAAGGGAAGCGACGGTAAGCGGTCCAAGTCGGCCAATATACATCACAAGTATCGATAAGAGCTTGCTCCCGTCTGTTAAGCCCGGCGTTATGCCTGTGGAGAGGCCAACGGTACCAAAGGCGCTGGTCACTTCAAACAGGGCCTGCATCAGGGTGACATCCGACTCCATGACAACCATGAGATAGGTGCCAACGGCCACAACGCCAATGGCCAATAGGGCAATGACAGCGGCCTTGCGGAAAGACTCCCGGGGGATGGAGAAATGAAAAGCCTTGCTGGCCCGGTTGGTGGCTGCCCCTTTAATTCCCTGGAGCAGGACAAAGAAGGTACTGGTTTTAATACCGCCGCCGGTAGATCCGGGGGAGGCGCCGATAAACATCAGTATAGTGAGGATCAGAAGACCGGCGTCGGAGAACTTGCCCAAAGGATAGGTGGAAAAGCCCGCCGTTCGAGCGGAGACGCTGTGGAAGAAAGCGCCCAGCCAGCTTACATCCTCGGTGGCCTTGATTAACAGGGTGCCGGTTACAATCAAACAAAGGCTGACGGTGATGACCACTTTGGCATGCATGGAGAGCTTGCGCCAGCGCAGCCGCTTGGCCCAAAGCTCCCGGATGACCAAAAAGCCAATGCCGCCGAAGAAAATCAGGCCGCAGGTAACCAGGTTGAGCATCACATTATTTTGGTAGGGGATCAGGTTCTGAAAATTACCCAGAATATCAAAACCAGAGTTGTTAAAGGCCGCTACCGAGTGAAACAGACTAATGCCAATGGCTTTCAGCGGCGGATAATCCTGGACGAAAACGGTGAAGCTGAGGGCGGCGCCGACCAATTCAAAAATTAAAGTGGTGAGGAAGATGCTTTTGATGAACCGCACCATGCCCCGGCCGGAGTCCACATTTAAAGCTTCCCGGATTAAGTTCCGTCCCTTCATATTCACCCGTTTGCCCATGGCTAAAATGATTCCAGCGCCCACAGCGGTGACGCCCAGGCCGCCTATCTGTATGAGCATCGCTAGGAAAAACTGGCCCAACGGCGTAAAGGTGTCGCCGGCGTCAATGGCAATCAGGCCGGTGACGCAGACGGCACTGGTAGAGGTGTACAGAGAGTCAATGTACCGAACAGTGACGCCCTCTTGTACGCTGCAAGGCAAAATGAGCAGCACAGACCCCAGTAAGATCACCAGGGCAAAGCCCAAGGCGATGATTCTGGCGGGAGACTGCCGTTTGAGCAATTTTAGCATAACGGACACCCTCGATATTTTCAAAGATCCTGCGGCATTTCATGGCCGGCAGGGCCGGGAAGAGACCCGGCGCAAATGTGCCAATACAAGCTGAATTCTACCACACCCATATGGATAAGACAAGGGAAAAAATCATTGCCTTGGCGAAAAAATGCTGTATAATAAAAGGGACATTAAAAATGCAAAGGAGATAAGCTATGCCGGCGTATAAAATCATCACGGATTCCACTGCGGATCTGTCTCAGGAACTGGTAGACCGCCTAGGCGTACATGTGATTCCCATGACCTTTACTATGGGGGAGAAAAGCTATCTGAATACCGTAGATGAGCGGGATTTAAAGGCCCATGATTTTTATGAATTGCTGCGGGCCGGGCAGACGGCCACCACATCTCAAATCAATGCGGAGTATTTGAAAGATCAGGTGCGCCCCTATTTGGACCAGGGGTTGGACATTCTGTATCTGGTGTTTTCTTCCGGCCTGTCTAGCACCTATAGCTCCGTATGTATTGGGGCAGAAGACCTGCGGGCAGCGTACCCGGACCGGAAAATCGTGGTGATTGACACCTTGGCTGCCTCTATGGGCGAGGGGCTTTTGGTATACCATGCGGCTATGCAGCAGCAGGCGGGCAAGTCTTTAGACGAAGTGGCCGCCTGGGTGGAGGACAACAAACTGTATCTGGCCCACTGGTTCACGGTGGATGACCTGCACTTTTTAAAGCGGGGCGGGCGAGTGTCGCCCACGGCCGCTGTGGTGGGATCCCTGCTGAGCATTAAGCCGATTTTGCATGTGGACAACGAGGGGCATCTGATCCCCATGGAAAAGGTCCGGGGCCGGAAGCAGAGCTTAAAAGCCCTGGTGGACCACATGGAGGCCACAGGGATAGATATCCAGGACCAGGTGGTGTTCATCAGCCACGGGGACTGCCCGGAAGACTGCGCCCAGGTGGAGCAGATGATCCGGGAGCGGCTGGGCGTGACCACCATCTACACCAATAACATTGGGCCGGTGATCGGCTCCCACTCCGGGCCGGATACCATGGCGGTATTTTTCCTGGCTACCCAACGGTAAACGAAAAAAGAGCCCCGCTGCCTGCGCTGCAGGCGGCGGGGCTCTTTTTTCATTTTCCCTGTTCCTTTTCCAGATAGGAGCGCACCAGCTCCTGAAGCAGCTCATCCCGGTCCAGCCGGCAGATCAGCGTGCGGGCATTGTTGTAGTTGGTGATGTAGGTGGGGTCCTCTGTTATGATGTAGCCCACAATCTGGCTAATCGGGTTATAACCTTTTTCAACCAAAGAATTGTAGACAGAGGATAAGATCTCATGGATCTCCATAGACTTGTCTACTACATCAAAGGTGCGGGTAAAATCATCCATACTTGAGAACCTCCTTTGTCTCCAGCTTGCTACGAGGATTATTATACCAAATTCTAGCGGGGAGGAAAAGGGATTTAATATTACATCTTTATTACATTTACCGGATCACAGCGCCGTACTGATCCTTTAAGGCCTGCAGGATGCTGCCGGTCACCTCGTCGGCGTGGTCGTCGGTCAGCGTTTGGTCGTCTGCCCGGAGGACCAGGGAGAAGGCCATGCTCTTTTTCCCCTGGGGAATGGGGCTGCCGGTGTAAATGTCAAACAGGCGCACGTCTTTCAGCAGCTTGCCGCCGGCCTGGCGGATGCAGGCAAAGAGCTGGGCGGCGGTGACATCGTTGTCACAGACCACGGCAATGTCCCGGGTGAGGGCCGGGAAGCGGGGCAGGGGCACATAGCTGGGCTCCGGTCCCTGGACGGCCAACAGCGCAGAGAAATCCAGCTGGGCCCCGTAAGCGGGTACATCCATGCCGTAATTGGCGGCGGCGAGGGGGTGAATCTGCCCCAGCACACCCAGGACCTGGTCTCCGCAGCGAATTTCTGCACACCGGCCGGGGTGGTAGGAGGGGTTATCCGTCTTGGCTGTGTACGCCGCCTGGATACGGAGAGCCTGCAAAATGGCCTCCACATGGCCCTTCATGGTATAAAAGTCCATATTCCCATAGGCGCCCAAGGTGAGGATGGATTTCTCCAAAGGCAGTATTTCCCCTTCCCGGGGGAGATATACCCGTGCCAGCTCATAAAGACGCACATCTGCGTTGCGGTAGCTGTAATTCCGGGCGAGGGTCTCCAGCATGGAGGGCAGGGATGTGGTGCGCATGACGCTGGTGTCTTCACCCAAGGGGTTTAGGATCTTTAAAGAGGCCCGGCGGGGATCGTCAGCGGCCCAGCGGATCTTGTCATAACAGGTGGGGGAGATAAAGGAATAGGTGATAATCTCGTTGTAGCCGCAGGACCGGCATACGGAGCCCACTAAGTTTTCCGCTTTCTGCGTCTTGGAGTAGCCGCCCAAAGTGGTCTCGCCCCGCATCAGGGTGGTGGGGATCTTGTTGTATCCGTAGAAGCGGGCCACCTCCTCGGCCAGGTCGGCCAGGCCTTCCACATCTCCACGCCAAGAGGGGACGGTTACCTGGGCGGGGCCGTCGGGGAAGTCCCCGTTGTCTGTGACAATATCCACCCGTGCCAGGTACTTGTACATATCCGTGGCGGGAATGTCCGTGCCCAGCAAGGCGTTGACCCGTTCCGGGTCCATGGTGATCCGATGGGGTTTGGGCACGTAGTTGAGCACGTCAATGATGCCGTCCACCACTTCGCCGGCCCCCAGCATTTCTACAAGTTCACAGGCCCGCTGTACGGCGGGGAGGGTGTTCATGGGGTCCAAGCCCTTTTCAAACTTGGCGCTGGCTTCGGTACGCATGCCCAGGGCCAGGGCGCCTTTCCGAATGCAGGTGCCGTCAAAGCAGGCGGACTCAAAGACCACATCTGCCGTATCGGCCACGATTTCCGAGTTCAGGCCCCCCATAATGCCCGCCAGCCCCACAGCCCGGGTCTCATCGGCGATGACCAGGTGGTTGGCGGTGAGGGTGTGGACCTTACCGTCCAGGGTGGTGAGTTCCTCCCCTTCGTTAGCCCGGCGGACAATGATTTTCCCGCCCTGCACATAGCGGTAATCGAAAGCGTGCATGGGCTGGCCGTATTCCAGCATCACATAGTTGGTGATATCTACAATATTATTAATGGGGCGCACGCCCATGGCCCGCAGCCGCTCCCGCATCCACTTGGGGGAGGGGGCGATTTTGACATTCCGCACCATGCGGGCGGTGTACCGGGGTACCAGGTCCGCAGCCGGGGTCTCCACATCCAAAAGGTCTGTGAGGATACCTGCAGCGCCGCCCTTTACCACCGGCTCGTGGAGTGTCAGGGGCTGCTCAAATGTGGCGGCCACCTCCCGGGCCAGGCCGATGACAGAGAGGCAGTCCGGCCGGTTGGGGGTGATTTCAAACTCCACCACGTGGTCGTCGGCATTAATCACGGGTTTGATATCATCCCCGGGCTTGCAGTCCTCGTGGAGGATGAAAATACCGTCGGGGATGCAGTGGGGAAACTCCTCCTGCTGGGCATGGAGATCTGCCAGGGTGCAGATTTTGCCCTCCTTGGTGTGAAAGGCTACCAGATCCCCCACATGGAGGTTGGGGCAGGCGGTGGTGACAACGGCGCCGGAGGGGCCGTCTTTCTCCCCATAGGACAGCGTGCAGGTCCAGACGTTTACATCTTTCTCCTTTACCGCCTCCACCCGGGCGCAGACCACAGGGCCGAAGACCTTGTCCCCGGGCTGGATGTCCGCCGGGATGGAGGGTTTGTTTTTGTCCAAGGGGTGGTAGTCCTGCAATAGGGCGGCGGGGACGATGGCGGCATAGGGGAAATCCCGCTCATCCAGGCCCAGCTCATAGAGGCCGCACAGCATGCCGTTGGATACGACGCCCCGGAGCTTGCCTTTTTCAATCTTTTTACCACCGGGCAGGGTGGACTTGTGCAGAGCCACAGGGACCAAGTCCCCCTCGTGGACGTTCCAGGCGCCGGTGACAATTTGCACCGGGGCGTCCTGGCCCACGTCCACCTGGCAGACCCACATGTGGTCCGAGTCCGGATGGTGCTCCATGGAGGTTACCCGGCCCACCACGACATTGGAAATCTCAGCACCTAGGTCATGGGTCAGCTCCACCTTAGAGCCGGACAGGGTCATGGCCTCGGCAAATTCTTTGTCGGAGGCAGGCACAGAGACAAATTCATTTAGCCATTTTCTACTTAAATTCATTGTTCCCACACTCCTCTCTTAAAACTGTTCCAGGAAACGGACGTCGTTTTCAAAGATCAGCCGCAGGTTGGCAATCTTAAAGCGGCGCATGGCCGTGCGCTCCAGGCCGATGCCAAAGGCCCATCCAGAGTAGACGTTGGTGTCGATGCCGCTCATCTCCAAAACCTTGGGGTGGATCATCCCGGCGCCCAAAAGCTCGATCCAGCCTTCGCCCTTGCAGGTGGGGCAGCCCACGCCGCCGCATTTGTGGCACTGGACGTCCATCTCGCAGCTGGGCTCGGTGAAGGGGAAGTGGTGGGGGCGGAAGCGGGTCTTGGTGCCCTTGCCG
>CAZXRD010000008.1:0-32901 GCA_964642465.1 uncultured Oscillospiraceae bacterium | reverse complement strand
ATCTTTTTTTCTTCCTCTCCGCCACAAAACTACATTTTTCCCACGGCGTTTTTTTTCATTTTATCACTGGCGCTGACAATGTTTAGCTATAACAAACGCTAACAAGAGGCGCAGGGATATAAACGCAGGTCCTCTAAACAGTCCTTATCTCGGCAGGAATCGTAGATCTTCCGTGTATGGACACAAACAGCCTCTCGTATTTGGGCTGTGTCATGACGTACCGGTCCGGGCAATACCTTTTCAGGCATTCGAAAATACCTCCTAGTCGATATTTGAAGATTCACTTCACTACAGTCTATGCTTTTCCAGGTATATTGTGAAAAACCCGCCCCAGGGGAAAAGTGCGGCAAACGGCCGTTTTTACGCAGCGCTGCCGGCAGAGATAGCGCAAACAGTTGCCATCCAAAAAGGGATATGATAAAATACTTGGAAGAATGTATTTTTACACGGTGTTGGAGGCATCTATGGTTATTTTAGGCATCGATCCCGGTATTGCTACCGTTGGCTTCGGCATCATTGAAGCGGAGCGAAACAGTCAAAAACTGATCCAATGCGGAGCCATAACTACTCCGGCAGGAACGCCCTTGTCCCAGCGGCTGACCCAGATTTATGCCGATGCTCGGGAGCTGATCGCCGCTTTTCAACCGGCCTCTATCTCCATAGAAGAACTGTTTTTCAATACCAATTTGCGTACCGGTATCTCCGTGGCCCATGGCCGGGGCGTGCTGCTTTTGGCGGCGGCCCACGCCAATGTGCCCATTTATGAATATACGCCGCTGCAGGTGAAGCAGGCGGTGGCGGGGTATGGCCGGGCGGATAAAAAGCAGGTGATGGAGATGGTCAAGCGCCTTCTGTGCATGAAAACCGTCCCCAAGCCGGACGATGCGGCGGACGCTTTGGCCTTGGCCATTTGCCACGCCAGGTCCTCTACATCACTTTTGAATTTGGAACGGGGATATGACAAATGTTCTACTATCTAAAAGGCATTGTGCAGGCCGTTGAGCCGTATTTGGCCGTGTTGGATTGCAATGGGGTGGGCTTTGCCTGCAATACCACGGCCAACACCTTGGCCGCTTTAGAGCTGGGAAAAGAGGCAAAACTATTTACATATTGCTATATCCGAGAGGACAGCTTTGATATTTACGGCTTTGCAACCAAAAGCGAAAAGCGCTGTTTTGAAATGCTCATCGGTGTTTCCGGTGTGGGGCCAAAGGCGGCGCTTTCCATTTTGTCCGCCAGCACGCCGGAACGTCTGGCCATGGCCATCCTCACTGGCGATGAAAAGGCCCTCACCGTAGCCCAGGGCATTGGCAAAAAAATTGCCCAGCGGGTGATTTTAGAGCTAAAGGACAAAATGGGCAAAGAGATGCAGGGGGCCGATTTGGGGGGCGGCGCACCGGCGCCTGTGCTGCAGCAGGGCAGCAAACAAAGCGACGCTATGGCCGCCCTGACGGTGCTGGGATATTCAACTGGTGAAGCGGCGGAGGCCTTGCGGGGCCTAGATATGGATAGCCTGCCCTTGGAGGAAATTATCCGGCAGGCATTAAAGAGAATGGTGAAGTAATATGAGCATAGACTATACTGGTAACATAGATGAACCGATTGTAACCACCACCTTCACGCCGGAGGACGATGGAGAGGGATCTCTTCGCCCCAAGCGGATGGCGGATTACATCGGCCAGGAAAAGGCAAAACAAAACCTGGAAGTGTTTATCCAGGCGGCAAAACAGCGGGGAGAGGCGCTGGACCATGTGCTCCTCCACGGCCCTCCGGGCCTGGGCAAGACCACCTTGGCGGCGGTCATTGCCAATGAGATGGGGGTCAACATGCGCATTACCTCCGGCCCGGCCATTGAAAAGCCGGGGGACCTGGCGGCCCTGCTGACCAATTTAAAAGAGGATGACATCCTATTTGTAGATGAAATCCACCGCCTGAACCGGACGGTGGAGGAGATCTTATACCCTGCGATGGAGGACTATGCCATTGACATCATCATCGGCAAAGGCCCGTCCGCCAACTCCATCCGGCTGGATCTGCCCAAGTTCACCCTGATCGGGGCCACCACCCGCTCCGGCCAGTTGACAGCGCCTTTGCGGGACCGGTTTGGCGTCGTGCTGCGGTTGGAGCTCTATACCACAGAGGAGCTCCAGGCCATCGTGGAGCGCAGCGCCGGCATTTTGGGCATAGAGATCGAGCCGGAGGGGGCTCGGGAGATCGCCTCCCGATCCAGGGGTACGCCCCGAATTGCCAACCGCCTGCTGCGCCGGGTGCGGGACTTTGCCCAGGTGAAGGCTTCCGGCGTCATCACCAAGGCGGTGGCGGACCAGTCCCTGACAGACCTGGAGGTGGATAAGTCCGGCCTGGATGCGGTAGATAGGCGGATGCTCCGGGGGATCATCGAGTACTATGGCGGCGGCCCGGTGGGCTTGGAAACCATTGCCGCCACCATCAATGAGGAAGCTGTAACCTTGGAGGACGTGTATGAGCCGTTCTTGTTGCAGCAGGGCTTCCTGACCCGCACGCCTCGGGGCAGGTGCGTGACCCGCAAGGCTTACGAGCATCTGCATATAGAGTATGCAGGACAACAGTTGGAAATTGAATGAGGAGGTCTCATCGTGGGACGTTTATTTGGTACAGACGGCATCCGGGGCATTGCCAACCGGGGGCTGGACGCAAGCCTGGCCTTTCGTGTGGGGCAGGCGGTGGCGCTGGTGCTGTCTCAAGGCAGAGGGGGCCGGCCCAAAGTGGCCCTGGGAAAAGATACCCGTATCTCTTCGGATATGCTGGAGGCGGCGCTGGTAGCGGGCCTTTGTGCATCTGGGGCGGATGTAATTGTCTTGGGCGTCATCCCTACGCCGGCAGTGGCCTACATAACGGTGGAGAGCGGGGCAGACGCCGGTATCGTCATTTCCGCCTCCCACAACCCCTATGAGCACAACGGCATTAAAATTTTCAATGGCCGTGGATTTAAACTCTCCGACGAGCTGGAGCAAGAGATTGAGGATCTGGTGTTGGGCGTAAAACCCCTGGAAACAAAAAGCGGCGGGGAGATTGGCCGGGTTCTGGAGAACAACGGATTTGAACTGGCGAAATATGTGGAGCATCTGCAAAAGCAGGCGGAGGGGGAGATTCGGGGCATTAAGGTCATTATTGACTGTGCCAATGGCGCCGCCTCCACCACGGCAGCACGGCTGTTTCGCCATTTTCCGATCAGCCTGGAGTTCATCAAAGACTCGCCCAACGGCGTCAACATCAATGATGGCTGTGGCTCTACCCATATGGAGGCCCTGTGTCAGAATGTAGTTGTAGGCGGGTATGACGTGGGCATTGCCTTTGACGGGGATGCCGACCGCTGCCTGGTTGTAGATGAAAAAGGCAATGTGGTGGACGGCGATAAAATCATGGGCATCGTAGGCCGGGCCATGATGCAGCAGGGCAAACTGAAAAAGAACACCATCGTGGCGACCGTCATGTCCAATCTGGGTTTTCACCACTTTGCCAAGCAGGAACATATGCAGCTGCTGTGTGCAGCAGTGGGCGACCGGAATGTGCTGGAGATGATGCAGCAGGGTGGCTATAACCTGGGCGGGGAACAGTCCGGGCATATCATTTTCTTAGACGATTCCACCACCGGGGACGGGCAGCTGGCAGCTGTAAAGTTCTTAAGCGTGCTCTGCCAATCGGGAAAAACCGTCTCCCAGCTGGCGGCGGAGATTCCCCAGTATCCCCAGGTTTTGCTGAATGTGCCCGTGGACGGCGGCAATACGGCCAAGGAACAGATTATGGCTTCCCAGGCCCTGCAGGAGGCGATCAGCGAGCAAGAAAAGATCTTGGGCGAGGACGGCCGTATTTTGGTCCGTCCTTCAGGTACAGAGGCCCTGATCCGGGTGATGGTAGAAGCCGGGACCCTGGATGTAGCCCAGGGCTGTGCCGGAACTTTGGCGGAAAAAATTCAAAATTTAATTTAGCAAAATGTTTCCTAACGGGATTGTAAGAAAATTTTAACAAATTACTTGACTTTAGGAGAAACTATTATTATAATCATATAAGATTCATAAAAAATCAAACGAGTTATGAGTAATTTTGACAAAGAGCAGAGCGAAATCCTATGGCAGAAAGCCGTCAATGGCGACGCTGCTGCCGAAGAGGAATTGATTGCCCACTGCAATCGGTTGGTTCGTGCCTGTGCAAGGCCATATTTTTTGGCTGGTGGAGATAGTGAGGATTTGATTCAGGAGGGCATGTTGGGCCTGCTGTCTGCAATCCGAAGCTATGTCCCCGGTAAGGACGCATCGTTTCAAACCTATGCAGAGCTGTGCATCAAGCGCCGTTTGTATACGGCCATCCGCACTGCCTCTCGCAACAAGCATATTCCTCTAAATACCAGCCTATCCTTAGACGCCTCTTTTGATGAAGAGAACCCACCCCTAGAAGGGAGCGTATTGCGGGACGCATTTCGCAGGGAGCCTGAGGACCAAGTGTTGGCTCGTGAACGAGAAGACGAGCTTGCCAAAGCATTTTCCCACCATTTGTCTCCCCTGGAGGCAGAGATTTTGGATTTATATTTGCAAGGCCTATCCTATCAAGAGATAGGCGAACAATTGAACAGGTCCCCAAAATCGGTGGACAATGCTGTGCAGCGCATCCGTAAAAAGATGGCGCAATACCTTCATTCAGGCGATATCAGCTAGCAAGCTGAGCGCAATATTACATGCCCGCAAGGGTAAGATTTGTCAAAAGAGAGGAATCATCATGTACCAAGACAAGACACTAGTATGCAAAGAATGTGGACAGGAATTTGTGTTCACCGCTGGTGAGCAGGAGTTCTACGCAGAGCGCAGCTTCCAGAACGAGCCCCAGCGCTGCAAGCCCTGCCGGGACGCTCGTAAGAACGCAGCCCGTGGCCCCCGTGAGTATTTCACGGCGGTTTGCGCAGCCTGCGGCGGCGAGGCCAAGGTTCCCTTTGAGCCCAAGTCCGATCGGCCGGTCTACTGCAGCGAGTGCTTTGCCAAGATGAGAGAAGAGGCCTAATCGATCCAAAGAGAATAAAAAAAGACGGCCGCCATAAGGCGGCCGTCTTTTTTTATTGCTAGATCAGGTCTGTTTTTTTCAATACCATTTTGCTGCCAACGCCCAAAGCAATGCTAAACAGTACGCCGCCGGCCAGGCAAAAGACCACGTTTAATATGGTGGAGTCCAGCGGGGTCATCATGGGTACGGTGGTGAAAAACAGCATACCAATGAAGAGCGAGCCCAGCAGGGAGAGCCATGTTTTCTCTTTTCCCACCGTGCTCATCAGCACGAAGATGGAGACAAACAGGGGGACCAGGCACAATTTGGAGAGCATACACATGACAATGCCCGTGACGCCGGCAGTCCCGGTGTCAAAGTGGAGTCCGGCCATAGCGCCGCCCAGCATGGCCCCTACAAAAAAGGCCAGGAGCATACACATGCCGCCTATGGTACCGACGACGGTTTTGGACAGAACATAGTTGCCTTTTTCAGCCCGTACGGTAAACAGGTTTTTGGCATAGCCGCTTTTAAAATCGCTGGATACAAAGAGGCAGACCAGAACGGCAATGAGGAAATAGACCAGATTGATGTTGCACATCCCGGTGAGATCCATGGACATCGCCCCATCGGTGCTGAGGGAACCGATGGCCTGCCAGGTGTTGTCAAAGGCCTCTATGGTGGTGGCCACGCCGGTGTTGGGGTCTACGGTCACCGTGCCGTCCATCATGGTGGTCATCACCAGGATCAAAATGGGAATGACCAGGCAAACGCCCAGGAGGATGTAAAACAAGGGCGTAGTGAACATGCGGCGGGAATCTACTTTCAGCATACTGCGTACCCGTCTCTTCGGGCTGCCTGTGGCAAGCCTCGGCTGCGTTGTCGTCCTTTCCATGTTATTTGCCCGCCTCCTTTTCCATTAGGTTCGTATAATACTCTTCCAAGCTGATCTTCGCCGTTTTGACCTCGCTGACCAGAATGCCGTTTTCATATAGAAAGTTGACAATGGCCTCAGGGCCGGGGGCGTCATAGACTCGGATATAGCCGTTTTCCTCCGTCACACGGGGATATTGATAGGTGAGCAGGGCCCGGGCCCGCTCCATATCCTGGGTCTGCAGGGCCACGTAGGTGGGGCAGTCGGCCTCCAGCTCCTGGGCCGTCATCTCCCGGATCATTTTCCCGCCACGGATGATGCCGTAGTGGGTAGCGATCTTCTCCAACTCCCCGAGGATATGGGAGGCGATGATAACCGTGCAGTGGTAGTTTTGCGTAATATCCACCAGCACCTCCCGCATAATGCGCATGCCGTCGGCGTCCAGGCCGTTGATGGGTTCGTCTAAAATCAGCAGGGCGGGGTTTCCCAATAGCGCCATGGCGATGCCGATACGCTGTTTCATACCCAGGGAACAATTTTTATATTTGTTGGAGGCGGACCCCTCCATCCGCACCACCTTGAGGACTTGTCGCACTGCCGCCTCCGGATGCTGAATGTCCAGATTGGCGGCCTGGAGCATCAGGTTGTTCCATACGCTGTAGTTGGGGAAACAGCCTGGGCTTTCAATCAGAGCGCCGACCCGAACCCGGACGCCGGCATCCCGATAATCCCGGCCAAAGAGTTTGATCTTTCCCTTATCCGGAACAAGGTGTCCGCAAATCAGCTTTTCCGTGGTGGATTTGCCGCTGCCGTTTTCACCGATAAAGCCGTAGATCGCCCCCACAGGCACCGTCATGTTCAGGTGATCCAGTGCATACATGCCGTGGAAGCTTTTGGTCAGATTGCGTATTTCAATCGCATTCATTTTTCATGCCCCCTTCTCGTTGTCAACGCTTGGGATTATAGGGGGGAAGTATTTGCGGGATGTGGGAATTTTGTTTCCAAAATGTGAAAATCCCGGGTTCTAAAGGTTTTTACAAAACAAAAAAGGCATTGAGAAAAGCTTTCTCAATGCCTGAAATTTGGGATCTATAGAATTTAATCGAAACGGACGTCATAGGGCTCGAAGGTGCCGGGAATGCCCAAAGCGGTGTGGAGCAGGATGCTGCAGGCGGGGCTGTTGTCCCCGGTGCGGATCAGCAGGGAGGCCTTGCTGGCCGCCGCCACAAAGTCCATGGGGGGTAGAATTTCTTTTTTGTGGTTGGGCAGTGCGTCGCAGATGGTCTTGTACAGTTCCGGGTTGGCCGTGGGCATGCCGCCAAAGAAATCCACTTGGTCAAAGATGAACTCGTTGAGCACTGCCTTGAACACATCCATAAAGGTGGGGATGCCCGGTACCAGAGACAAGTCAATGATCTTTACCCCCGGCTCCGGACGCAGGCCGTAGTCGATGATGCCCACGGTGTCGGAGTGCCGCATGGCAGAGAGGGCCGCCATCAGTTCGGCGTTGATGATGCCGCTACGCTTCATAAAAAACCTCCTAAACTTCATTTTATGTGTTTTCTTTCTATTTATTGTAGGGGGAAGGCCGGCCTTTTGTCAATGCGAGGCAAAATGACAAATGCGATATAATGCGGCGGGAATCCGGGCATACCACAGATGATGGAATGGAAAAGCCGGGAAAACCGGCAGATTTCATATTGAAATTAGCAGAAAATTTGCATATAATACTCTTATCGCAAAATATGGAGGTTATGACACATGGCAAGCGTAACAAAAGATATGCTCATTGGCGATGTGGTGCGCATGGCGCCCCAGGCCGCTGGCCTGTTCCAGGAGATCGGCATGCACTGCCTGGGCTGTGCCTTGGCCAGCGGGGAGACTGTGGCACAGGCCTGCACCGTCCATGGCGTGGATGCAGACGCCTTTGTAGCCAAGATCAATGAGCTGATGGGCGAATAATCGCCCGTCGGCAAAACCTGCAGGGCCGTAAGAGATTACGGCCCTGTTGTGCTATGTGAGGAGCGTTGGGATGGGGAAATTGGAACTCTCCGGGCGGCTTTTGGCCATTGCCGCCTTTGTGGGGCCCGGCGAGCGGGTGGCGGATGTGGGGACTGACCACGGCTATATCCCGGTTTGGCTGGCCCAGCGGGGCTACAGCGGCCTGGTGGCCACAGATTTGCGCCAGGGCCCATTGGACCGGGCCAAGGCGTCGGCGGCCCTTTACGGGGTCACGGAACAAATTACCTTCCAGTGCACCGACGGGCTTTCCGGTATAGACGGAGACTGTGTGGACACGGTGATTGTGGCCGGAATGGGCGGCGAGACCATATGCCATATCCTAGGCGCTGCCCCCTGGACCCGCCAGGGGAAAAAGTTAATCCTGCAGCCCATGAGCAAGCCGGAGATCTTGGTCGCATGGCTGGGAGAGCAGGGCTATGCACTGACGGCGGCGGACCTAGCGGCGGAAAATGGAAAGCTCTATTGCATCTATTGCGCCCAAGGCGGCTCGGCCAGCCCCGTGTCCCTGGGAGACAGCTACCTGCCCCCGGTGCTTCTGCAGTGCGGCAGCCCGCTTTTGGAGGCGTACATAG
This sequence comes from uncultured Oscillospiraceae bacterium, assembly GCA_964642465.1. Classification (GTDB taxonomy): domain Bacteria; phylum Bacillota; class Clostridia; order Oscillospirales; family Oscillospiraceae; genus CAZXRD01. The sequence goes on along the minus strand of CAZXRD010000008.1, from coordinate 24,423 downwards.
ATGAGAAAATAGACAAGCTGGAGCGGGCCGTCCGTGGCCTGGCGGCGGGGCGCCGGCCCCAGGACCAGGCCAGATTGCAGATTTTGCGAGAGGCCCTTGCCCAGTGCAAGGCGAGAAAGGAGCGGTATATATGACCACAGTACAGGATGTTTTTGCATGTTTGGATGAATTTGCCCCGGTGACCATGAAGTTGGATTTTGACAACGTGGGCCATTTGGTGGGGCACAAGGAGGCAGAGGTCCACAGAATCTTGGTTTCTTTGGACATCACAGACGCCGTGATTGCAGAGGCAAAGGCCCGGGGGGCCAATCTGATCGTCTCCCACCACCCGCTATTGTTTTCCCCTGTCAAGACAGTCACCGACGGGGACCGTATTGGAAGAAAGCTGTTGCAGCTCATTGAAAGCGGCATCGCCGCCATCTGTATGCACACCAATATGGATGCGGCGGCCGGCGGCGTCAACGACGCTTTGGCGGCGGCAGTGGGCCTGGAACATGTGGAGCATTTGACGCCGGACAGCGTGGATGCCCAGGGGAACAGCTATTGCATCGGGCGGATAGGCACCTTGCCGGCGCCTATGGCCTTGCCGGATTTTCTGGGCCAGCTGAAGACGGCCCTAAACACAGCGGGGCTCCGCTATGTGGATGGAGGCCGGCCGGTGCATAAGGTGGGCGTCCTGGGTGGTTCCGGCGGTGGAGAGCTGCACTACGCCATAGAGCAGGGCTGCGACACCTATATTACCGCCGATGTGAAGTACGATGTCTTTTTGGAGGCCAAGGAGCTGGGGATCAACTTGATCGACGGGGATCATTTTTGCACGGAAAACTGCGTCTGTCCCGTGATGGCCGGGCTGTTGCAAAAACACTTCCCAGCCATTCCCCTCACCATCAGCCAGGTCCACGGCCAGACTGTACAGTTTGCCTAGAGGACACAAGGGATTCTTGAAAAAGAGAACTCAAAATAGTTGGAATAGAAATATTTTTAAGAAAACACCAAAAAATAAAAATTTTTTTGGTCAAAAGTCGCTTTGCGGATTTCTGGAAAATTTCGTATAATATAGATACGATCTACAGCTGTTTGCGTCTGCAAAATGCATACAGGCTGTGGGCTTATTCTGGAAAGCGAGGTAAAATCGTGAAACGTGTCAAAGCGGCTTGCATCTGCCAAACCCTGCATTTCATGTTGAAGGAGGATGTGGGGCAGGCCTATGCAGAGAACCTGGTTAAACAGGAAGTAGAGCAGTATAAAAAAGAGTTGGAGCGCAACCAGACCAAGTATAAGATCTTGGAAGAGGAGCGGCAGCCGGACGGGTCTATCCTTGTGAAAGTAATTAAGCAGTATAATTCCAGTCCGGTGGGCAATTATTTGGATTAAATAGCTAGATATATAGAAAGTACCGTCCGGCTTTTGCCGGGCGGCACTTTGCATTTGCCCTTTTCCATGTAGGGGAATTTATTCTTTTGTCCTAGATTTTTGCATATCCAGAAGCTTATCCCCATAATATTGGAGTAAGGCGAGGGGTGGTCCCCCTCAAATATATGTATTTGCCTAAAGGGGGAAACAGCGTGGAAGACCTGCGGATTTATGAGGACATCGCACTTCGCACAGACGGAGATATCTATCTTGGTGTGGTTGGGCCGGTGCGCACCGGCAAGTCCACCTTTATTAAGCGTTTTATGGAGACACTGGTTATACCCAATATTGAAAACGTCTACATGAAAGAACGGGCCAAAGATGAACTGCCCCAGAGCGGTTCCGGCCGCACCATCATGACGGCAGAGCCAAAATTTGTGCCGGAGGACGCCATCACCGTAGAGCTGGAGGGCGGCGCCTCCTTTTTCGTGCGTCTCATTGACTGCGTGGGCTATATGGTAGAGGGCGCCAGCGGCCAGTATGAGGACGGGGTAGAGCGGATGGTGACTACGCCCTGGTTTGACCATGAAATCCCTATGTCCCAGGCGGCGGAGATTGGCACCCGCAAGGTCATCGCCGAACACTCTACCATCGGCATTGTGGTCACCACAGACGGCACCATTACAGACATTGACCGGGCGGGCTATGTAGAGGCGGAAGAGCGGGTGGTCCGGGAGTTAAAAGAACTGGGGAAACCCTTTGTCCTCCTGTTAAACTCTGCCCAGCCGGAGTCGGAGGAGGCCAAGGCCCTGCAGGCCGAGCTGTCGGAGAAATACGATGTAAGCTGCCTCTTGGTTAACTGCATGACCCTGGAAGAGGAGGACATTACCGGGATCATCAAAGGGGTGCTCTATGAGTTTCCCATCGGGGAGTTTGGCATTTTCCTGCCGCCTTGGGTGGACGCCCTGGCCTTTAGCCATCCTATCAAAAACAGCCTGTTTGCAGCCATCCGGGAGAGCGTCACCGGTATGCGCCGGATCAAGGATGTGCAGGGCGCTGTACACGCCCTAGGGGAGCGGGAGGGCATCAGCGCCGCCCGGGTACAGGAGATCAATCTGGGGAGCGGCACAGTCTCGGCGGTGATTGAACTGCCCAGGGAGCTGTTTTACAAGACCCTGAGCGAGGAGTCCGGCTTTCCCATTGGGGACGACGGGGACCTGATGTCCCTTCTCACAGAGATGGCCCATATCAAAGGGGAGTATGAGAAGATTGCCCAGGCCCTGGAAGAGGTCAACGAACGGGGGTATGGCGTGGTGCTGCCCACCCGGGAAGAGATGCACCTGGAGGAGCCGGAGATTGTCCGCCAAGGCGGCCGCTATGGCGTACGGCTAAAGGCCAGCGCCCCGGCCATCCACATGATGCGCACCAATGTGGAGACGGAGGTCTCCCCGGCGGTGGGCGGCGAGCGCTCCTCCGAAGACATTATCAACTACCTGCTCCAGGAGTTTGAGGGAGATGTAAGCCGGATTTGGGAGTCCAACATCTTTGGCAAGTCCCTGTACGACATTGCCAGCGAGGGCTTAAACGCCAAGATTAAAAAGATGCCGGAGGAGACCCAGGAAAAACTCCGGGAAGCAGTGCAACGGATCATCAACGAGGGCTCCGGCGGCCTGATCTGTATTATCCTATAAAACTCGAAGAAGAAGCGGCGGGCCAGCCCGCCGCTTCTTTGGTTTATGCTTTGCTTTTTGAAATGGGATGCCGGATGACGGTCTTTAGCCGCTCCGGCGCTACTTTACGAGCGTCGCTGAGATAGATTTCATGGTGCAGGCGTTGATCTGTGATGTCCAAAACATAGCCCTGCGCCTCCATATACGTATGCATCTGAGCGATGGTTGCAGGCTCATCGTCATAGGGGCCAATGTGCATGCACTGCACGCAGAGCCCCTCTGCATAGGGCAGAAATGTGACAGGAGAAAAATCCATTTTCTTTTTCCGGGCCGCCTCTTCCACGGCCCATGCCACATCTGCCTGGCCTACAAAATCCGGGAGACGAATGGCGGAGATCCACTGAAACGTCTCTTTGTGGGCGTAGTCGATGTCCTGCCGCCCCGCCTGCCACCAAAAGCCCTCCAGAGGCTGGACCACGTAGTCGAAATACCCGGCAATTTGCCGGCTGCCTAGCTTGCTCATCTTAATGGTAAAAGCCACGCCATAGAGCAGGCCGATAGACTGCTTGTAGAGCCCGTCCGGCGTGTTGGGGTCCCCCTGGCCCCGGACGGCAATGTAGTTCATAGGCGGCACGGAGACAATGCCTGGCTTGTTTTTCGGCATATAAAATTCTTTGTATTCTTTCTTATAGTCAAATGCCATTGTATGTTCCTCCCTTGTACGTAAATGCTGTTATGGGCGGCCGGCAGGGAACTGTGGGGGTGTGCCTGTTATTCCACATGTTCCAACCGGGTCGGCTCTAAAATCTCTACCGCCCGGTAGGCGGTGCGGATAAGGCCCTGTGCGGCCAGGTCCGCCAGAACCCGGCTGACGGTGATGCGGCTGACCCCTACGCTGTGGGCCAGCTCCTCATGGGTGCAGGGCACCCGGCCCGCCCGGCCGCCGGACAGGGCCAGAAGCTGCCTGGCAATCCGCTGGTGGGCAGAGCGGAAACTCACGTTGTCCATGGCGATCGACAGGACCCGGATGGTGTTGGAGAGGTACCGCAGCATGGCAAAGGGCAGCTGAGGATCCTCTGCAAAAAAGCGGGACAAGCTCTCCCAATCAATGGAGAGAATGCGGCTCTCCGTCAGAGCAGAGGCGGAGGACATCCGGGGCTGCCCGTCAAAAAACGACGCCTCTCCAAAAATGTCCCCCTGGCTGTAGAGGTTCAAGACCCGCTCATTGCCGTCCGAATCGCTGATGAATGAGCGCACCCGCCCGGAGAGAATGTAGTAAAACCGATCTGCTGTGGTGTCCTGCATATAGATGAGCTGCCCTTTTTCATAGGTCTTACCCGTCTGCAGCCGCCGAAAACAGGCCCAGGGATCGGCGTCCTTGCCGGTTGACATCTGATTTTGTAGGGAGTAGGCCATGGCTTTCGCTCCTTTCCGGAACTTTTCTCTTAGATTGTAACATAGTTTACATTCTGCCTGCAAGCTTTATGTCATAATACAGGCAAGAGAAACATGCAGCTATGCAAAAGGAGGAAATACAACATGGGCATGACCATGACCCAGAAGATCCTGGCAGCCAAGGCCGGGCTGCCCTCGGTGAAGGCGGGGGAGCTGATTGAGGCCAAGCTGGACTTGGTCCTGGGCAACGACATCACATCCCCTGTGGCCATCGGCGAGTTTGATAAGGAGGGCTTTACCAAAGTATTTGGCAAGGACAAGATCGCCATCGTCTTAGACCACTACACCCCCTGTAAGGACATTAATGCGGCCCAGCTCTGCGCCACCGCCCGGGAATTTGCAGGCCGTTTTTCCCTGACTAACTTCTTTGACGTGGGGCAGATGGGCATTGAGCACGCTCTGATCCCGGAAAAAGGCCTGGCGGCCCCGGGGGAGTGCATCATCGGCGCCGATTCCCACACCTGTACCTATGGGGCCCTAGGCGCCTTTTCCACCGGCGTAGGCTCTACGGATATGGCCGCCGGCATGGCCACGGGCCTGTCCTGGTTTAAAGTGCCCGCCGCCATCCGGGTAACCCTGAAAGGAAAACTGCAGAAGTATGTCAGCGGCAAGGACGTGATCCTCCACCTGATCGGCCTGATCGGCGTGGACGGGGCCCTGTATAAATCCCTGGAGTTTACCGGGGAAGGGGTAGCCGAGCTCTCCATGGACGACCGGTTCACCATTGCCAATATGGCCATTGAGGCTGGCGCCAAAAACGGCATTTTCCCGGTGGATGCGAAGACGGAGGCCTATCTCCAGGGCCGGGTCACCCGCCCCTACACCGTGTATGAGGCAGATGCCGACGCCGAATACGAGCAGGAAGTGGTCATCGACCTGAGCACCCTGCAGCCCACGGTATCCCTGCCGCACCTGCCGTCCAACACCAAGCCGGTGGACCAGGTGGCCGGCCTGGAGATCCAGCAGGTGGTCATCGGCTCTTGCACCAACGGCCGTATCCAGGATTTGCGCCAAGCGGCGGAGGTCTTAAAGGGCCGGAAGGTGAAACCCGGTGTCCGCTGCATCATCATCCCCGCCACCCAGCAGGTCTATCTCCAAGCTTTGCAGGAAGGGCTGATCGAGATCTTTATCCAGGCCGGCGCAGCCGTGAGCACGCCCACCTGCGGCCCCTGCCTGGGCGGCCATATGGGCGTTTTGGCGGACAACGAGCGGGCCGTCTCCACCACCAACCGGAACTTTGTGGGCCGCATGGGCCCGGTGAGCTCGGAGATCATCCTGGCCAACCCCGCCGTAGCGGCGGCCAGCGCCGTGATGGGCTACGTGGCCTCGCCCGCAGCGCTGTAAGAAGGAGGAATTGGGAATGAACATCTATAAATACGGGGACAACGTGGATACCGACGTGATCATCCCCGCCCGGTACTTAAACGCTCCCTCGCCGGAGGAACTGGCAAAACACTGCATGGAGGACATTGACGCCGACTTTGCCGGCAAGGTGCAGCCGGGCGACATTGTGGTGGGCGGCGCCAACTTCGGCTGCGGTTCTTCCCGGGAGCATGCGCCCCTGGCCATCAAGGCCTGCGGCGTCAAATGCGTCATCGCCAAGAGCTTTGCCCGGATTTTCTACCGCAACGCCATCAACATCGGCTTTCCCATTATGGAGTGCCCGGAGGCGGTGGACGGTATCTCCCCCGGGGACAAGGTGAGAGTGGACTTTTCCACAGGGGAGATCCGCAACGAGACCACAGGCAAGACCTATCAGGCGGCTGCCTTCCCGCCCTTTATCCAGGGCATCATTGAAAAGGGCGGCCTGCTTGCGGCCCTGAAGGCCAGGGAGGCGTAGAGATGGACTATAAGATTGCGCTTCTGCCGGGGGACGGCATTGGTCCCGAGGTGATTGCTGAGGCAGTAAAAGTTTTGGAAAAAGTAGGGGAGACCTTTGGACATCGCTTCCAGTTTGAGACCCTGCTTTTGGGTGGTTGTGCCACAGACCGGTATGGCACCCCCTATCCGGAGGAGACGGCGAAAGGCTGCAAAGCGGCGGACGCCGTGCTCCTGGGCGCCGTGGGCGGCCCTAAGTGGGACAGCCTGCAGGTGGAACAGCGGCCGGAACAGGGCCTGCTGAAGATCCGCTCCGACCTGGGGCTCTATGCCAACCTGCGGCCGGCGGCCTTGCGCCCGGCGCTGAAAAGCGCCTGCCCCCTGCGGGAGGCCACAGCGGATAAGGGGTTTGACATCTTAATCCTCCGGGAGCTCACCGGTGGGATCTACTTCGGCAAGCGGAACAAATATGAGACCGCTGACCGGGGCGTGGTGGCCAGTGACCTGATGGAGTACAGCGAAATGGAGATCGAGCGCATCGGCCGCCGGGCCTTTGAGCTGGCTATGCTCCGGAAGAAAAAGGTCACCAGCGTAGACAAGGCCAATGTGCTGGAGAGCTCCCGGCTCTGGCGCCAGGTGATGCACCGGCTCAGCGCCGAGTATCCGGAAGTGGAGTACGGAGACATGTATGTAGACAATGCCGCCATGCAGCTGGTGCGGGATCCCGCCGCCTTTGACGTGCTGGTGACGGAGAATATGTTTGGGGACATCCTGTCGGATGAGGCCAGTATGATCACCGGCTCCATCGGCCTTTTGCCCTCTGCCAGCATGGGGGACAGCGCCCCGGCCCTGTATGAACCCATCCACGGTTCCGCTCCGGACATCGCCGGCCAACAGAAGGCCAACCCCATTGCCACCATCTTATCTGCAGCCATGATGCTCCGCTATTCCTTTAAATTGCAGGCGGAGGCCCAAGCCATTGAAACAGCGGTAGACGCCGTACTGGATGCAGGCCACCGCACCGCAGATATGGGGGCAGAGCACCCTGTGACCACCAGCCAGATGGGCGATCTAATCTGCCAAGCCATCTGTGGCTAGAGGATTTTGCAGGTTACAAGACCAATAAAAAGCCGCTCCGATATGTCGGGGCGGCTTTTTTCCTATTTTCAGGAAGAAACATAAGAAAATTCCGAAAGTCCCCGTCAATTTACACGAAAGGATGCAGGGGGCAAGTTGCAAGAATTCATTTTCCATAGAATTTTGCGTTTGGATATTGCCATTTTGCAAGAAGGAGCATATAATAACGTCAAATGACTCTTTGGAAATAGGGAAAAAAGTTACCGATGGGGGTAGAGTAGTATGAAAGAGATCTCAAAAGTAGCCAGCGCCGTCCGGGCGTCTACGACTTTGGCGGTGGACTCCCTGGCGAAAAAGATGAAGGCCGACGGCATCGACGTGGTGGGCTTCGGCACCGGCGAGCCGGATTTTGATACCCCGGACAACATCAAACTGGCGGGCATCCAGGCGATTATTGAGGGCCGGACCAAATACACACCGGCGGCGGGCATTGAGCCGTTGCGGCGGGCTGTGTGCAACCGGATTAAGGCAGACTGCGGCCTGGACTATGATTTTTCCCAGGTGGTGATCGCCAGCGGCGCCAAGCACAACGTCTTTATCGCCCTGGTGGCGCTTTTGAATCCTGGGGACGAGGTAATCCTGCCGGCGCCCTTCTGGGTCAGCTACTATGAGATGATTCTGATGGCCGGCGGCGTGCCGGTAATCGTACATGCGGGGGAGGACCAGGACTTTAAGATCACGGCGGAGCAGCTGGCTGCAGCGGTGACGCCGAAAACCAAAGCCCTACTTTTGAACAACCCCTCTAACCCCACGGGCATGCTGTATAACCGGGCGGAACTCCAGGCCATTGCCGACGTGTGCCTGAAAAACGACCTGTATGTGATCTCCGATGAGATTTATTACGGCCTGGTATATGACGGGGCGGAGTTTGTCAGCTTTGCCAGCCTGGGGGACGAGATCAAGGAGCGGACCATCCTGATCAACGGCGTCTCCAAGTCCTACGCCATGACCGGCTGGCGGATCGGCTATGCCATCGCCAACAAAGAGATTGCCAAGGTCATGTCCAACTACTTAAGCCACTCCACCGGCGCACCCAGCACCATCTCCCAGTATGCGGCCCTGGAGGCTATGAACGGGCCTCAGGAGGGCATTTTGGCCATGCGGGACGTGTTTGAGCAGCGGCGGAACTACATCGTCAAGCGGATGAACGAGATCCCCGGCGTCAGCTGCATCAAGCCGGAGGGTGCCTTCTACATCATGATGAATATGGAAAAGCTCATCGGCCGCACCCTGGGGGGCAAGCTGATTGCAAATGGGGACGACTTTGCCCTGGCTTTCCTGGAAAAAGGCCTGGTGGCCGTGGTGCCCTGCAGTGGCTTCGGCGCACCCAACTTCGTCCGCTGGACCTATGCCGCCTCTATGGACAGCATTCAGAAAGGGCTGGATCGGTTAGAGCAGTTCCTGATGGATTAAGTTCGCTTTTTTTCAACAAGGTCTGGATTAATTGCAAGAGATACGGTAAAATTGGCGTGGAACATTCCACGCCAATTTCTTGTGAAGGATGAGATAGCTATATGAGTACTGCAAGTTACGAAAGCCCCTTGGCTTCCCGTTATGCCAGCCCGGAGATGCTCTACCTGTTTTCCGCAGATAAGAAGTTTTCCACCTGGCGCCGGCTGTGGGTGGCCCTAGCCCGGGCGGAGAAGGAACTGGGCCTGGACATCAGCCAGGAGCAAATCGACGAGATGGAGGCCCATATTCAGGACATTGACTACGACTATGCCGCTGAGATGGAGAAAAAACTCCGGCATGACGTGATGGCCCATGTCCACACCTTTGGCAAAGCCTGCCCAAAGGCCATGCCCATCATCCACTTGGGCGCCACCAGCTGTTATGTAGGGGACAACACGGATATGATCCTCATGCGGGAAGGGCTCATTCTGGTGCGCAACAAATTGGTGAACCTGATTGCCCGCCTGGCCAAGTTCTGCGACCAGTATAAGGACCTGCCCACATTGGGCTTTACCCATTTCCAGCCCGCCCAGCTCACTACCGTGGGCAAACGGGCCAGCCTGTGGCTCAATGACCTGCTGCTGGATTTGGAGGAGGTGGAGCACCGCATCGCCTCTTTAAAACTCCTGGGCTCTAAGGGTACCACTGGCACCCAGGCCAGCTTCATGGAGCTGTTTGACGGGGATCAGGAAAAAATCAAGAAGATGGAGCAGATGATTGCCGAGGAGATGGGCTTTCCCGGCGTGGTGCCGGTCTCTGGCCAGACCTACTCCCGGAAGACGGACTACAGCGTCCTGTCCACCCTCTCCGGCATTGCCCAAAGCGCCGGCAAGTTTGCAACCGATATGCGGCTGCTGTCCCATTTAAAGGAACTGGAAGAGCCCTTTGAGAGCAATCAGATCGGTTCCTCCGCTATGCCCTATAAGCGCAATCCCATGCGCTGTGAACGGATTTGTTCCCTGGCCCGGTATGTGATTGTGGATACGCTCAATCCGGCTATGACCGCCTATACCCAGTGGTTTGAGCGCACCCTGGACGACTCCGCCAATAAGCGGATCTCCGTGCCGGAGGCGTTCTTGGCCATTGACGCCATTTTGAATATCTACACCAATGTGGCTAGCGGCATCAAAGTCTATCCAAAGGTGATTGAAAAGCACATCATGGAGGAGCTGCCCTTTATGGCCACGGAGAACATCATGATGAACGCCGTCAAGCGGGGCGGCAACCGGCAGGAACTCCATGAGCGCATCCGGGTCCATTCCGTGGCCGCCGGCGCCGTGGTGAAAGAGCAGGGCCTGCCAAACGACTTGATTGACCGGATTGCTGCAGACCCGGCCTTTGGCCTTACCAAGGCGGAGATTGAAAAGGAACTGACCCCGGCCCATTATATCGGCCGGGCCCCGGATCAGGTGACAGAATTGCTGCGGGACTATGTACAGCCGGTGCTGGAAAAATATAAAGATGTGCTCAGCCAGGAGCAGGTGGAGCTGAAAGTCTAGAGAAACCGGAAAATACCTGAAAAATTTGCTTGCATTTTGCCATAGACTATGGTAAAATCTCTAAGTCTGAATAGGGGCATCTGTGTGGTGGCCCTTGGATTAGGGGCGGTCCGCTGGCGTCTATGTGGCGTCAAGAACGCCTGCAAGGAAGGGAGGATATGAAAATGGATCTGATTCAGGCTTTGACCGATCAGTATGTCAAGCAGGAGCTTCCCCCCATGAACGTGGGCGACACCGTGCGTGTGAACCTGCGGGTTAAAGAAGGCAACCGGGAGAGAATTCAGGCTTTTGATGGCACCATCATTGCCAAAAAGCACGGCGGCATCAATGAGACCATCACCGTGCGCCGCATTTCTTACAATGTTGGCTGCGAAAAGGTTTTCCCCGTACATTCGCCCTCTGTTGTGTCCGTAGAGACCATCCGCCATGGTAAGGTGCGCAGAGCAAAACTGTATTACCTGCGTGGCAGAGTTGGCAAGCGGGCTAAGGTAAAAGAAAAGATCTAAGCCAACCGAAAAATAGCGGCCAAACGGCCGCTATTTTTATTTTGTTTATTGCACAAAAGTAAAAATGCGGCTGGGTTATGGTGAAATCCGGGGGAAAAGGCCGGCTTCCCCTTTTCATTTTTCAAGAAAACGTGTATAATTGGGAATGCCTGTGGTATGTTTTGGCTTTTATCGTATGAGGAAATGAAATGGATAAACGCAATTTTGACGATGATTTTGATTTAGATGCTTACCTCCAAGATCTTTTGGGCGAGGAATATGAGCAAAAGATAGAGGAGGCCGAGCTGGACACGACCTGGGAAGAGGACCGCCTTTTAGAGGAGCCGCCTGCGCCGGCGCCCCAGCCCAAAGTGGCCACCGGCCCCGCACCGAAGGTTTCCGCTGCCCGCAGCGGCATTTACGACTGGGTCCAGTGTATTGTAGTGGCTCTGCTCCTCAGCGTGTTTTTGTTTGTCTTTGTAGGCCGGGTCATTGGTGTCGTTGGAGACTCTATGAACAACACCCTGTTTAGCGGGGATAAAGTTATTGTCTCTAACCTGTTTTATACCCCGGAGTACGGGGATATTGTGATTTTGACCTCCCCAACCTTTGGCAATGGCAACGAGCCCATTGTCAAGCGGATCATCGCTACGGAGGGGCAAACCATAGATATTGATTTTGAGACGGGTACCGTGACTGTGGACGGCCAGGTACTCCAGGAATCCTATATCGCAGAGCCGACCTACACCTATGAAGGGGTGGATTTCCCGGTGACCGTGCCGGAGGGCTGCGTCTTTGTCATGGGGGACAACCGGAACGCCTCTACAGACAGCCGCAACCCGTCCATCGGCATGGTGGATACCCGCTGCATCTTAGGCAAGGTCTATCTGCGGATTTTGCCCATTGAGCGGTTTGGCACAGTGGGGTGATAGGCTATGCGGGAAGAGATGCATATCCAATGGTTCCCGGGCCATATGACCAAGGCCCGGCGTATGATGGAGGAACAGGTCAAATATGTGGACGCCGTCTGCGAGATCGTGGACGCACGCATCCCCCAGTCCAGCCGGAACCCGGACCTGGACAGTCTGGTGGGGAATAAGCCCCGACTGATTATATTAAACCGGGTGGACCAGGCGGATCCCAATGCCACCAAACAGTGGGTGGCGGCATTCCGCAGCCAGGGCCTTACGGTGCTGGAGACAGATGCGAAAACAGGCAAGGGGACCCAGGGGTTTTCCGCTGCTGTGGCCGCCTGCCTAAAGGAAAAGCTGGAGGAGTACGCCCGCAAGGGGCAGGCCGGCCGCCGCCTGCGGGCCATGGTGGTGGGGATTCCCAATGTGGGCAAATCCTCTTTTATCAACCGGGTAGCCGGGCGGAAGGCGGCCCAGACCTCAGACCGGCCGGGCGTGACCCGGGGCAAGCAGTGGATCAGTGTAAGTCCCAGCCTGGAACTGCTGGACACACCGGGGATTTTGTGGCCCCGGTTTGACAGCCAAATCGTGGGGGAAAATCTGGCCATCACCGGCGCTGTGCGGGATGAGATCGTAGATCGGGAGACCTTGGCTGCCAATTTGATGCTCCGCCTGCGCAGCGAGTACCCGGGCCGCATTGAGGAGCGGTATAAATTTACCCCGGACCCGGAAGCGGACGGGTTTGCCCTGCTGGAACAGGCGGCGGCCAAACGGGGCTTTCTCATCTCCCGTGGGGAATATGACATAGAGCGGATGGCCGCCGTACTCTTAGACGAGTTCCGGGGCGGCAAATTGGGCCGTATCACCCTGGAACTGCCGGGAGAGCAGGAGGGGTAAACATGGATGCACAGACGGACCTGTGGGAGATTGAGCGCCAATGTTTTGCAGAGGGCTATGCCCTGGTCTGCGGTGTGGACGAGGCGGGCCGTGGCCCTTTGGCCGGCCCGGTATACGCAGCGGCGGTGATTTTGCCGCCAGAGCTGGTGATAAACGGCTTAAATGACTCGAAAAAGCTGACGGAGAAGCGGCGGGAGCAGCTTTTTCCCCAGATCCAGGCTCAGGCTGTGGCCTGGGGCATAGGCAGCGCCAGCCCCCAGGAGATCGACCAGCTGAACATCTTGAATGCCACGTATCTGGCCATGAATCGGGCCATTGCGCAGATAAAGCCGGTGCCGGACCTGTGCCTTATTGACGGGAACCGGTCCGCTGGTATACAATACCCCAGCAGATGCTTTGTAAAAGGGGACAGCCGCAGCGCATCTATTGCAGCGGCGTCTATTTTGGCCAAGGTCACCAGGGACCGGTATATGGTGGAGCAGGATGCCCTGTACCCGGGCTATGGGTTTGCCCAGCATAAGGGGTACGGCACCAAACAGCACTATTCAGCCATCCGGGAGCTAGGGCCCTGCCCGATACACCGGCAGAGCTTTTTAAAGAAATTGCACTAGGCGGTGAGAGGATGGAGAAAAAGCTCCTGGGCCGGTGGGGCGAGTCGGTGGCAGCCGAGTATCTGCGGGCCAAAGGCTATAAGATTGTGGGCCTGAACTACCGGACCCGGTTTGGGGAGATCGATGTGATCGCCCAAAACCGGCAGTACATCGTGTTTGTAGAGGTGAAACTGCGCAAGAGCAGCGCCTTTGCCGCCGCCCGGGAATTTGTAGACGGGCCCAAGCAGGAGCGGCTGCGCACGGCGGCCCAGCTGTGGCTGGCGGCCAATGAGACGGATTTGCAGCCCCGGTTTGACGTGATGGAGATCTATGCCCCCCAGGGGATGGATACGGCAAGGCCGGAGCTTCACCATATTGCCAATGCATTTTAAGCGGGAGGATTTGAGGATGTATTACACCAGTACCAGAAATAAGAAGATCCGGTTCCGGCCGGCCCAGGCCATTGCCCAGGGGCTCGCTCGGGACGGGGGCCTGTTTGTGCCAGAAGTGCTGCCCCGCCTGCCGGCCAAGGCGCTGGAGTCCCTTTGCCAGATGTCCTACCAGCAGCGGGCCGTCTATGTGATGACGCCGTTTTTGGATGAGTTCGGCCCGGCGGAAATTAACAATTTTGCCTATGCGGCCTACAATACCCGGCAGTTTGACGTCTCTGCCATCGCCCCGGTGCATGAGCTGGAGCAGGGGACCTACTTTTTGGAGCTGTGGCATGGGCCCACCTGTGCCTTTAAAGATATGGCCCTGCAGATGCTGCCCCATTTGATGACCGCATCTTTAAAGAAACAGGAGGAGCGCAAGCAGGTCTGCGTCCTCACGGCCACCTCCGGAGATACGGGGAAGGCCGCCCTGGAGGGGTTCCGGGATGTGGACCGGACCAAAATCATCGTATTTTACCCGCAAAACGGGGTTTCGGAGATCCAGCAGCTGCAAATGACCACCCAAGAGGGGTCGAATGTGATGGTCTGCGCTGTGGAGGGGAATTTTGACGACGCCCAGACCGGGGTAAAGCGCATCTTCTCCGACGAGGCCATGCGGGAAAAACTGGCCAAGGCCGGCTGGATGCTCTCCTCTGCCAACTCCATCAACTGGGGGCGTCTGCTGCCCCAGATTGTCTACTACATCTCCGCCTACTGCGACCTGGTGCGGGACGGGAAGATTGCCTTGGGCGACCCCATCAACGTCTGTGTGCCCACCGGGAACTTTGGCAATATCCTAGCGGGGTATTACGCCAAGCAGATGGGCCTGCCTATCCAGAAGTTCCTGTGCGCCTCCAACCAGAACAACGTGCTGACGGACTTCATCCAGACCGGGACGTATAACAAAAATCGGCATTTTTATAATACCCTGTCTCCCTCCATGGACATTCTGGTCTCCAGCAACCTAGAGCGGCTGTTATATGAGCTCTCCGATAAGGACGACGCTTTGATTACCAGCTATATGGAGGCTTTGAATACCCAGGGCAGCTATACCGTGAGCAGCAAGATCAAAGCCGGCCTGGACAAGGAGTTCTGGGCGGCCTACTGCTCCGACAGCAAGACCAAATTGGTGATTGATGCCACCTTCCGCCGGTATGGTTACCTCATTGACCCCCACACGGCGGTGGCCTATGATGTGCTCAACCACTACCGCCATGAGACCGGGGATCAGACGCCGGCTGTGGTGGTGTCGACAGCCAGCCCCTATAAATTCTGCGACAGCGTGCTGGAGGCACTCGGCCATCCCACCAAAGCCAGCGGGGTGGAGCTCATCGACCAATTGGCGGCGGTGACCGGAACCCTAGCCCCGGCGCCTCTGCAGGCGCTGAAAAACAAAGCGATCCGCTTTGACCTCTGTGTCCAGAAGGAGGACATGGACAAAGTGGTGGAAACCGTGCTGTGTAAGTAGGTTTGACAATAGAAAAGGGAGGCATTTGCAGAGCAAATGCCTCCCTCCATCCAGTGCCTTTGGGTTACAGGGCAGCTGTGGTATGCCGGGCTTCAAAAGTGCCGCAGAAGGTTTCCGCCTTCTGGGTGGCCGTCTCCGAGCGGACGGAGATATGGGTGGCCTGGCAGCGGTCAGCGCCGCCGTGGTATTTGCAGTTGGTTACGCTGCAGACTACGCCGGGCAAGCAGGCGCTGCAGTCCTTTTTCTGATCAGACATGTTCCTTCTCCTTTGTCTCTTTTGTATTTTTGGGAACGCCCGGATTTAGTATGGGCGGAAGAAAGGCTTTCTATACCGGAGAAATTGTATGGCTTTGTATGCAATTGGAGATCTGCACTTGTCCCTGTCGGCGGATAAACCTATGGATGTGTTCGGCGGCAGATGGACCAACTATGTAGAAAAATTAAAGGCGGGGTTTGCAGACCTTGGGCCGGAGGATGTGTGTGTCCTCTGCGGGGACATCACCTGGGGTATGGCCATAGCGGACTGCCTGACAGATTTCCAGTTTATTGAGGCGCTGCCCGGGAAAAAAATCATTTTAAAAGGGAACCACGACTACTGGTGGACGACAGCCACCAAGGCCCACAATTTTTTTGCGGCCAACAATATCCAAAGCATCGATATCTTGCACAACAACTGTTTTTTCTACGGGGATGTGGCCATTTGCGGCACCCGGGGCTGGTTTTATGAAGAGGAGACCGGCGGGGAACACGATAAGAAGATTCTAAACCGGGAAGTGATGCGGCTGGAGGCCTCACTGAAAGCGGCGGGGGACCGGGAGAAGCTGTGTTTTCTCCACTACCCGCCCCGGTACAACGACTATGTCTGTCAGGACATTGTAGATGTGCTCCGGGCCTATTCCGTGACCGCCTGCTATTATGGACATATCCACGGTCCCGGTCACAGACTCGCAAAAGAAGGGAAAATTGACGGGATTTTTTATAAAATGGTATCTGCAGACTATATAAATTTCCGGCCTTTTAAAATTTTATGCTAATTTTCATAAAATATGTGGAAATTTATGATATAACCTGCTAAAATAACAAAGATACGTTCTGGGACTATCCAAAGAACCAGAAGAACAAGTCGGGAGGATAAGCATTTATGGTCGTAAAGAGTGTAGAGAACAAAGAAAAAAGCACTGCCGAAGTGGTGGTAGAGGTTAGCGCAGAAGAATTTGAAACGGCGCTGAATACCGCCTACAAGAAAAACAAGGGCAGCATCTATGTGCCCGGCTTCCGCAAGGGTAAGGCTCCCCGGAAGATTATAGAGCGTATGTACGGTGCTTCTATTTTCTATGAAGATGCCATAAATATCGTATGTCCGGACGCCTATTCCTTCGCTGTGGAGGATAAGGCGCTGAAGGCGGTTGGCCGTCCTACCGTTCAGGATGTGGACGTAAACGACGACAAAGTGGTCACCGTTACCTTCCTCATTGGCCTGTACCCGGAAGTGGTGCTGGGCGAGTATAAGGGCCTGTCCGCCCCCCGGGCCAAGGTGGAGATTTCTGACGCAGAGGTGGATGCAGATATTGAGGCCACCCGCCACCGCAACGCCCGGATTGAGACAGTAGACCGGGCTGCCCAGGATGGGGATACGGTGAACATTGACTACGAGGGCTTTTTGAACGGCACCCCCTTTGAGGGCGGCAAGGGCGAAAAGCACAACCTGACCCTGGGCTCCGGCCAGTTTGTACCGGGCTTTGAGGAGCAGGTGGTTGGCATGAAGGCCGGGGAAGAGAAGGACATCTCCCTCACCTTCCCGGAGAACTATACCGAGGACCTGGCCGGCAAGGACGTGGTCTTCCATGTGAAGGTCAATGAGGTGAAGGAGAACATCCTGCCTGAGCTGGACGATGAGTTTGCCAAGGATGTGTCCTCCTTTGACACGTTGGCCGAGTACCGGCAGTCCCGGAAAGACAAGCTCACCGAGCAGGAAGAGACCGCTGCCAAGCGGGACTTTGACGAGGCGCTGATGAACGCCGCCATTGCCAACATGACCGTGGAGATCCCGGACGCCATGTTGGAGGAGCAGCTGGACAACATGATCCAGGATTATCAGTACCGCCTGGCTTCCCAGGGCATCCGCCTGGAGGACTACCTGCAGATGATGGGCATGGATATGGCCACCTTCCGCACCAGCAGCATGCCGGCCGCCAAGAAACAGGTGGAAGTGGAGCTGCTGCTGAACAAGATTGCCGAAGTAGAGGGCTTGGAGGTCTCCGACGAGGAGTTGGAGGCTGAGCATGCCAAACAGGCAGAGAACTACGGCATGGAGGCGGATAAGCTGAAAAATGTCCTGGCAGCAGATGTGCTGAAGCGGGATATGCTGCTCACCAAGGCCGCTGACTTGATCTACTCCACCGGTATCGCTACAGAGCCTGTGGAAGAGAAGGAAGAAGAGAAAGCGGAAGAGAAGAAGCCTGCTGCTAAGAAGCCGGCTGCAAAGAAAACCACAGCGAAGAAAGCTGCGGCCGACGACGGGGAAAAGGCTGCTGATGGCGAGGAAAAGCCTGCCGCCAAGAAGCCGGCTGCCAAAAAGACCACCAAAAAGGCAGAGGACGCTGAATAATCCTCTCCCTTTATGGATAACCTCTAGTTGATTTTTGTGTTCCAGGAAAGGAGCTGTTGAAAATGAGTTTGGTGCCTTATGTTGTTGAGCAGACCTCCAGAGGCGAGCGTTCCTATGATATTTTCTCCCGGCTGTTAAATGACCGGATTATCATGCTCTCGGAAGAGGTCAATGATACCACAGCCAGTCTGGTTGTGGCCCAGCTGCTGTATCTGGAGGCCCAGGACCCGGACAAAGACATTCAGTTTTATATCAATTCTCCCGGCGGCAGCGTGACAGCCGGCATGGCCATTTACGACACCATGAACTATGTAAAGTGTGACGTATCGACTATCTGCATCGGTCTGGCTGCCAGTATGGGCGCCTTCTTGCTCTCTTCCGGGGCGAAAGGCAAGCGCCTGGCGCTGCCCAATGCGGAGATCATGATCCATCAGCCTTCTGCTGGGACCCAGGGCCAGATCACCGATATGGCCATTCACCTGAAGCGTTTGGAGATCATTAAAAAGCGGATGAACCAGATCTTGGCGGACAATACCGGCAAAGATCTGGCCACCATCACCGCCGACTGTGAGCGGGATAACTTTATGACCGCCGCCCAGGCCCAGGAGTACGGCCTGATTGACAAGGTGATTTACAATCGCTAATAAATCGCTGATCCTCGAAAGGAACTAGCTAAGTATGCCAAAAAATGACGATAGAATGCTGCGTTGCAGCTTCTGCGGCAAGACCCAGGACCAGGTGGAACGGCTGATTGCCGGCCAGGGCGCCTACATCTGCAATGAGTGTGTCCACCTGTGTATGAGCGTGCTGGAGGACACTTATATCCCCGTGGAGCGGGAAGAGGGGCCCGGCAAGTCCGCCTCTGCGGAACTGCGTATGCGCCTGCCCAAGCCGGCGGAGATCAAAAATGTGCTGGATGAGTACATCATCGGGCAGGAGGCGGCAAAAGTCTCCCTGTCTGTGGCGGTGTACAACCACTATAAGCGCATCCTCTTCCAGGAGGACTCGGATGTAGAACTGCAGAAGAGCAACATCCTCCTAATCGGCCCTACGGGCAGCGGTAAGACCCTGTTTGCCCAGACCCTGGCCCGGATCTTAGACGTACCCTTTGCCATAGCCGACGCCACCACCCTGACGGAGGCGGGCTACGTGGGGGACGACGTGGAAAATATCCTGCTGAAACTGCTGCAGGCGGCGGATTTTGACGTGGAACTGGCGGAGCGGGGCATCATCTATATTGATGAGATTGACAAGATCGCCCGCAAGAGCGAGAACACCTCCATCACCCGGGACGTATCCGGGGAAGGGGTGCAGCAGGCCCTCCTGAAGATTTTGGAGGGGACAGTCGCCAATGTACCGCCCCAGGGCGGTCGGAAACACCCCCACCAGGAGTTTATCCACATTGACACCACCAACATCCTGTTCATCTGCGGCGGCGCCTTCGACGGTATCGAGAAGGTGATCGAAAACCGTATGGACAGAAAGACCATTGGCTTTGGCGCTGAAATCCAGCGGAAAAAAGATAAGAACCTGGGCGAGATTTTGAAACATGTCCAGTCCCATGATCTGCTGAAGTTCGGCATCATTCCGGAGCTTATCGGCCGTCTGCCGGTGATTACGCCCCTGCACTCCCTGAATCGGGATGACCTGGTGCGTATCCTGACAGAGCCAAAAAACGCCTTGGTACGCCAGTATAAGACCTTGCTGGGGTATGACCGGGTGACCTTAGAGTTTGAGCCGGAGGCGCTGGGCGCCATTGCCGACAAGGCCTTGGAGATGGAGATCGGTGCACGGGGCCTGCGTAGTGTGATGGAGGGGGTTATGACCAAGCTGATGTTTGACGTGCCCTCTGACCCCTCTATAGAGAAAGTGTTGATTACCAAGGGTTGCATTACGGCGGGAGAGGAACCTGTGATTCAAAAGCGGTCTCTTTCCAAGACTATCCCACCGGAAATTATGGAATCCGGTACTGCGTCATAAGAGAGAAGCCGCACGAGTCTTTCGTGCGGCTTTTTGCCAATTTCCATGAAGACGCCGAGCAAGGAGACAATTATGAGCCAAGAAAACAAAGCTACATACGATTTGCGTTTATATACGGTAGAAAATCTGCCTACCCTGGCCCTGCGGGGCATCTCCGTGTTCCCGGACATGCTCCTGAATTTTGATGTGGAGCGGCCTATGTCCGTAGCGGCGCTGGAGGCGTCCCTGTCCGGGGAACAGAAGATTTTTCTCCTTACCCAAAAGGACATTATGCAGGAACAGCCGGGGGAAGGAGACATGTACCGGGTGGGCACGGTGTGTGCCGTGCGCCAGCTGCTGCGCCTGCCGGGGAACAGTGTCCGGGTCATGGTGGAGGGCTTATACCGGGCAAAACTGGTGGGCCTCACCCGTCTGGAGCCCTATTTCTCTGCAGAAGTAGAAGGTGTCCCCAGCATCCAGGCGGATGTCACCAAGCGGACAGAGGCGCTGATGCGCCAGTGCTTTGAGCTGTTTGCCACGTACTGTGAACTCTCCAGCGGGCTCTCTGCGGAAAACGTGGCCCAGGTGACCACCAGCCGGGACCCGGGTTATATTGCAGACTATATTGCCCAGAATATCTATTTAAACTATGTGGACAAACAAAAAATCTTAGAGGAGTTTCACCCGGTCCGCCGCCTGCAGAAGGTGAGCAAGCTTTTAAAACGGGAAAATGACATCCTGGAGATTGAGCGGCAGCTCTCCGATAAGACCCAGGAGCAGCTGGTCAAGGCCCAGCGGGACAACATCCTGCGGGAGCAGCTGCGGGTCATCCAGAACGAATTGGGAGAGGGCGACGACTTTTTCGGCGAGCTGGATGAGTACCACGACAAGATTGTCAAATTGGGCCTGGCCAAAGAGGTGGAGGAAAAACTCCTGAAGGAGGTCTCCCGCCTGGCCAAGCAGCCCTATGGATCTTCCGAGGGGGCAGTGATTCGCAGCTATCTGGACACCTGTTTGGAGCTGCCCTGGAATATAGAGACCCGTGACAGGCTGGACATCCAAGCTGCCCAAAGGATCCTGGACGCCGATCACTATGGTCTGGAAAAGGTGAAGCGGCGCATCATTGAATACCTCTCTGTGCGGAAGCTGGCCCCCAAAGCCAACGGCATGATCCTCTGCCTGGTAGGCCCGCCGGGTACGGGCAAAACCTCCGTTGCCGCCAGCATTGCCCGGGCGATGAACCGGAAAATGGCCCGCATCTCCCTGGGCGGCATCCACGATGAGGCGGAGATCCGGGGCCATCGAAAGACCTATGTAGGGGCCATGCCCGGCCGCATTATTGCGGCCATCCGCCAGGCGGGGAGCAAAAACCCCTTACTGCTTTTGGATGAGATCGATAAGCTGGGCAGCGACTACCGGGGGGATCCCTCCGCCGCCCTGTTGGAGGCCTTGGACAGTGAGCAGAATTCCACCTTCCGGGATCACTTCTTAGAGGTGCCCTTTGACCTGTCCGATGTCCTCTTTGTGGTGACGGCCAACACAACGGACACCATTCCCCGGCCCATCTTGGACCGGATGGAGGTCATTGAGATCTCCAGCTACACCGATGAGGAAAAGCTGCACATCGCCAAGGAGCACTTGGTGCCCAAACAGCGGAAGAAACACGGGCTCACCGGCCGGCAGCTCCGCTTTACGGATGACGCCATCCGGGGCATCATCACCGGCTATACCCGGGAGTCCGGCGTGCGCCAGTTGGCCCAGGAGTTGGCGGCCGTCTGCCGGAAGGCGGCGGCGTCTGTGGTCAGCGGCAGTCCATCCGTGTCCGTGACACCCCACAACTTAGAAGAACTGCTGGGCCCCAAAAAGTTTAAGCCGGACCAGCTGGGCAAAAAGGATCAGGTGGGCGTTGTAAACGGCCTGGCCTGGACCAGCGTGGGCGGCGAGCTGCTGCAGGTGGAGGTGAACGTCCTGCCAGGAAACGGCAAGCTGGAGCTCACCGGCAATTTGGGGGATGTGATGAAAGAGTCCGCCAAGGCTGCCGTCTCCTATATCCGCAGCCGCACGGAGAGTTTGGGCATCGACCCGGACTTCTATAAGAATAAGGACATACATATCCACTTCCCGGAGGGGGCCATCCCCAAGGACGGGCCCTCCGCCGGTATTACCATCGCCGTGGCGGTGGTCTCGGCCCTTACCGGTATCCCGGTGCGCAGCTCTGTCGCCATGACAGGGGAGATCTCCCTGCGTGGCCGGGTGCTGCCCATCGGCGGCCTGCGGGAGAAGACCATGGCCGCCCTGCGCAACGGCATCCAGACGGTGATCCTGCCAAAGGACAACGAGCCGGATCTGGAGGAAATTGACCAGAATGTGCGCAAAGCCCTCCATTTTGAGCCGGTGGAACATATGGATGGCGTGCTGCCGCTGGCTTTGGATATGCAGCACCAGGCGCCGGAGCAGGGCGGACACCTGCCTGCCGCCGGGGAAAAGAAGCCCACAGGTGTAGCTTTGCGCCAGTGAGATAAGGGGAATACAATGAACCTGCATAAGGTAGAATTTATTAAATCGGCGGCCCGCCCGGCAGATTTCCTGCGGGACGGGCTGCCCCAAGTTGTCTTTGCCGGCAAGTCCAATGTGGGCAAGTCCTCCGTGATCAACCGGCTTTTAAACCGCAAGAACTTTGCCCGGGTGGGCGCCTCGCCGGGGAAGACCATACACATCAACTATTTCCTGGTGGACAGCCAGCTGTATCTGGTGGACCTGCCGGGTTACGGCTATGCCAAGGTCTCCAAGCAGGAGCGGGACCGCTGGGGCAGATTGATGGAGGCCTATTTTGGGGCGCCGGATCTGATCACCGCCGGCGTCCTGATTGTGGACGCCCGGCATAAACCCACGGAGGGGGACCAGGTGATGGCCCAGTGGTTCAAGGGCACCGGCTGCCCCATGACCGTGGTGGCCAATAAGCTGGACAAGCTGAAAAAAAGCGAGATCGAGCCCAATTTGAAGCGCATTTGGGAGACGTTGGAGCTGCCGGCGCATGCGGTTTTATTGCCCTTTTCAGCGGAGAAGGGGACAGGCCGGGACCAACTGCTGCAGGAAATTGAAAAGTTTGCCCAGGCATGATATACTGGGAAAAAGAAACGTCCCTTCGGAGGAATATCCTTGAGAATCATTCGCAGCATATGGAATGGGCTGGACTGGTCCTACCTCACGGGCCTGCTGTGGTCTGTCATTCCCATTCTCATCTGTATGACCATCCATGAACTGGCCCACGGGCTGGTGGCCTATAAACTGGGGGATGATACGGCAAAACGCAGCGGCCGCCTCAGCTTAAACCCCCTGAAGCATATCGATGTGTGGGGATTTATCATGATGCTGTTTTTCGGTTTCGGCTATGCCAAGCCGGTGGCGGTGAACATGATGAACTTTAAGCACCCCAAACGGGGCATGGCCCTCACAGCCCTGGCGGGACCCGTCTCCAATTTTTTGCTGGCTTTTGTGGTGCTGCTGATCTTCGGATTTGTGTACCCTGTGGCCTCCCAGACGGTGCTGTATGATATTTTGGCCCGGACAGCCGTTTTGAGCATCTCTTTGGGCCTTTTCAATCTGATCCCCATCCCGCCTTTGGACGGGTCGAAAGTGGTGTTCTCCCTGCTTTCGGACGAGGGGTATTTCCGGCTCATGCGATATGAGCGCTACGGGATGCTGATTTTATTTGTCATCCTGATTACCGGTATTTTGGACAGGCCCTTGATGGCAGCGGTGAATTTTGTCTTCCGTTTGCTGTTTCAGGGCGCCTGGGGGATTGCATCTATTTTCTATGGATAAGGCGGTGTGCATTTGGAAAACCCCACCTTTCATTTGGCGGGCATCGTCAAAGCCAAGGACAGTCTGGAGGATTTTGAAGGGCCCCTGGCCCTGATCCTGTTGCTGCTGAGCAAAAATAAAATTGAGATCAAGGACATCCAGATCAGCCAGATCTTAGACCAGTACCTGGCTTATCTGGATGAGATGAAACAGATGGACCTGGAGATCGCAAGTGATTTTGTGGCCATGGCCTCCCACCTGGCCTATATCAAGACCAAGGTGCTTTTGGCCGGGGAGGAGGAAGAGGTCTCTGAGCTAGAGCAGCTGATCCAGTCTCTGGAGGCGCTGCAGAGCCGGGATCACTACACCCGGATCAAGGCGGTGGTAGACCAGTTCCAGGCCCTATACCAGATCGGCTCCCAGTACGGGGTAAAGCCCCCGGAGCCGCTGCCGAGCCAAACCGGCTATGCCTATGACCATGCGCCGGAGACCCTGTGTGCGGCCCTGCAAGCGGTATGCAAGCGGGAGGAGGCCCGGCTGCCCCAGCCCATTCGTCAGGGGGGCATTCCCCAGCCGATTTTGTATTCTGTCACGAAAAAAACCGTTCAGCTGATTGGCCGGCTCCGATCCAAGGGCCCTGCGACAATAGGGGAGCTGATCCACGCCTGTGCCAGCCGGTCAGAGGTGGTGGCCACGTTTATTGCCATTTTAGAGCTGTGCCGGGTGGGCACCATCCATGTGGATGGCGAAGACCAGGACTTTTCCATTTCCTACACCGGCACAGAGGCGCCGCATCCGGCGGTCAACCAATAGCTATGCCAGTTTTGGGGAAGGAGATTTTCCAAATATGGAGATTCGAGAAATAGAGTCCGCTGTAGAGGGCATA